>JAWDMK010000009.1:0-22767 GCA_046536675.1 Microcaldota archaeon | reverse complement strand
GAAATGTGAGTGTGTTATAAATATAATGTCTGCATCGCCAAAACTTTTGCTCAGCTTAAATGGGTCTATATAAATCCTTTTCTCGCCTTCTATAATAAAGGCCGCATGGCCTATCCATTTCAAGAAGCCAAACTCCATAATACCACAGACAAAATAAAATTTTAAAAAAATAAATAAATTCCCAGAAAGTCCTTTTATTCTTCTAAAAGCCTCTTCTAAGATCAAATTATAGTCTTTATAGATATTCTTAAATATTAAATGCAATAATATGTAATATAAGAGATTTGCTTGATAAGTGATTTGCTTGAATAAGTTGTTTCTCCTCGCCATTCCTTTGGTTTTGCTTATTTATCTGATTCTACTTTCGGCACCCATATTATTGCCAGGGGCAAGTAGTCGCATAGGTGGCTCTGGCTTTACCTTAACACCTTCGCTAACTCTAACTCCGATAACAACTAGTCCAACTATGGCAGAAACATCTGGGACAACATGCAATTCGGTAATCACATATATTTATCCTACAGAATATTTTCCTGTTTCTATATCTGTTCCACCTACTTATTTTTCTCTTCCTTCATGCCCATTATCTTCGCAGCAATCAGGCCCTTATGCATATTCTCCAACAGCAATTGTTAATGCTTCAAATTCTGCAAATGCAATACGGCTTCTAACCTCGCCATACCCACCTAAGCAAACTTATACTGATAGTTATTTATTTACACCTTACAACAGATTTACAGGGGGAGATGTATGCTTTATGGCTAACACCCCGTTATATCCTACTGTAAGCTATGATATAGTTGCTAGCGGGCCAACGCCCTATAATGTTTATATACAAAATTTCTACATAAACAACATAGGTGAGTTGGATCTCTTTAACCTCGGTTATTCTCCGCTTGTAGATAATACATTATCAAATGGCTTTAACACAAAGAGCTATATTTACGACCAAGTGCCCTCATATGCTCAGCACGGGCTATGGACCTGGGCTGCCAAATATGCAGAGCTTTCTGGAGTAAGTCATACAACGGAAATATCATATAGCTATACTGAAGTTAATACCATAACATGCTATAATCCTGATGGCACCGTGGCAAGTGTTACCACTATTTACACACCGCTAACAGCAAACATGTATGTTACCATGAGTAACCTCAACAATGCCTTTATACCTTATAATGTGATAACAGGGGAAAACAGTTACACAACATTCAACACTCCAATACTACCTTATCTACTATATAATTTTTCTATACCTTCGCCAGGATCACTTAATTTGCCTATGCATATGAATATGTCATACGATACCTTTAGCCCGTGGAACTACTATAAGCCTCAGAATTCGATAGAGCCATTCCCTATAGATACTGGCTCTAGATTCTTTGTGAATTACAATGGTGTTTTAGTAAATAGCAGGCCGGATGAGGTAACTAAAGCGCCTTGGCTTAAATTATTCAAGTCAATAGGCAGTAATATGCAAATGAAAAATCTTATCAACATACCAAATTACATCACTCCAGAAGTTTTAGGACCTATCTCGGTAGCAGCTGTACCAAACAACTACATATATGTACTAAATTACTCAAGCTCCCAAGGTGCATATTTTCTAACAAAGCTTAGGCTTATACCAAAAGGCTATTACAATACAACAAACTATCAACCTAATAGTGTTGGCAGTGCATATAGTGAGCAGCAGTGGTATGACAACTGGAATAGCTATTGGAATAATGTGATTGCCCTACAAAACAGCTCTGTATATGTTGTAAACAGCATAAATCTATATACCTTTAACGGTAGCTTTTTGTCAAATTTGCCAAACGGCGAAGAATTCACACCTTTGAATATATCTGTTGACAATTTTGGCGACGTTTTTATAACTGGATATGTGTCATACACTGACGTTTCTACTGGCTATTCCTTTTACAGTCCAGCTCTTGTAGAGATAACAAATACACTTGTAAATAACAATTGGGTTGAAGTTTACAATTCGATTAACACAAATTCGGGGAACCAGGTAATGCCTGAAATAGCGGTCTCGCCAACAGGATCATTAATATTCTTAGCAAACCAGAGCGATGGTGGCTATATATATGTATATAGTGGCACTAATTTCACGCAAATTAACAAAATAAATCTTGCCTATGCGGTCTATCCTGGTGGCAGCAGTGGCGGAATTCCTCTAGCTGCGCTTAACATTTATTCCTGGCTTTCTAACAATGGCTTATATAACCAATCATTGCCATCTGAAATATGGAACAATTTCTTTGTGAATAAAGGAATGGTGCTAGATTCGCCTGAATACCATCATCCTCTTGGACTGGCAGATATTAATGGCTATTTGTATGTTTTAGATGAATGGGCAGGTGGAATAGGCGTCAAATATACTCCAGGTGGATTATTTTCATCACCAATCGACACTGGTGTATTTTTCAATATCCTAACGTTGCGCGTATTCAATTCAACAGGTAGTAATATAGTTATTAACCCTAACCACTTCAATGATATGTATACAGTTCAAAAATGTGGTCAACCTTACTATTCAGATACCACCTCACATACCACTATCAACTTAAATCCTAATACATGCTATCTTACCACTCAATACCCCACAGGTAGCGTTATGTGTTCGGATAACTGCGAGTTGGTAACAAATTCATGTACTATACAACAACCAACTGAAGAAGGACACGTCGTGCTTATTCCAGGTTATCAATATAACTGCATTTCTCCTGCTACTCAATCAAGCACCTATTATAGCTTGGCTCCACCATATTACTCTATAGGTGGTGCATATCCTCCATATGGCTGGATATTGGCAGCAAATATAACGGGGGCTCAACTTAAGGGCGATCTTTCTCTAAATCCCTTATATAGCATAAGCAGCAATGCAATAAGTGTAAACTTTTGTGGCGGGAATTATCTCTTAGAAGAACCACCATCTTCTGGTGCACCACTATATTTATGCACTTTCAACCCTTACAATCTCAATCCTGCAATTTATCAAGAAAGTTTAAAACTTAGCGCGTTCAACGGTAAAGTTAACGCATTCGACCGCTCAGGAAACCTTTATAAACTACAGTTAAATTACTATAATGGTACGTACTACCCTATAGGACCGCAGCTTCGTGCGCTTGCTATGAATGCTAAAAACAATAAAGCAGCACAGATGTCTACAGATGTCAAGATTGGTTGGGTTCCTGAATACAACAAGATAGGCTTCTCAGTAAACTTCAATGATTCTATAGATATTCTCTTTCCAAATTCTACCCCTAAAAACCCTCTCTATGATATTCATGGAAATCCAATAACCAATCCAAACATTTATAAAGAATTGATTTTTACAAGGCTAAATGTTGAAAACTATACAAAACTCTTTGGCGGCTTGCCACCTTATAGCTGCTTTACCAATACTATTTTTTACTCTCTTACTGTATGCGGCTATTTGCCTAGCGTTGAATACATGAATCCACCTGTTTATACTGCTACAGATGCATTTAAGTTCTTGGAGAGCCTCGGCACACCACAGATAATGCCCATTGAGGGCGTAGTCTACTCTACATATTCTGGAAATGGCCCAAGCAGTTCACCTTGTGGAAGTATAGAAGAAGCTCAACAAAAAATAAAAAGTGGCCAAGCCTGCGGGAATTTAAATACAGGTAGTATAGTACTTACTTCTTGTAGCATGATAAGTTCTTATTCATCTCCTCCGTCTTCTCTCCCTGGCATCGCAGAAAACTTAAATAGCAAGCTTGCGGGTTATATCCTAATTCCTTATACATATAATGTTTTAATTTCAAATGAAGATAATACTGTTTCAAATTTTTATCAGGTCTTCACCTACCAGACTGCAGGCTCTTCGTCTAATAATTTTGATTCAACAATAGAGGGTGGTGATACTTATCTTAGATACGGCAATGGCAAATATTATGTGCCAAATCTCTCCGACTATGGAACAATATTGCCAAAGAATCTAATTGCAAACCTGCTTACCAATAGAAACTTCACAAACATTTATGTAAATATAACGAACCAAAATGGACTTTATCAAACCATTGCAAACGGCTCAAAAACTGCAAACTTTATAATAAATCAATACTATATCGGTCCACAGCCTGTATATGCGACGATCTCTTCTGTACCTGAAAGCAATGTACTTTTTGGTGAGAATGCACTTAGAACACTTATGCCTACACCTTATATAACTTGGGGAAGCTACCTTGGTCAATGTACAGACTGCCTTGGTCAAGGCACAGGCTATTACTATAAGCAGTTTAATGTTCCTTCGTTCGTACAGCTATTTGACTGGTATAAGACAGGCCTATTCACCGATGCACTTGATTTATATCTTAACCAGTCACCGCTAAATCCTTCTGGAATAGTTGCTAGTGGGCCATTTAACGCTAGAGGCTATACAAGACTAATCTATGTACTTAATGATAGGTTTAACAACACAATTTACCTTCCAATAGATGCCGATATTGTAAATATAACACAGATAAGGCTTAATGTAAATCCTGTTGTAGATCCATCGAATGTAAATCAAACAACACTCTACATAACAGGTAATGCAACATACTTTGATGGTGTTAAATACGTGCCTTTAGCAGGTAATTCTATCTACATTTACTTCAACAACAACATAAATTATATGCAGTATAATGCATTGCTCTATCCGGTGAATGCGATACTTTGTGCATATAATAGCATGGCAAGTGGTCCATGCACACTTGCAAACCCTGCGTTTACAAGCTTATCTTCGAACTCAAATATAATAACATACTATCCGCAGTATAATGCCTTAGGTGAATGCGGACCACCGCCAACCCATCTCTTCACCCCGCCGGTATACAATTGCAATATATATGGCAATGGCTTGCCAGCAACATGCAACTCAATAGTTCTACAAAGCGGTCAGACAATAAAACAGTGGTGCATACCTTTAGCTTCTAATGGCACTGGTATATGCACCTCGCAAATTGGCTTAATGGGCATAGCAACAACTGACCAGAATGGCAATTTTGCACTTACCGCAAACGCATGTGGTATAAGCACAGTATCTATAACGGCAGAATTTTACGGCTACCCATATAATGAGCCTATAACCATAACACAGCCTTATCTCTCAGACTCTGCAACCTTATATTACGCTCTTCCTTATGACGGTGCTACAGCTCAGAAAGTAAATACGCCACCTAGTCGCCTTGCAACATTCCAGGCGGTAAGTTATGCATGGAGTCCAAATGAAACTACAGTAAGCTCTGTCCAGCTAGGTTTAGACGTACTTTCATATGGTTCTATAAGCTTTATTTTGCTTGTTGGAGCGGTGGCTACCTCTATATTGCTGATCTATTTTATAGAAAGGGCAAATAAGGGCAAAAAAGATTAACTATTTATATCAAAAAGGTCCCTATATTAATTGATGATAGCGATAATATTATCAATTGGGGCGATAAACGCATTTATACCACTAATAATAATACTTATTTTGATAGTTGCTGCAGCAGGCCTGATGCGTGGCTACAATATATTTGCCTTGTTTGGTATAAGCACTTTGTTGGGTGGCGCAGGTAAAGCAACTTTAGCTGGAAAAAATGTTGCTATTAAGACTGCAGGTGTTAGGAAGGGTCTAATTATGGGAAAGAAAGCTCAAGCGCTTGGAGGATATGTCCAGAAGGAAGCTATTCCTAAAGGTGTAACTTTTGCAAAGTATTATAAGCAGGAATATAGCGCCGCCATTGCATCTGGTGCCTCTAAAGCTAACGCAGCCAAAATCGCTTACTCAAACGCAAGAACTAGGATGATGTATGCTAAGATTAATACATTTCAATCCAACTTAAATAAGGGAATAGAAATTTACCAGAAAATAAAAGTTAAAGATAAAAATAACATAGCTAAAAATAAAGTAGTAAAAGTACGCATTCCACTACCAGCGCTTTTAGGTATGCTAAAAGCTCAAAATGCTTCATCTGCCTTGAAGAATGATACTCATGCGCAGATTTTATATGCTTCAATTAATAGCCAAGTGAACATACTCAATAACTTAGCCGCTCAAGCTAATCAAATACAGCAACAGCTTAATAGAACTTCTGCTGCTGCAGCTAAGGCAAATCTTGAAAGAATGCGACAGCTTACGGAAGATTACAAAAAAACTGCACATAACTTTATAAAAGATATTGATAGATATGGGCAAATATACCACGCAAATCGTAATGAAGAGAGTATACCATATTATTTTGCAAAAACAGTTAATCGTGTAATACCAAATTTGTTTAATGTTCCACCTCCACCATCTTTTCTTGACATTAACAGACGTGTCGAACCGCGAGCACATGTATATTGGGACAAGCTTCACTCAGACCTAGAAAAATCATTTAAAGAAGCATTTAAACCTTAAAAATATCACGCACTTCCACAGACATAATTATTTTATAAACATAAATTAATAAAAAAATAAAAAGAAGTTACTCTTCATCGTCTTCTTCAGATTCTTCTTCATCTTCATCTTCTTCCTCCCAATCTTCTTCTTCATCATCCCATTCTTCATCTTCATCTTCGTCGTCCTCTGCCATATTAACACCATTTTTGTTTTTAATCTCTTGTGAATTGATTAACAAAAATATATATAAATCTATCTCTAACCTTGGTTTCTCTTAATGCAAAGTGCTGGCTCAGGATAAATTTATATTTGTTCGTTAAAAATTATTTTATGGGCTCGTGGCTCAGTAGCAGAGCGTCCGCTTTGCAAGCGGAAGGTCGCGGGTGCGATTCCCGCCGAGTCCAAATGATGGTGTTTGTATGAAAGCGGCATATAAAATACTATTATTCATACTTGTGTTCTCTTTTCCTTTAGTTAATGCGGGTAACGTATGCCCTTTTGTGATAAGCGGCAATAACAATACCTATATATTAAACACATCAATCTCATGTATGAATAATACAGTTATATTTAGTGCAAATGCGCAGTCAAATCTACTTGACTGCAATTCACACGCGATAAACTCTATGGGTAGAGCTATTATATTTTTAAATAATACATTCAATAACACTGTAGTAAACTGCACAATTAATGGTAAAATATTAAGTATGCACAATGCACAGAACAACATAGTTAATGTAACTGGAAATTATAGCCTTGTTTTCTATGATAATACTTCAAATATTGCAATTGGTAATTTCTTTCATCTATTATTATATGGTCCTAATAGGGAATATACAATTGGTAGGTTTATACAGCTGATGCCAAACGTGTTTGCAGAAAAAGCTCCTTATCTTGTATCAATGAATCAAAAGATGAGCGATTTTATAAAAGCAGCCGAGGAGTATAAGTTGCCTTTTCCAAGATTCGGGGTTTTTCCGAATGCAAGCTGCAATGGCTCATGCTACTTCATGCTAGAAAGCGAAGAAATATCTAAAAACAATACAATAAACTTTAATCCTTATCTATATAGTACGCCATACTGGGGGTTTGATATACTAGGCTATACTAGGTTCAACATAAGCAGAAATGTTTTGTATGAGCCAGCTTATATAAGCCCATTTATATACCAAGATGAAATATTTCCAGTAAACAAGCCAATATATTGGAATTACACCATTATATTCAACACGCCTACAAAGACAAACAAGCTAAGGCTTCTTAATGGTTGGCAAGGAGATCCTAATGCCACTGTACAAGCTACGTTCTACAACATTACTAGCGGCAAATTTGTTTATGAAAGAGGTTACCAAGAGCCAGGCGTGTATGAATTCATAGCGCTGCTTGATACTCCATATGACCATGAGAACTCTACTACCGAAACATACTCTGTTGGCCTTTCTTACTGCACTGATGGCATGGGTGGAATAGGCGTGCCGGGCTACTATCCTTTTGCTTATAATTCGCTAAATAAGAAAAATGTCTTCTGGCTTACTAATGAGATCTGCTCAATAGGCATGGATATAGGTGCAAGTAATGTGTTAGTAAACTGCCGTGGCGGATATGTAAAATCTACAAAAGTTGACTTTAGAGTTTCTGGCCAAAGAAATGTAACAATAGAAAACTGCTTCCTATATGGCAATGGTATATCATCAATATCTTCAAACCTTACGATATATAATACCACATTTATAGCGAATAGCAGTGCGGATAGGGCTATATTGGCAAATAATTCTAATATCTATTTGTATGATGTAAAATTTGTAAATTTCACCAAGCCTATAGAGAGCTTTAATTCGATTATAAACACTTCGAATAATTCTATAACTATAATACCGCCAAGCAATATAACAACATCAATAACAACAATTCCAACAACCTTAACATCTACAATACAATCAACATCTGTTATACCTAAATATCACACCCAAGTAAATAGCAAGGCTATAATAATAATCATTGCTATAGTTTTATTCGTATCAATTCTTTCTTTTATAATATATTTGTTAACTGGTAGATTCGATGATTCCAAACATAGATCCAAGAGCTCTTAAAAACATGATGGACAAACTCGGTATAAAAAGCAAGGAGATAAAGGCAGTAAAGGTAGTTATAGAAGGCGTTGATAATGACATAGTGATAGAAAACCCGCAGGTTACTATGATAGAGATGCAGGGTCAGAAATCATTTCAGATAACAGGAAATTTCTATGAGAAAGAAAAGAGCGAGAAGGTGGAGATAAGCGACGAGGATATTAATTTTGTAAGTGAGCAGAGCGGTGTTAACGATAAAGAAAAGGTCAAAAAGGCTATAGAGGAAAGCAAAGGAAACCTAGCACAGGCAATAATCTTATTAAAAGAGAAAAAAAGCTGATCTAATAATCTATTTTGAATAGCTGCACAAATGGTATACCATTAACTTTCCTAACATCATTTTCACTTGCGAGACCCTTCTTTATGATAATTTTGGCTGAGCGCTCACCAACAATATTGGCTGAGTATATATCGCCAATAAGTGCTTCTACATCCTCCTCCTTTAGTAGCTCTCCCTTGTAGAAGCTAGCATATTTGTCAAGGTCTATCTCTATCTTACCCTCTTTTATAATCCTGCCTATAAGCTCCTCATCGCACATAGCTATTATATCGCCATGCTCTGTTTGGTATCGTTTGAAGTATATCATCAAAGCAGCCCATTTATTCTTTGAAAAATATTATTTATAAACCTTATTTTTGAACGCTTTCTTTGCATACATATATGAGCTGTCATAATTATATTTGTAAAGGATGCATAGCAGTTAATCAACACAACTATTCCAGAAAAGGCAAGAAGTATTGTTGCGCTAATTATGCAACTTAACCGTATTTGTAGAAGAAGTAGAATGTAGAACTATATAATGTAGAGTACCATAGCAGCCAAATGCCCCCTGAAAAGTTGTTAGTTATAAACGCAAATACACCTAATATAAAAAGGCCTATTGAGAATGAAACCTCAGCCATTGAATTTTTGAACGCACTTATAAATTTGCTATACTTTTTTTCACCACTTTTTATCCATTTATAGCTTGGGTTCGCCTTTAGCAGGGCAGCTATTGCCGCTTTTGTCCTTATTATAGCAAGCGCAAAGTTAAGAAGGAATATCATTATCCCATATCTAAACGAGCCAAAATAGATCCTTGATACAATTATAGGTGCAAGGAAAGAGAGAACAAGTGCGAGTATACCATAAAGCTCAAGGTAAAACTTAAAGTAAAGAGGGTTTAGTATATAGTTTAATGACTGCCTAGTAAACGGAAAGTTGGAGAATACTATTAAAATTGAAAGGATAGTAAAGAGAAGCAATACAACAGAAAGGTAGTTGAGTCCAAACCCAAGGCTTATATAATCTGTATGCTCTACAAGGCTAAACCTCTTTCTCTTTATCCTCCTTAAATAATATCCAAGGAACTGGGTGCCACCATAGTTGTAGCGCCACTGCTGTCTTGCAAATGCACTAAATCTCTTTATCGGCCTGCCAAGTGCATAAATTCTAGGAACATAAATACCTTTGTAATTCTTCATCTTTGCTTCGAAGGAGAAGAATGTATCCTCAATTACATATTCTGGAAAACCACCGACATCTTCTAGTGCCTTCCTTCTCACAATGCCACAAGAACCCGCAAAGATTGATGTATTGTGTGAAGCACGCGAAGGTTGTATGAATGAGAAGAAGAAGCTGTTGAATAGATTTATTGAATCAGCAAAGAAGTTGCTGTTTGCATATCTTTTTTCTGTTTGTACATAACCTACTTTTGGGTCATCGAACATTGGGACTAGATCTTTAAGGAAGTTCTTGTTTAACAGGTATTCATCAGCATCGAATATGCTTATCAGTTCTTCGTTTGATTGCTTGAGGAAGTTATTTAGCGCACCAGCCTTAAAGCCCTTTCTCTCATTTCTGTGTATAAATCTAAAGCCATTTCTTTCTGCAACCTTTCTAAGCCCATCAGCAAGCTCGCTGTCGCTTGAGTCATCTAAAAGATAGAAGTTTACCTTGTCTTTTGGGTAGTCTATAGCCCTTAGCTTCTTAAGTGTTTTTTCTACAATCTTTGGATCTTCATTATATGTAGGTACAACAATAGCAACAGTATAATACCTTTTTATTTTGCCGAATAGATTCTTTTTTTCCTTCATCTTCTTCTCGTAAAAATATGAGTCATAGTATGAGAATGCTGCCATCGTGTTGAAAAAAGCGGCTATCACTGTGAGGATAAGGAATATTATCGCTATTATGAGCATTGATAGGTTTAATGAGATTGTGATAAGGTAGATTGAGAAGCCTATGCTCACAATATCAAGCAGAAATATTGTAGGCAGTGTTATAAACCTAGCAAGCCACTCCTTATCCAATCAACCACCGTATTGATTTTCTTTTAATCTTTAATTTTTTATTCTTAATGTTTTGACCTTTTATAACCTTTTATATATTTTTATTGTTAATAATTCTATGCCGGAGTGGCGGAACCAGGTAACGCGCCAGAAAGCGGCGAAACTCGAGATCTGGTTGCCTTTTGGCATTCTGGGTTCAAAATAACTAGCGTTATGAAATTCCCAGCTCCGGCGCTTTTGCTGATTTCATAAACTCATTTAGAAGAACAGTCGCATATGAACCAGCAGGCAGTGAAAAATTCATATCTACGCTATCATTTATCGAATAAGAAAAGTCTCTAAAAGGAGCAAAGCAAGCCCTGTATGAGCCCTTCATGCTCAGCTCAGGCATGCTCTTTATCTTAAAATCTTCTTTGCTTATTCCAAACTCTTCCATAACCTCTTTTTCATAAGAGCTTATCTCTTCTTCTTTGCTTTCGTAGCCAACTAATACAAACAAAGGATATGAGCCTTCGAGGCCTATTGTTCTTTGCTCTATATCTGGAAAGCCATAACTGTTTGCCTTGCATGAAAGCTCACCTTTTTTAAGCTCTATATCTCCACATCTAATGCGTCTCTCAAGCGCTATGTTGAATATATAATCTTCTACAGCATGTACAAACATCACGCTTATGCCACGCGGTAGCTTTCTTAGGGCGTTTGCATAATTATTGTACCTAGCCATGTATTCTATAACGCTTCTCTCATGCTTGAGGTACCTTGGGAAGTATTCTAAAGCCTTTTTAAAGTCGCGCTCCTCGGCTAGTCTCTTTCTTGCAGTTATAGCCGCTTCGTTTCTCTCATTCTTTGTAGAGGTCAAATATTCAAAAACAGCACCCTCAAAATCCCCGCGCATAATCTTCATACCGATTATATGATTGTTCTCTCTGAGGCCAAACCTTTGCCTATCAAAGTAATTTGGGAACATATTATTTAATTCATTTAATATCGCTTCGATTGCATTTTTATCTTTAGATGAATTCTTTATCCTTATTGTAAAGGCATTTCCAAGTAGGTCACCCATTTTGATGCCTTTATCACTCTCCCATGCACCATTTATAGAGATATCCTTTATACTAACATTCATTACTTCTTCTGCCTTCACGCCAAAAATACTAGCAAGCTGCACTGTTGTTGCGATTCTATCTTTTAAGCCTGCATAGCCAATAGACTTTTTGCCACGCCCCAACCTTTTTGCTATCGCTATTAATGCCTCTTGTGTATTCCAATTTTTCTTTTGCAAAACAAAAACAGCAAATTTGCCAGGCGTTGCTTGCATAATGTATTTTTTGTCAAGCTCTAACACAACACCTTCTTTTGTTATCTCCCTTACAATAAAGTCTTCAGCACTTTCCTTTATTGTGCCCCCAATGCCCTTCCCCTTAGATAAGCAAAGCATTTTTTCACTTTATCTTTTTGTTAAGTTTTGCAGGATCTGTAATGCTGAAGTAAATCTTGAAAAACCAGTCCATATTGCCTTTTAATACCTGCCAAGCCATATACTTCATACCAAGCTTCATTATATAATTAGTTGTTGAAGGCTTTAGCTTAACAGCAGGTTCTGTATAAGAGCTTATTACAAATGTCGCTTTGTGATAGCCAAATTCGAATGGGCAGTTTGTTCTTCCATCAAATTTTGAATCAATACCTCTTAGCCTATCGCTTATAACACCAGATTCAATATGTGCAGTAACAGCCGATTTTGATGTTTGAATATTTGTTGCATCACCCATGCAAAATGCGTCATCATAATTTCCTATATTAAGCTTGAATCTATCTGTTTTCACAAATCCATCATCATCCGAAAAATCTTTTACAATGCCTGCTCCCTTATGGGGTGGTACAAGTGCTGCAAAATCATAATGTACAGTATCACCTTCTATTGAGCTTATTGTCTTGTTCTTTGTATCTATGCTTTCAACATCAAAGAATGTCATTATATTTATGTCGCGCTCTTTCATTGCTTTTTCTACAAACTCGTTTATGGGCTCTGCTGGATAAGCCCTAGGAAAAGGCGTTATAAAGGTTATCTTTGTCTTATCCTTGAGCTTATGCTTTCTTAAATACTCTTCAAAGAGAAATACCACCTCATTTGGCGATGGTGGGCATTTGTATATAGGGTAAGATATACCTATAACAGCATCCCCACCAGAGAAACTTCTAACCTTGCTCCAGAGCCTTTCAGCTCCTGCTGTATCGCTATGTGTATCGCCGAACTCGTTGAATAGCTCTTGATGGCCAGGTATCTTGGAATAGTCGCCTGTGCTACCTGTGTCAATAACAACATACTCATAGCTTAATTCGCCACCATCAAATATAATTTTTCTATTTGCAAGGTCAACACTCTTTACTTCTTTATTTATGAAATTAATCCCTCTTGGAAGAAGCTTTTTCTTTTCTATTTTTTTCTCTTTAGCTCCAGCAAAGGCTATGTGAAGCTGCCATGGCTGAAAGTAATGCATAGTGGATTTGTCTATTATTGTGACATCAAAATCCTTGAATGTGTGGTGCGAGAGCATTATTCCTCCATCTCCGCATCCAACTATAACTAGCTTTTTCTTCTCCACCTCCATTACCTTTTTACCTGCTTACTATCTTTATGCTTACCTTGATTACTCCATCTTCTTCCTTTATCTCTATTATCTGATTCTTTGTTTTTTCAGCCCAAGCCTTCGCATCTGCTTTTATTCCTGGGTCTGTAGCCCATACCTCTATAATATCGCCGACCTTTGCATTCCTGTAAGCTTTTGAAAGTTCAACAATAGGTCCAGGGCAGCTTGAGCCTCTAGCGTCTACAACTATATTTGCCATTTATTCACCCAATTTTATATGAAAAGCGTTTCTCCGCCTTCAGCCATCTCCAAGAAGGTGGCAGCGCCAACTATATCATCTACGAGCTCGTTAAGGTCTTCCCTCTTAATATTCATAACACCAGCCATTGTAGAACACACATATACTTTTGCACCCATTTCTTTTGCTTCCTTTAGCATTTCCTGCCAAGGCTTCGCATTCATTTTCTTAAGTCCGTTCATAAGCGCTGGTGCCATATCCTTGAATTCAATTGGAAATGGTGGCTCTTTTGCATTTTTGGTAAAGCCTAGAAGCGCCCAGCCCGTTACAAAGATATTTACTTCAAAGCCCATTGCGGCAGCAGCCTGAGAAAGAATTCCAAGAGGTAAAAATTTATCGGCTGTGCCACTGAACATTACAATAGAGAGCTTACTCTTCTTTTTTGGCATATCCACACCACTTACTAAAATGGATTAAAAGAATAAAAATATTTCTCAGCTTTTTGCAAGCACATATTTTTATCTTTTTATGCAGCCACATAATTATGGCAATATTGGTTGATATAAGTGTAATACCAATATCAAAAAATCCGAGTGTATCTAAATATGTGAGAAAGGCGTTGGAAATAATAAAGAGAAATAAGCTGAAGTTCTACGCAGCTCCAGCAATGACGACCGTAGAGATAAGCAATTTCTCGCAGCTTGCAAACCTTTTAGAGCAGCTTTATTCTGAGATACTCGGCAATGAGGTAAAGCGGATGGAGGTGCTGCTGAAAATAGATGTCAGAACAGATAAGAGTAACACAATAGGCAGGAGGCTTCGTGCAATAAAATAATGACTTATTTCATTTCATGCCTTAAGGCTTGGTAAAAGCTCTGTTCATTATTATCCGTAGCTTCTTTTGCAAAATGTTTATAAATTTTTCCTTCCAAATTATTCCCAGTAGCGTTTAGAGCAAATTTTTGAAAATCTTCCCCACCCTCTAAACGCTGCCCTTTTTATGAATAAAATTCCTTTATTCCTCTAATCTGATTTTTAGGCTATAACGAGTAGAAAAATGAATAAGAAAATAAACATTAGATATAAATAGTTTGAAGCAGAATAATATCTGATATTGATGAAGAAATTTAAGACGACAGATGAAATAAAGATACCAGATAAGCTCATAGACCAGGTTATTGGCCAAGACAGGGCTGTGCAGATAATAAAAAAGGCGGCTAAGCAGCATAGGAATGTTTTGCTTATCGGAGAACCTGGCACGGGCAAGACTATGCTAGCACAAGCTATGGCTGAGCTTCTTCCAGCTACCGATCTTGAGGATGTGCTAGTGTATAAAAATCCAAATGATGAGAATAGACCGCTTGTTAAGGTTGTAAAGACCTATCCCGAGCCACCAGAACCAGGAAAACCTCTTGGCGACGGACAAGGCAGGCAGATACTACAAAAAGAAAGAATGAGGGCTCGCATAGATACAAGAAGCAGCGGCGACTCTAAGGTAACATCGATTGTGCTCATTCTTGTGATAATACTTTTTGCACTTTCTCTTTCTGGCTTCTTTTCAGGCTATGAGATAATAGTTCTTGCAGCGTTAATACTTGGTGTTCTTGTCTTCGGTTCTGTCGCTCTTTTCGTAAGTGGCTTGACAAAGCGTGTTGGCGTGCTTCCAGGTGCGTTTGACTCAAATGAGCCAAAGCTTATTGTTGACAATACAGGCATGACCCATGCACCATTTGTAGATGCTACAGGTGCTAAGGCTGGTGCATTGTTTGGTGATGTTAAGCATGACCCTCTCCAAAGCGGTGGCCTAGGAACACCCGCTCATCTGAGAGTAGAGAGTGGCGCTATACATAGAGCAAATAAGGGCGTGCTCTTTATAGACGAGATAGCAAGCCTTGATCCAAGGTCGCAGCAAGAGCTTCTTACAGCAATGCAGGAAAAGAAGTACCCTATAACAGGGCAGAGCGAGCTAAGCTCAGGCGCTATGGTAAGGACAGAGCCAGTACCAAGTGACTTTCTACTTATTGCAGCTGGCAACCTTATGGATATACAGAAGATGCACCCAGCGCTGAGGTCAAGAATAAGAGGCTACGGCTATGAAGTATTTATGGAGTCAACAATGCCAGATACAAAGGAGAATGAAGAGAAGATAATAAGGTTTGTAGCGCAGGAGATAAAGAAAGATGGCAAGATACCACCTTTTGATTATGATGCCTGCATGGAAATAGTTGAAGAGGCAAGGCGCAGGAGTGGGAGAAAGAAAAGATTATCACTAATCTTGAGAGATCTTGGTGGTTTGGTAAGGGCTGCGGGTGACATTGCGGTAGAGAAAGGAAAGAAGGTTGTTACAAAAGAAGACGTTATAGCAGCTAAGCAGCTTGCAAGGCCTATAGAGGCGCAGTTCGTTGACCAGGCATTGGAATATAGGAAGGATTACAAGGTATTCAGCACATCGGGCTTTTCAATAGGCAAGGTTAACGGGCTTGCTGTTATTGGCTCATCATACTTGTCAGCCGGTATAATAGTGCCTATAGTTGCTGAGGTAACCCCTTCAAGCTCAAGGGCTGAGGGTAAGCTTATAGCGACAGGCAAGCTTGGAAAGATTGCCCAAGAGGCTGTAAAGAATATAAGCGCCGTTATAAAAAAACATTTGCATGTTGACTTTGCTAGCTACGATATTCATGTTCAGTTTCTACAAACATATGAAGGGGTTGAGGGTGATAGCGCCAGCATATCTGTTGCTGTTAGTGTGATATCTGCACTCGAAGGCATACCTGTTGACCAGTCTGTTGCAATGACAGGCTCTCTTTCAGTAAGGGGCGATGTATTGCCTGTTGGCGGTATTACAAGCAAGGTAGAAGCAGCTATAGACGCAGGGCTTAAGGCTGTAATCATACCAAAGAGCAATGTAAATGATATCTACATTGACAAAGATAGGCTAAAGAAAATAAAGATTATACCAGTCTCAAATATAGGTGAGGTTCTAGAATATGCACTTAAGAAAAGCCCTAGAAGAGATATAATAATAAAGGAGCTCAAGCACTATATCTCAACAGATTCGAGGGAAAGAAAGCCCATAGAGGAAAGCGCTGGAGAAAAGAGGTGAGCATATGCCTGTTCCTACTTCTAAGAACGATCAAGATGCAAAGACTAAGCTTGAGATGCTCGGCAAGCAGATAATAGAAGATATAGAGTATGGCAAGAACCCAAAATTTGTAACAATAGCAAGAACAAGATCAAACATAATCTATGACCCAAAGAGCGGTTTTCTGAAGCTTGGAGGTGCAAAAGAAGAAAGAACCTTCATTAACGTTGCTCAGGCAAAGAGGTTTATGCAAACCATGGCGGTTGCCGCTAAGTGCCATAAATTCTTAAGGGAAGGTCTGCATACAAGCATAAGAGGTTTATTCTACCAGCTCAAATACTCTCTTGGCGAAGACATAGATGAGAGCATATTTAGTGAGCAGTCAGAATCGAATCCGCTTATAGAAGACCTAGAGGTTGCACTTTCGTTGAAAAGGGAAGACCTAAACTTAAATGCTAATAGGAAAGGTGTGCTTGCTGGAAGGATGAAGGTAATAGATAGGTCAGGTGGCGAAGAGGTTACAATAGATTGCAGCAAGATGGGGAGAAGCGGCTGGGCTATTCCGAGCGATGTTGATAATAATATAGAGTTTGTAGATGTAAAGGCTTCATATGTGCTTGTTGTGGAAAAGGATGCACTTTGGCAGAGGCTTAATGAAGACAATTTCTGGAAAAAAGAGAACGCAATCTTGATAACGCCTGTTGGCCAGGCAGCTAGAGGGACAAGAAGGCTCATAAGAAAGCTTGCAGATATGGGTTTGCCAATCTATGTATTTACTGCTGCAGATGCATGGGGATGGTATATATACTGGACCATTAAAACAGGTAGTATTAATCTTGCATATATAGGCAATGATGTCGCAACACCCGAAGCGAAGTTTATAGGTGTATCGCTTTCAGATTTAGATAGATATGATTTTCTAAACAAGCTTACAATAAAGGCTAGTGAGATCGACTTAAAGAGGGCACAGGAGATGCTAAATTACGAGTGGATAAAGCGCCATAAAGAATGGGTTAATGAGCTAGAGCGTATGATAAAGACAAAGAAGAAGCTCGAGCAGGATGCGCTTCAAGGTCCTAGCCTTACATTCGTTGACCAGTATATAAAAGATAAGATAGCAAATAAGGAGTTCCTGCCTTGATCATAAGAAGTATATAAGCCAAGCAGCAATTACAAAGCCTGCAGCTATGACAATAGGTATTACATGCTTTACCCTTATTAGTATCTCTTTGCTTGTCTCAATTAACTTTTCTTCTGCATCTTCGCCCCAGATTGCAAAATTGTGTATAACAAAGCTTCTATATGTGCTTTTTACCTCCTCCATATTTGAAAGAGCATTCTCAATTGCTATGTCAAGAATTGGCAATAAGATACTGGGCTTTGTTTTTCTTCCAAGCACATTGGTAAAAGGCCTGTTTAATGAATTTACAGAGTGTGTATCTGTAGTGTAAACTTCACACCTCATATTGTATTTATCTTTTACATGATTTATTATACTTTCTCTTAGCGAAGGCAGCATGTTATTTGCATCAAAATAGATCATAGCAAAGCGTTCATTGCCAAATTTAAATATACCAACGCTAGTATACCCTTTTCCAATATCTTCTGCATTTTTTATAAGGTTTGAAAGCTTGATAGAGTAAGAGCCAAAAAAGAGCTTTTGGTTTCTCTTTAAATTCAACGCCTCTCTTATCGCTTTTTTGTAAAGCTCAACATACTTGCTTCCAGTGTATATGCCTTTTAACTCTTCTTTGTTTGCACTCTCAATTCTTGAGTTGTGCGCATCGATAATAATGCTCTTTTCTCCAGCTATTTTTATGAATTCTTCACCAACATCATCTCCTATATCTTCTGTGACCATTGGTGCCTTTGTAAGCGTTATAAGCTTTGCATCATTTATCTTAATCGCAATTGCTTTGCATGCTCCTTCTTCACCAAACCCTATGCCGCCACGCGCCTCTTCAAAGTTTTCTTCTCTTATGTTGTTAATCTCCTTCTCTAATTCCTTGCCTATCATGCCAATTTCACTTGTGCTTATTGGGTTATTTGAATGGTTAACAGTGCCATGTAATATGAATGGATTTGCGCCGTATCTCTTTAATATTATACCGCCAAGATATTCTGTTGCAGTTGCTCCACCTGTGCCTGCAAAAGGACCGTAGTGTATGCCAGGTTCAACGAAAATCGCCTTTAGTCTTTTTCCTTTGAGAGCAAGTATTTTTATCATTATATCTTTCTTTGTTCCAATACCAAGGCTAAAGTTGAACGTGCCTATATTGTAAAGCCACTGGTTTATCATCGTACTAAAGATCTCAACCCCACTTATATTCAGACTCTTCTTAGCTGGTTTGTCAACAATGTAAAGGAAGATGTAGCCTATAATTAGGAATATAAGCATGCCGCTGTAAAGTTTTATTGCCGCTGGCCAGAATGGAAGATTTAGGTTTATAAGGTATTTTCCAAGAGGTACATAGAAAAGAAAATTTAGCGTTGGTTGTATTAAAGCTATAAATGTTGCATGCCTTTTGCCCATTACGAATCTACTTACTATAAACCAAAAACCAAATAAGCTTGCATTTGCTAGCAGTATTACGACATAGGCTATTATATAGCTCCTTAAGAAAAGGAATATGGCGCTGTTAATGACTAAGAAGAAGGAATATGCTATTGTGCTCATAATAAATATCATTAGTATATGCTTGAGGTATATCCTTCTTTTAATGAGCTTTATTATAGCTGCGCTCACCAAGGCGGGAAGGCTTATTATAAGAAGGCCAGCGCTCATTCCGTTTGCTAATGCATATGCAAGATTATACCCTATTTCATTATAGTGCAAAGCAATTATAGATAATATGCCTGCTAGTATTCCTATTAAGAAGATTAGAGCAATACTCGTGCTGTTATTTGGGGCATTCTTTGTAAAATAGTCTGAGTAGTGAAGGAGAAATTTTTTTTCATCTGGCATGCGAACACTATCTTCCAAACCTTCTTTCGCGCTTGCTGTATTCGATAAGTGCTTTCTTCAAATCCTCCTTTCCAAATTCTGGCCAGTACTTCTTGCAGAAGTAGAGCTCAGCATAGCCCGATTGCCAAGGCATAAAACCTGAGAGCCTCTCCTCGCCAGAGGTTCTTATAATAAAGTCTATGTCTGGCACATCCTTGGATAGCATGTATCTTTTGAATGTTTCTTGGTCTATCTTACTTATCTTACCATTTTTTGAATCTTTTGCTATTTCATTTGCAGCATGTACAATATCTTCCCTTCCACCATACCCAAGGAGCATGTATATAACACGATCCCTATATTTCCTTGTCTCTTCCTCTATCTTTCTTAGCATCGCCAAAAGATCTCTTGGCAGTAAGCTCTTTTTACCAACTATCACAAACTTGGTTTTTGTTTCGTGTAGCCTTCTTATTATACTTTTGTCCCTTGCAGCCTTTCTATATATATTAAATAAAATATTGAGCTCATTCTTTGGCCTGTTCAGGTTTTCTGTAGATAGGGCCCAGACAGTAATACTCTTTATGCCGTAGCTTTTGCACCATTCACTAAATTCTATGAACTTCTTTACCCCATAGCTGTAGCCCTTTAAGAATGAGAGTCCATGCCTTCTAGCCCATCGCCTATTGCCATCTGGAATTATTGCAATATTTTCCGGAACCTTCTCAATCTTGCTATCCATTAGCATCACACGCCTTATTCAATCATTAATATTTTTTGCCATTATATTATAAATCTTTCTATATGCATAAGCTCATTTATCTTTGCTATTCTTTCACCACCAACAATACCGCATTTTATGTAATTGGCTCCTAAGCCAACAGCTAAGTGTGCAAGAAAGTTGTCTTCTGTTTCGCCGCTTCTGTGCGAAACAATAATCTTTAACCCTTGCGCCGCCTTTACTGCTTCTATTGTATCACTTAATGTACCCGCTTGATTAATCTTTATTATCACCCCATCAGTTGAGCGATGCTTTTTGCCTTCGTTTATTCTTTCTTTATTTGTTGCATACAAATCATCGCCCACGACAAGGAAGCCTTTGCCGAGCTCGTTTCTAAGTTCTGAAAAGCTGGCAAAGTCTGAGCTCTCAAACGGATCTTCTATGTAGTAAATTTTGTTCGTTGAAGCGATATCTTTTACAAAATCAAAGTATCTCTTTTTGCTTAGCTCCTTTTGGTCAAACAAATAATAGCCGTTCTTGAAGTATTCACTTGCAGCCATGTCTATGCCAAGTTCTATATTTTTTTCAACACTTCTTGCTATCTTGCTTATTAGCTTTATACTTTCTAAGCTATTGAGCTTTGAGGTCCACGCATTTTCAATGGTTTTACCAGAGGCGAGGCCGTTCTTGGCGAGTTGGCTACCTAATTCATTATATATCTTTACATGCCTTTTCTCCTCTTCTCTAATAATTTTGCTTTTGCTACTTATCAATATCTCTTGTATGCTCATTCCTTTGCCGTGTGCGCCACCTCCAAACGCATTGCCCAGAAGCCTAGGCATTCTCGGCTTTCTTCTCGCTAAATTGCTTACTAGTTTGTAGAGCTCAAGTCCCTGCTTTAGCGAAGCTAGCCTTGCATTCGCAATAGAAATAGCGGTTGCTATATTCGCGCCTATATAAGAGAAGTTTTCAGTACCATCTATCTCATGCAGCAAAGAATCTATACCTTGCTGATCAAGCTCATCAGCGCCTATAAGCTTATTCTTCTTTTTATAAAACCTATTTATGCCAAGTTCTACGCTATTATTCGGGAATGCAACCGCTTCATACCTGCTCTTGCTTGTTCCGCTTGGTGCTGAAGCCTTTGCATAGCTTTTGCCATCAGTAATAATTGCTTCTACAGTTTGCATTCCTCTAGAATCAAATACTGCTCTTAACGCAATATCTTTTATCATTTAATTGCCTCATCTGCGTGCAGGATTTTGCTTATAAGCTCATTTCCATTAAATATACCAAGTGAGCCATTTGAATCTATATTCTCATCAAATAAAAGGTTGTCACCATTTCTAACTTTGCCTATTATAACAGGCACAGGATCTGATGAATGTGCCTTTAAAACGCAAGGCGTCGCATGGTCGCATGTCACGCATATCCTTATATCATCTAGCTTAAGCTTTGAGAAGAAGCCATCGTCTATAGCTTTTAGTATATCTCTCTTCTTTTTGGGGTCTCCAGCATGCCCTGGCTCATCTGGTCCTTTTATATGCACATATACAAAATCGCAGTCCCTAGTATTTTTATTTACAATCTTTGCAAGCTCTTTGTATCTTTCTATGCCTTTCTTCGCAGATTCAAACTTTATCTCACGCATTTTAAGAAGTTTTGCGATTCCTCTTTCAACAGGCATCTCTGTAACAAAGCAGAACCTTATTCCAAACTTCTTTTCTATAGGCTCTACATCAGGTAGGCCAAGGGAAGCATCTCTTAGCAATATCGCATTTGCTGCTTGCTTGCCTTCAGCAATTCTTTTTTTGTTTACATTTGACTTAGAAAGAACCTCTATTGCCTTATCTACAAATTCGTTCACTATCTCTGCAGTAAATTCTGCTTCTTTTGTATTTTTTAAAGGCTTTGCTTTTGGTATGGGTGATGCGCCTTCATTTACTGTTTTTGCTATAGAAATGGTGCCTTTCTTAATATAGCCTATATCAACATTTGTTATCTCTTGTGAAAGCTTTTTACCGTATGGACTTATTAAAAGAGCTCCCCTATAATCTACTGTTGCCTTAAATTTTATTTTTACTCCTTCTATCTTTATTTTATTTATCTCTTTTTCAAGCTCCCTCGCCTCTCTTTTTGTGAGGCTGCACCTTCTGCTTATAATCCTCCTCTTTTCATCTATCGTTGCAAAATTTGCCCTTAGTGCAATATCATTTTTTCCTACTTTAAGCCCCGCGCCAAGCGCTTCCATCGATCCCCTGCCAGTGTAGTTTTTTATATTATAGCTAAGTATTGAAAAGACAGCAGAATCAGACTCTGGGGCTACCCCTTTTTTTATTGGATACATCATGCCCGCAAGCGAGTGCCTTGCAATCCTGTTCAGATTCTTCATGTTTGCTGCTTCGAGTGGTGTTT
>JAWDMK010000008.1:0-26665 GCA_046536675.1 Microcaldota archaeon | reverse complement strand
GACTTGCATAACAAGAGATGAGGCATAAGAAATAAGCCCATTTAATATACTGCTTATCGATGAGAAAAGCTTTACAGCGCTGTTTTCCAATTTTATTACATCAGTAGAAGTCGCATTAGTGCCTATAGACGATATTGTCTGATTTTCAAATAAAGAGGCATTAGAAGTAACTACAGTTATACTGCTTGCATTATAATCCGAATTGAATGAATTTAGCAGAATGGCGTTAAAAAGATAGGATAAAGGAAAAACAACATAAAGGCCTATTGCAAGAGCTATGAAAAAACCACCAAGCTTCCTTGTAGGGTAAAAGCTCCTTAGTATTATACCTAGCGGAAGTATTATTGAGATCGCTGTTAGAGCTATAAACACAAGCAACAATGCCTGCACAGAGGTACTTACAGCGGTTGCAGTAAGTATGTTTATTATATACTGTATCTCGTTGAGAAAAGGCTTTATTATAAATGAAAAATTAAGCGAAACGATGATTAGATTTATATCCAAAGACGCTAGAGCACCGAGTATTGTGCTAAGCAAAAATAGTGCAGAGAGAAGCAGAGTAATCTTTTCCAAGAGTGAAATATGCACACTTCCCATAAATGTATATGGCAAAGAACCGGCTAGGTAAGAGTAGGCAAAGCAAATAGCTAAATTGCTGCTCATATAGCTTGGACATGAGAACTGTGAATGTGGTGGGACTAAAGATTTAATCAAGCTATCTACAGGCCCATTATTAACAAACAAGACAAGCAAGCCACCAACAAGCATTCCGTTTATTATTGACTGATATATCTCGTTTTTTCCAAATTCCTTCAGTTTTCTATCGTCAAGTGCATAACCAAGGCCGAGTATAATGCCACTTATTGCAAGCATTATGCTTATTAGCAATACTGCTATATCAAAGCCATAAAGGCCAAAAGGCAATGCACTCATAAATTTACCTTATTGAATTTGTAGAAATGTTGCTCAGCAATTGAGTAGACGCTAGAGCCAAACTGTTGGAAGCCACTGCTAGAACGGCAACAACTATCGCTCCTATTATTATGTTTATAGAGGCTGTATGGAAGCTTGCCCTTTTATCTGGCGGAAGAAGCTGACCTAACGCATAGAATATGCCTGCAATAACAAATAGGAGTGCGCTTAGCATAGGACCAATGTGCATGAGCAGTTGCTGGGTATAGCTTAGCGTACCTATAATATCAAATGCAAATGCAGAACTCTTTGCAACGCCAGGTATCAGTGCTATTATCGTGCGGAGCACTTCGTGCTTATATTTGCTTTGCATGTTATCACTTTTACTTTATTATCAATTTATTTATTTAAGTAAACATATAAATACTTTTCTATAATCTAATAGAAGGTAACAAAGCAAAGCCAAGAAAGAGTTAAATAATTTAATAAGGTATGAGTATTAGATAAAAACAAATTGAAGCTTATAAAAGGCTTAGGCTGGAGAGAGCAGCTAAACAGATATTAGGTGTATAAATGGCACGTGATCTTGTAAAGGCCCTCAAAGAGAGAAAAAGACAAAATTTGTTAGATAATCTCAGGTATATTGACTTATACGTTGAATACATTAAGAAGACCCCAAACAAAGAGTGGAGTCGCAGGCAGAACAAATTCATAAACAGCATATATAGATCTATTCCAAAGAGGATAAAAATAAGGTCTTAGGCCTAAGCGCTGTGGTTTGCTTAAGAAAGAAAGGTATTAAAATATGAACCTTCTTAATAAATTACTCTAGGTGTTATTATGAGAATAAGACCAGCTAGAACTACAAGAAAGCTTAACAGCCAGGCATGGGCTAGATATTCTATAAAAAAGCCTAAAAAGAACTATATAAAGGCTTTGCCGCACACAAGCCTACTTATATTCAGAATGGGCGTTGACAAACCAGATTATGACACAAGGTTCCTTCTTAAGTCAGAACAGGATATTCAGCTCAGATCAAATGCGCTAGAGGCCGCAAGACAGGCTGCAAACAAGTATCTTGAGAAAGAAACACCTGGTGATTATTTCTTTAGGGTTATAAAATACCCACACAATGTATTAAGAGAGAAGCGTATGGCAACCGGAGCAGGTGCTGACAGAATTTCGCAGGGTATGACCCTTGCATTTGGCAAGCCTTCAGCTGTTGCGGCGAGGGTATATGAAGGCGATCCTGTATTCGAGCTTAAGATAGATTCAAGCAAAAGGAAGATAGCCTATACCGCACTAAAAAGGGCAGCCTCAAAGCTCTCTGGAACATATAAGATAGTTGCTGAGAAGATAGAAAGAGAGCACGGGGATGCTGCATAATTTTATTTTTATCCTTTTTCTAATTTTATGACAAAAGGTAAAGCATATGAAGATCTTGCTTCAGTTTCCAGAAGGGCTTAAACAACATGCCTTAGAATATGCTAAAAAGCTGGAGAAAGAAGGCAACGAAGTATATATATCGGCATCACCAAGCTTTGGTGCTTGTGATGTAGCTATAGATGAGGCAAAACAGATAGGAGCAGATAAGATTGTGCATTTCGGGCATGCTGAATTTATGCATGTAGACTTTAATGTAGAATATGTAGAATATCCTATTGATGCTGACCTATCTATACTTGAGAAAAGCTTAAGCCTAATTACTAACTACAAAAAGGTAGGCATTGTAACTACAGTTCAGCATGTTCACCAACTACAAAGCATAAAAGAGTTTTATGAAAAGAATGGAAAGACTGTTTTTATAGGCAAGCCATATGGTTTTGCAAAGTACAACGGCCAGATCCTTGGCTGCGATGCGGGAAGCGCTGCAAGCATAGACAAAGAGGTTGATGTGCACATATACTTTGGTGGTGGTTTATTCCACCCGCTTGGTGCTGTTTATGCAACAACAAAACCTTTTCTCTCAATAGACCCTTTTGCTAATAAAATGATGTGGCTTGATGAATACAGGGAAAAGAGGAAGAAGCTTGAAAAGGGCTTAATACTTAGTAGCCTGAACGCAAAGAACTTTGGCATATTGGTTAGCTCAAAGATAGGCCAGTATAATATAGAGCTTGCAAAAATATTGAAAAACAAGCTTGAAAAGGAAGGGCTCAACGCTTATATTCTTATATCAAACACATTTGACTTCAATTCCTTAAACAACATGCTTGAGATAGATGCTTTTGTCAATACAGCATGCCCCAGGATAGCAACAGAAGACTATGAAAGGCTTAGAAAACCTCTTTTAAGCCCGGCTATGCTAGAAGAGCTCTTAAAAATGAAAAAAGAAATTAAAAAATAAATCACGAGACTTTTACTATTACTGTTGCAATTTTCTGTGAGATTGTAGCTGGACCACCACTTGTTGAGCTGTAGTTAAGCCATATGTAGCCAGAGAATGAAGTGCCTATTGTTGGTGAAGAAAGGCCAGTAGGGCATGAAATTGTTACTGTTTGTCCAGAGCTTAGAGTAGTTCCGCTTGGCGAACATGTATATGCTGATGTTGGAAATCCTGTAGTACCTACACTAGAGGTCTGCGGAGAAACGTAGAAATATGCATTATATGCGGTATAACCATTCTCTTGCCCGATCGTAGCGGTTAACGTGCCACTTGGTGAAAGAATAGGATTCTGGCAGAGAAAGCCAGGAGTTGCTATGCATGATGTGCCTAGCAGCGATGAGCCACTGAAAACTCCGAGTGAGAAAAGTGCTCCGAGGACTACTGCGATTATTAATATCGCCCAGCCGTATGTCATTAGGTATTCCATTGCGCTTTGCGCTTTGAATTTCTTTCCCATAATTACCACACTCTAAGAATAATAGTGAGTAAAAGCTTTTAAACTTAATTAAAATTACGAAAAATAAGAATAGAAATTAAAAAGAAAAATTAAAGGTTACGAGACTTTTACAATTATTGTTGCTACTTTTGCTATAAGGTTTGATGTGCCTGTAGAGCTAGAGCTATTGTATGATAGCCACACGTAACCTGTAAACGGTGTGCCTATTGGCTTTCCAAATCCTAATATTGTAATAGTAGGATTTATTGTTTGCCCTGAAGCAAGAGTAGGGTAAGGAGCAGTGCAATTATTACCGCCGAACATGAGTGCTGATTGACTTGGTGATTGCGACTGAGGCTCCACACATAATATTGCGTTGTATTCAGTTGCCCCTGTGTTCTGGCCAAAACTAAATGTTAGTGCGCCGTTCGAGCCACTTGGTGTAAGAACAGGGTTCTGGCAGAAATAACCAGGACTTGCTATGCATGATGTGCCTAGCAGCGATGAGCCGCTGAAAACGCCGAGTGAGAAAAGTGCTCCGAGGACTACTGCGATTATTAATATCGCCCAGCCGTATGTCATTAGGTATTCCATTGCGCTTTGCGCTTTGAATTTCTTTCCCATAATTACCACACTCTAAGAATAATAGTAAGAAAAAGCTTTTAAATATTATATCTTATACCTTTACTTCCTCTCATTGCTTTGCATGCAGAAGCTCAGAAGCTAAGCTCTCCAGCTGTATTCTTGCTACATCCTGCTTCTTCCTGAAGCCAGGCAGTATAGAGTTTGCAAACCTTATATGAAGAGTTGAATCATATATATCTTTCATGAGCTCATAATACCTGCTTGCAAGCTCCTTATTGCCTTTTCTAAGCTCGTCTATCGCTTCTCTCTTAATCTCACCAACCAAATCCATCAAGCCAAGTATATAAGGCGCTGTTCCTTCGTTAAGCTCTTTTTTGCTTGGAATCGAGTGCTTGCCTAGAATATTGTATAAAGCCATAGCTTCAACATATTCTTGATGAGCCTGCATAGAGTAGTATTCAAAGCCTTTCTCTACCTTCATTAGCGCCTTTAGCTCTTTCTCAAGCTCCTTCTTTATGCTCTTTGCCCGTTTTTCGTTCTTTGCGTGCAAAGAGGTTATAAGCTGTGCGGCAAGCTTAATAACCTTGCTCGACCGAGCCATTACATCGTCGAACCTTTTCTGCTCGGCCTCAAGCTCCTTTGTAATATTATTTATCTCCTTAAGCATGCTCTCACAATTGTATTGAGTATGTATTTCTATAAAGCTTCTTGCCATTCTTGACTGTGTGAAGGGTAAAAGATTTCTTTGCCTTTATTCTAAATCCGCTTAAATAGCTCTCAGCAAGCTTCTTGCTGCTAAGATACATATTAACACCATTGTTTACCTGCTCTTCTTTTGTAACAAACTCATTGTTCGCAACAAAGTAATTCTTAACACTTTCCTTAAACCTCTCAACCTGCTCAGGCTCGCCGCGTATCTGAAATATCGCTTCATAGTAGCCGCCAAGCCTTCTTGAGCACTGCTTGCATATTGTCTTGTTATATTTTATGCTTATCCTCTTCTCTACACTAAGCTCCTCTCCAGCTATTGTTGTTGTTATGCTAACATATGCCAAGCCAAACTCTTCGTTATAAGAGATAAGTTTAACAGTGTATTTGTTCAGTGCATGCTTAAGCTCCTCCTCTATGCTTGCACTATTCTCTTCAACAAAATCATTTCCAAGCCTTATTCTTTTGCACACCCTGCACTTATCTATGTGTATCTGGTTAGGGAGCTTCTTGCTCAGCATATCCTTTGTGCAGACCTCGCAAAACTCGCCATAGAACTTGAATTCATCGCTAGATCTATTACATATTGGGCAATATTTAGGCATTTCAAGCAGCCTCTTTCTTCTTTTCTTCCTTCTTTTCTTCCTCGCTTTTTTCACCGTAGTGAATGCTTACTATAGCACCATATGCTGGCCTTGTCACCAAAACACCGAGAAGAGCACCGAGTATTGTAGACTCAGCAAAGCCCACTATATCTACAAGAGATGTTGAGAAGAGGAGAGGAAGCATTGCTATAATGAGCAATATAGCATCTGCCCAAACAATGTAGAAAGCGTTTCCAAGCTTGAACTTCATAGCCTCGCTTTTTCCTGTTATAAGCTCATCTGTAATAATGATTTGAGCATCAACACCTGTGCCAACAACAGCAATCATTCCAGCAACAGCTGCTAAGTCTATTGTACCGATAAGCCCTATAACCGATACTATTATGAAAAGTTCTACAAAGGTTGTAAGCATTATTGGCAAGATAAGGAATGCACGCCTATATCTTATTACAATTATAAGCGTTACCACAGCTACAGCTAGAACAGCTGCGATTGCACTTATATATAGGAAGTGCTTGCCGAGAGTAGGAGGCATTACCTTAGGCGTTCCAACTATAATATGGACAGGCAAAGCGCCACCGCTTAATATACTTGCTATCATCTGCGATTGCTGCTGAGCATATGAAAGCTTGCTCTCCAAAGGCAGGCTTGGTGGTGCATAGCCGCTTATCTGATAGCTCTGGCTTATTGAGCCGTTTGTAACTCCAGGGCTAAGAAGAGGTGCTGATAACAAGCCAATAGCAGGCCATGAGTTTACTATATAGCTTGTAGATGTTGGACTCGCAGGATTATATACAGGCTCAAACTCTGGAGTCATGTTCTGTACGCTTACATATACTATAGTATAGTTTAGCCTTGTAAGGTTCTGCACCATAAACCTTGGTGTGTTCTTTGCAAGTATAACATTCCTATAGCTTGAGTTATGTGCTGCAAAGAATGAATATAGAGAATTCCAATTGCTTCCACTAGGCTCATATACTTCTATAGGTATGCTCTTACTGCCAAAAGAGGCTGCGCTTTGAAGAGCGCTTAATGCCTGCTGAAAGCCGAGCTGCATGCTAGTATTGCTAAGCAATGTGGCGTTGATTAAAACAATTGAGCTTGTTGGCCTGTCAAGGAACATATATAATGGCTTGTTAGCTTGTCCAAATACAACCTTTGCAAACTTCTCTGCTGCACTCTGCGTTATGAAAAAGTTAACAGCCCATGAGACATTGCCATTGAATGTTGTTGGAGGCACAGCGCCTATGCTGCCGCTAAGTATAGATGAGCCATTAAGCGCTTCTACACCGTTGACTATGCCTTCAAATATACCCTGGCTCTGTATAATATTTATTGTTGCGTTTATCTCCTTGCCAGAGATGCTAGGTATTATTATATAGATGTTTGAATTGCCTATACCTTCTACTGTTACCTGCTTCAATCCATATGTGCTAACCCTCTGCTGCAATATACTTATTATTCTGCTCATCGTACTTGGATCGACAGGCTGTCCAAGCGTTACTGGTATTTGGGTTCCGTTGGTAAATTCAATACCAAAATGAAGATAATAAGGTGGGCCAGTGCCATAAAAAATGTCAAGTGCAAAGAGCAGTAGAACTACTATTATAAGCGAGAGAATTCTTCTATCTTTAATATAATCGGTTATCCTTGCCATTATCTCCTCTCTTTTCTCTTTTTATAAAGAAGGATCATTGGTGCATTTCCAAGCCATGTGGTAAATAGATCACCTATAAGGCCGAATAAAACCACACCCGCAATCTCGTAGTATGTTGGAACATAAGCTATTATAGATATTGCAAATAATGTAGCAAATGTCGCTATTGCTGTTGTTGTCATGGTAAGACCTGTTTTCATGGCATGGTAAGCCCTCTCCTCTGCTGAGCCTTCATGTCTTTTCAGTATTCTTATTGAGGTAAGAATTTCTGTATCTATTGAATAACCTATGAGCATTAGCAAGCCGCCAACGCTTGCGATACCAAGGGGTATTTTGAATAAGCCCATGGCACCAAGTGCAATTATTAGGTCATTTCCAGCACCAAAGATAATTGCAAGCGAAGGGATTGGTGACCTGAAAATGAAAAATACAGCGATAGATATAAGTATAAATGCGGCTATTATTATTGTTCTAAGCTGAGAAAGGAAGAAGCTACTCAGCGTTGGGGTAACCTCTTCATACAAATATGATGAGAATTTTACAAAAGGTTTTATCGCATTTATTATCTTTTGCTCATAAACCTTTCCCGCCTGTGCATATGCGCTTTGGGCAACACTGCTCATGTTTTCTACATTGCTTGCATTATAGCTAACTTTTCCAACAAACGGCTCGAGCGCTTTGAGCTCATTTGAAAGAGCGTTTTGCATGCCAAGCAAGGATTCGTTTAAGCCTTTTTTTGAGAATGCAAGCTGTGCAAGCAATGTAGAGTTGTTTGGCTCATGCTGAAGCGCAATGCCTATGCTTGTAACATTGAAGCTATAGCTTGTATAGTTTGATTTATACGCATAAAATGCTATAAGATCTCTTTCGGCTTCGGCAAGGCTGCTGTTCATTGGAATTATTATGCTTATCCCACCAGGGCTTTTGAGAACTTCAGGATTTGCTACATGAAGAGTTGAGCTAAGGTTAGAAGCGAGCGCAGCAGTGTTGACACTTTGGTTTGTCAGTAGCGATACGCTAAAGCCACCAGCAAGCGAAGTATCAAATGGTATCTGGTATGAAAAATATATGCCGAAGAACATCAAGGCTATTGGGACAAGTATTAGCATCTTGAGGTTCTTATATGTATAAATATTCGGAAGATCCATTATCCCAACTTAAAAAGTTTTTCTTAAAAAGGAAAACAGTAAAAGAAATAGGAAAGAAAAAATATAAAAAGGTTAAAAAAATTGGATCAGCCGTACCTCTTCATGAGCTTAAAGTGCAGAGATGTTGTAAAGCCGTATATTATTAACATTAGTGAAAGTAGGAATATCGAAACTCCGAAGAAGTATGTAAGTGAGAGCCCTAGCGAATTATAGAATATTAGTAAAGCGCCTACGAAGAGTAGATATATGCTCCAGTATATTGATGTGAAGATTTTCCAGCCTGACTGCCTTTCTTGGTAGTGAAGGTGCCTATTCATCCACAACTCAGGATCAACCACAACAACCTGCTTCTCCTTTGCCATTCAAACACCCATTTATATTACTATCATTAAATTTAAATACATTCTTTTTTATCTTTGTGCTTGAATCTTCAACATATTCATTCCTTTTTATGATTTAAATTCTTCCACTTCTTCTAGGGCATTCTCTTGATTCTGATATTTACCACCGCTTAGCAATATAGCAAAAACTTAGATGGGCTTTAGCATATCTATAGCACAATTAACCCTTGTCAACCTTGCCAAGGTAGCTTCTTCCATGCCAAAATATGTATTGCTGCGCATATCCTGCAAAGCCATCCCAGCGATTCGTTGCAAATTCATGCATCTTCTTTATGCTTTTATCATGCAAGCCATATTCCATGACAAGAACTTTCTTAACCCAGGTATCTATGGGAAAGGCTTCGAGTTTCTTATAACCCATGAGCAAAATGCAGTCTGCAACTTTATCACCTATACCTTTATAATGCATAAGCTCCTTCTTCGCCTCTTCATATGGCAAAAGAGCATATGAATCAAAAAGGTCTTTATCGTAGAGCTTTGCAATCTCTAATATGTATTTGCTCCTGAAGCCAGCTCCACAAACTGCAATTTCTTTGCCCGCAATTGCATCAGGACTAGGAAAGGAGCCTTTGCCAAATCTCTCAACAAGACAGAGCATTATCCTTCTAATGCGCTTTATATTGTTGAACTGGCTTACAATAAATGAGAGTGTAGCTTCCCATATGCTGTTTTTTGTAACGCGCATGCCATAGAAATTTTTTATAGCATCTTCCATGAACTTGTCTGTGGCTATATTTTTGTATATATATTTAATATCATCCTTAAGTCCAAATCTTTCTTCTATCTCCTTTTTTAGCTCGGCCTTGGAATAATTTTCACTCTCTATGTTTAGAATGCAGTCTTTTCCCCTCTGCTCGCCAAAAACATTTATCTTACCATACTCTACAGGATAGCTAAGAAATGCCTTATCATTTGAAAAAGAGTAATTGCCAAAGAATGTTAGAGGCTGTCCACTTTCGATGGTATGCCTTAAATTAAAATCCTTTGCTATAATCCGCATAAAACCAGCTAAGCCAAAAGCTCAGCGATCAGCTTTCTTATCTGCTTTGCGTCATCCCTATTTCTTATTGTAACTGTATCATCTTCTAATGTTTGGTAATCTATGGTGATACAATATGGTATACCTACTTCATCAGCCTTTGCATATCTTTTGCCTATGCTGCCAGTCTCAGAGTAGATTATGTTCTCGCCTTTTTCAGCCATAAGGCGTGCAAGCTCCCGTGCCTTTGCTATAAGCTTCTCATCCTTTTGCAGAGGAAATATAGCATATCTATAAGGCGCAACAGCCTCTCTTAGCTTGAGCCAGTCCCAGCCCCTATCACCAGTTACAAGACTGTTTTCCAATAAGGCAAACATTATTCTATCCAAGCCCATACTTGCCTCTACAACATGTGGTACAAACTTTCTGCCATTGTTAACAACTGTTATCTCAACACCCGATACCTTTGAATGCGATGAAAGGTCATAGTCTGTTCTGTAAGCATTGCCTGCTACTTCTATAAAGCCATATTCAGTATTTACCTCTAAATCAACATTGCCTTTTGAATAATGCGGCAGCTCCTCCTTTTCGAGCTCCCTAAACCTGTAGCTCTTCTTCTCAAAGCCCAGCTCCTGCATAAGCCTCTCTTCAAGATAAAGAAGGAGCGCGAAATACTTGTTTGGTATCTTCTTTGACTCTAGAAGCTCTCTAAGGCTTGCATCAACAGCTTTATTCTCACCAGCATTCACAAAGCTTAAACGTGTATCCAAAACATTATCTATATTTACAAACCCAATCTCGCTTAACTCTTCGCTTGGATCAAAGAAGAGCTCAAGCTCCATCTGGGTAAATTCTCGCATCCTTACAAGCTGCTGCCTTGGAGAAATTTCGTTTCTATAGCTCTTCCCTATCTGGCCAATCAGAGCAGGCATCTTCAGCCCTTGTGTCTTGAAAAGATCTCTAAAGTCTACAAAAATGCCTTGAGCAGTTTCTGGCCTTAAATAGCCTGTCTCTGTGCCGGTTGGGCCGATCTTAAGCTGGAACATAAGATTAAACTTTTCTACACTGCCAAGCTCTCCGCCACATCTTTCACACCTTATACCATGCTCCTTTATCCTTTTGCTAAGCTCCTCTAAGCTCAGCCTCTTAACCTCATCCATCGCTTTTAAATCATGCCTCTTCTCGTAAAACTCTTCAAGAAGCTTATCTGCCCTGTAAGCTGTGTTGCAGACCTTGCATCTTACCATAGGATCTGTAAAGGTGCTTAGATGGCCGCTAGCTCTAAAAACAGCCTCAGGCATTATCTCTGTGCTCTCTATCTCTATCGCTTGTGTCAAGTCTATGAAAAGCTTACGCCACATCTCTTTTATGTTGTTTCTTATTTTAACGCCTATCGGACCATAGTCATAAAAGCCCCCAAGCTCCTTGTATATACTAAAGGATTGGAAGAAGATACCACGCCTGCTAATTATGTTTAGGACTTTTGATTCTTTACTGGCCATACAATCACAGCTAATAAAATTAGCAGGAATATAATTTTATTTGTTTAGTTTGTTTTATTCATTAAGCCTTTATAAAAAAAGAGAAAGAAATTAGGAAAAAGCAAAGATTTTTATTCTTCTATAACTAGGTTATATTAAAGGTTTTTATATTTTTATTTTATTAATTCAACTTAACACCTTTATATTAGTTGATCGCATGGATAGGAAATTAGAAAAGGCTAAAGAAGATAGCTCACTTGATAATGGAGAAGATACAACTGTATCAAACATAAACAGCAAGAGGCCAGAGTATAAAGAGGATAAGCATGCTGCTCAAAACCCCATACTCGCACCCTACCATAGGAGTATGGAAGAGATAGAAAAGATGCCAGTAATAGATAAGACAATGACTGTTTGCCCAGAGTGCAAGCTTATAATACCAGGTATAATCTACAAGGACGGCGATAATGTAATGATAAGAAAGTACTGCCCAGAGCATGGCTGGTTCATAGAAAAGTATTGGGAGGATTATGATATGTATATGCAGATGCGTGGCTACAGCTACTATGGCAGAGGCTTTGACAACCCAAATGTTGTTTCTGAAAATAAGGGAGTAAACTGCCCATTCGACTGCGGCATATGCGAAAGGCATAAATCACATACAGGCCTTGCAAATGTTGTTGTAACAAATAGGTGCCACCTAAGCTGCTGGTATTGCTTCTTCTACGCAAAAGAGGGCGAGCCAATTTATGAGCCAAGTGTAGAAGAGCTTAGAAGGATTTTTAGGAGCCTTAGAAACCAGAAGCCAATACCCGCAAACGCGATCCAGCTAACTGGCGGCGAGCCAACAATGCACCCTCAAATTGTAGAGATAGTAAAAGCAGCAAAGGAGGAGGGCTTTGACCAGATACAGCTCAACACAACAGGAATTAACCTTGGTCTACATCCAGAGCTTGCTGTAAAGCTAAGGTATGCTGGAGTAAGCACGCTTTACATGAGCTTTGATGGTGTAAGTGCAAAGGCAAACCCAAAGAACCACTGGGAGGTACCGCTTATTCTTGATGCAGCGAGAAAAGCTGGTATAGGCATAGTGCTTGTGCCAACTGTTATAAGAGGGATAAACGAGGGCGAACTTGGCAACATGATAAACTTTGCATTAAATAATTTAGATATAGTAAGAGCTGTGAACTTCCAGCCTGTCTCACTTGTTGGAAGAATGCCAACAAGGCTTAGGGAAGCACAAAGAATAACCATACCTGGAGCGATAAAGCTTATCGAGGAGCAGACAAATGGTGTGATAAGGAAGGAGCACTGGTTCTCAGTGCCTTATATAGGTGGCTTAAATAAGTTTATAGAAGCATTAACAGGAAAATATGGCTACGATATGTCTATACACTTTGCATGCGGCGCTGGAACTTACTTATTCTTAGATAGCGATAATAAGATAATACCTATAACAGAGTTTATAGATGCAAAAGGACTTATGGAGCACCTGCAAAATGGTATAAATGAGATGGAAGGTAAAGGCTATTTAGCAAGAAAAGCTATAGCAATAAAAACGCTTGCCGGAATGAGCAAATATATAGACAAGGCTAAGCAGCCAAAGTCTGTAAACTTCCTAAAGCTACTTGGATCAATAATACTAAAACACGACTTTTCCACGCTTGGAAAGTTCCACATGAAGACATTATTCCTTGGCATGATGCACTTCCAAGATGAATATACATATGATATAGCAAGGGTTGAGAAATGCGATATACACTACGCAATGCCTGATGGCGAGGTATTGCCTTTCTGCACCTTCAACGTATTCCCAGAGGTTTATAGGGATAAAATACAGAGACAGTATAGTATACCACCGAAGGTATGGGAGAAAACACATCCAGGATGGAGCTACAGCAGTGATAAATATATTAGAAACATAAAAGAGCTTACAGCAAATCCACTATATAAGAAGACCTATGGCCAGATGATCGATTATTTTGCACTTGATGTAAATGGCGGCAAGCATGTAGCTGGCTTCTTCAACGAGCAATTTGCAGACGAAGCGGTACAACTTAACAAGTAAAGGTGTTTTAAAATGGATAGAAGAGATATACATAACAAACCAGGCCATGCTGAAAAGTTAGCCAAAGAAAGCAGCGATGAGGCAGAAGACCTATCAAAAGAATATATGAAGATCGGAGACGCGCTTGTTAGAATGCCGTATAGAAAGATAAAGATGGTGACGTTTACAAACATAAAGAAGGAAGAACTCAAAGATGTTTCGCATGCTGCTAGACTTCAATATAGGCTTTTGCTCCTTGATGCGGTAATAAAAGCATGGGTAAATTATGCAAAAGGACAGATATCGATAATATATAATCCAGTTGGAGCAGACAACATAAGGGAAAAGATAAGCTTAGAAGATCTTATTTCTTTTCTTGAGCACGAGGGCGTACATATTGATAGAAAAAACATGAAAGAGAGAGATTTTGATTATATTGAAGAATTCTACTCCTATGCATTTAATCCAAAAGTGATAAGGGAGCATCCGCCATACGGCGTGAGCGAGGAAGAGTGGAAAGTAAGGAAGACCAAACTAGAAGAAGAAGCGAAGGAGGCAAAAAAGAAGAAATTGGAAAAGTTCAGGGAATGGCAGAAGAAATATAAAGAGGAACACAAAGATATTCTTGCAGATATGCAATAAGCAATATATTTATTAGTAAGCTCTTAGCTTTTTATTTATTAAAAGAGAACTTCTCTTGAATGCTAGGAGAAAAAGAATTATAGAATATATAGCAGAAAGCCCACGAATTTATTCGTGGAATGTTAGTTTTGGTGGGAATGTGCGCAAAAAAGCTCCGAAAATAACTATTACTACAATAAATTTAAAGTATAGGGGCCAGATGTACCAAATGGACGGCCTTGAATCAGAAGATAATATATTTAGTGTAACAATACCATTTACAAACAGACAATACTCAAATTATCTTACAGACTATTTAAGCGCGGAGCACATAATAAAGAGTGGCGATCTTGATCCAGTAATAATGAAGAGCATAGAAGCTACACAGCCATTTAAAGTTATCTCAGTAGAGCCCGCACTGCCAACAAAGATAGCTCCAGAAGAGAGGGTCGAATTTAAGATAAAAATACAGGGGCCAGATATCAGCTATATTGGGCCTATGACATTAGAATTCATAGAAGAAAATAGGGAATTTGTGCATCTAGAGATAACCAATACATCAATAAATTTCAGGGGCAAAGAAGTTATAGTTGATAATTCTTTGAATATTATGAACTTGCTTAAAAATGGTATATTTGAAGAAGGTATACAATTACTTAGGGCCCTTGATTACGGCACAAAGATAGAAGCCATAGACGTTGCTGAGCCTTTCAAATTTGAAGGTTCATTTCCAAAGCCACCTTTTATCATAAACGATAGAAGCAGCTTCATTCTCACTATTTATATTAAAGCACCGCCATATAACTATTCGGGACCGTTGATTGTTAAGCTATCTTAGCACACCTTTTACCAAGCTATAATAGACTTTTCTGGCGCGTTCAGATAAAGGGTTTTTATACTTTATTTGATTTATCTATTAGTGGTGCTTGCTTGAAGAATGAAAGCTTAGAAGAAAAGAGGAGAAGGCTACTTGCAAAGGCGAAGGAAAGCGTGAGTACAGCATATGCTGGCGAGGAGCACAGCTTAATAGAAGCTATTAATACTTACCTTCAGCTTGAAAAGATTGAAAACCTTGTTTTCGAAAGATTAGAGGAGTGGTATAGCATATATTTCCCCGAGCTCAGGCTAAACAATCATGAAAGCTATGCAAAATTTGTAAAGCAGTTTGGCTCGAATAAGAAAAGGGCAAGCGAAGAAGAGCTTATAAACCTGCTTGGCGATAAGAACAAAGCAAAAGAAATTGTAGCTGCGATAGCAAGAAGTATAGGAAGAGAACCAAGTGAGGAAGAATACAAAAATATAGAAGCATTAGCAGATGTTGTTCTTGAACTTTCAGCGTTAAGAAAAGAGGTAAGTTCATTCATAGACAAAGTAGCAAAGAAGCTAATGCCAAACATAACATATCTTATAGATCCGAAGATAGCTTCTGAGCTTTTGAGCAAGGCTGGCTCATTAAACAAGCTTGCGATGATGCCCGCTAGCACAATACAGCTGCTTGGTGCAGAGAAGGCATTATTTAAGCATATAAAATATGGGAGCAAGCCTCCAAAATACGGCATACTCTTCAAACTTCAAGAGGTTTCTAGCGCAGGAAGAAAAAAAGGAGGTAGGATTGCAAGAATATATGCAACAAAGATAAGCATAGCAGCAAAGGCAGATGCATTCAGCAAAAGATTCATCGCCGATACTTTGAAAAAGAGTCTAAGCAACGCAATCAAGAAGAGCTCTAGCTAATTCTTTTGTTAGAAAATAAGAAATACCCAACAATATTCTATGATTTGTAGCCAAAGCCCAGTTCCTTAATAACAAATTCTATCACTTCTTTCTTCTGCTCCTCTTTTCTCAACTTTATGCTAACAGCATTCTTGTGGCCACCCGCAGACTCAACAACTGAAAAAGCTTCCTTAACTTTTTTTGCCAAGGAAAGTAGATCTATTGCAAGACCCTTACTTAGTCTTATAGAGATAAAAGAAGAGAAGTGGAGCACAACTATGCATGGCTTGCTGTTCAATGATTCTATCCTTGATAATAGCTTAGATGCAAATCTGCCTGGAAGCGGATATCTAAGCTCCTCACTCCTTACGTTCTTGAAATCGAGAAGATATAAATTAAATTCGCTTCCTTTATAGACCTTAAGTGCATTAACAGCGAGGTCAAGCGCCTCGCTCAGATGGAGCCTTGCATAGCTGAGAAGCTCTCTTTTTCTATCATCGCTTGATAGTATTGATTCTATCTCATATGGTGTAAGGTTTTTTGAACCTATTATCTTTGTATCACTTGTTATAAGCTCGAGAAGCTCGGAAAGCTCCCTTCCTTCTTCACCAGCAAATCTGCTATAATCTCCTATAAGAGATGCGCCACTTATTTCTTTAGCTTCATTGATATTTGAATATATTCTTGAAAATGTACATGCAAGAAGGCCTGCTGTATAATCAGAGTCTCCGCCAAAAAGCCATGGATTGATATAATGCTCTAGCTCAAGACCTTTGAATCCTTCCACAATTGGATGGTGGTCAAGCCATATTATATCAAATTTATCCTTAGAGAGCTCTATGCCGGCATTGCTCTCCAAAGAAGTGCCAAAATCTACAATCAAAAGCAGCGGCTTTGAAAGGCTTGAAAAATTGTTTGCAAATGAGATATCTGAGCTTGCATCCTCGCTTGAATAGACAATGCCTCTCTGCATGCGCCATGCGGTTCTACTTTCAAATTCAAAGCCAAGGCCCTTTATTGACTTGTATATGCAATAGGCCCCAGAAGAACCGTCAGAATCGTTATGGAATCTTATTAAAATAGGAGAGCCAAGCAAAAGCTTAGATAAAAAAAGAACTGCCGATCTTTTTAGCTTATTTAGCATACGCTTGTTTATCGCCTCGATATCGCTTATCTCGCTATTTGGCTCATATTTTGCTAATGACTCCGAAACGCTTAGAACCCTTTTATATAAATCCTTAGCATCACCATTTTCCACCTTGCTTAGCATATGATCTGGTAGCATACCAACATTAAGCACATGCGTTTGCTCATCATTATCCATTTCAATTGCATCGCCAAGGTTTAGCAGGAAATTGCTTTTGCATACTATGAGCTTAGAAGCATCTTCACTAAGCAGATAATATAGGCTATCCTTTATGCTTGCCGCGTGCTTTATTGAAGAAACAATAAACCTCATAGAATCAGCTCAGCTTGTTACATTATACTTTGCACTAAGAATACATGCGTTGTTTACTGTGGCATTTGTTATGTAGCCGCAGTAAGATACATCTTTATATGTGCGTGCAAGCGTGGTGAAGCATTCCCAAGAAGCTGTCTGGTTAAGAGTTTTGCATATGCTTATATTTTTATTTGAAACCGCTTCAGATATTAGAACAAGAGTTCTGCATGTATTTGCAAAACTTCCGGCATTTGAACAGGCCTGAAGAAGGGAGGTATAGTTCACCTCGCTACTGCTTGGCTGCACTGGCGAGACAAGCTGATAGCATGCGCTTTGCATAATACTATAGTTTAACATAGAGCAGTAGCTCTTATTTCCAAGCTCCTGAGCTACAGAAAGAATGCACAGATCTCTTGCCGTTATGTTGTAACCAGCTGGTATAAATGAAAAGCCTATCCCCATTATGGTGCTGTTTGGCTTAGCCTTAGAATGCGAGATTATGTCGCTAATAAACGTTTTGTTTGTGCTCGCAGATACATTATAGCAATAGAATATATCTTTGTAATATATTGCTCTTGAAAGGCTTACTGATGAAAAACATAGACTCATATTTGGCCCTGCAAGTTCACATGCGCTTAAATTCTGTGAATTTAAGGCACCAAAGAATGCACAGGTTTGCTTATCGTTATAAGGCAGAGAGTTACACAAAGAGATATTACCTGTTTTGTTTACAAAATATTCTATGCATGACGCGCCAATAGGCTCATATGCAGAAATTGCATACTTGCAGATACTTGCGTTGCTGAGCTTATAGGCAACTGATTGGTAGCATGAAGCCGCATAAGAGCCGCTTAGATAAGAGCATACAGAAGCATTGCCTGTAGAGTAAGCAAGATTTGAGAAGCAGGAAACTTTATTACTGTATATTATAACGTTTTTGCATTGCTGTATAGGGTTGGTATATACATAAAATGTTGATATTATAGCAAGTATTATTATGAATGCAACTATAGAAAGATAAATAAGAAGCCTTTCCCTTCTCGATTTATCCTCGTCTAATCCCTCTTTTGCCTTACTTGTACTCTCCTTAGGCATTTCACTTCCTCAATATCTAAATGTTTGTTGCTCCTCAGCCGCATATACCTTAAAACCTTTCGGGGTTATCTCATAAGGAGTTGTTACGAAACTGTGGTTGTTGCCACGCATCTTTATTACTTCCATAGCAAGCTTTCTTTTTTCTTCTTCACCTACCTGGTACATTATTATTATACCATCGAAGATAAAGAATTCAGACCTAAATTCTAGCTTTGCACGCTCAGGCGAGCTTAGTTCAGCTGTTAGAATAGAAGTAACGCCCATTCGCCTCAGATTGCTAACAAGAGCAAGCATAGACCTTCTATATGTTAAAGGATCACTTACTAGAAGGTCTAGCAGCGAGATAGAATCAATGACCACTCGCGTGGCTTTAGCAGATGAGACTATTCCTTCTATATCAGATATAATTCTGCCAAACTCATAGGTTGTGGAGCCTTCTGTTTGCTGCAGATGCGATGCTGGATCCTCGCTATTTATAGTTAGCAAGCCCTTATCGATCAGTTCATCTATATCATCAAAGGATGAAAATGCGGATTTAGCGTTCTCTATAACCTTATTCGCTGTTTCTTCAAGCGCAAAGAAAACGCCTGGATTGCCCATCTTTGCATTCCTGTAAAGGAATTCAAAAGAAAGAAGTGTTTTTCCTGCACCAGGTCCGCCTGCTACAACAATCTGATTTAATTCAGGTATACCGCCATAGAGTATTGCATCAAGCCCATCGATCCCCGTCTTAACCAAGTTCATGCGAGCACCGATATAGCAATATGATTAAAAATATTTAAACTTATTTAGTTATATTTGCGTTATTTAATGCTGATAAAATGAGAAAGAAGATTATTTACATTGGCATACTCTTGATTATTGCTAGCCTTGCTATTGCTTACCAAGGCGCCTCTGCCCTTTTTCAGATACCAACATATTATAGCACAAGAGCAGTAGTCTCGCCTAATGTAATAGCTAGCTCACCATTTACATATAATGAAAGTGCCTACATTACGCTCATCTTCAATTCAACATCGCCAATCAACTTTTATGTTGTAAATGAAAGTGCATATGATCAGATTAAAAACCTTAGACTTGGCACAAGCATAGAACAGATCAAAGGCATTAGTGAAATAAAGTTAAATACTTATAACGGAATTTTTAGCAACCTAATAGCACTTAACGAGAATAGCGTTCTTCTATACAATACCTCAAATCTAAAAAATGGCACATACTATGCACTATTTGAGAACAAGGGCAATAAAACAGCCAACCTAACAATCTTATACATCTCCCAAATGAAGAGCTCCTCGTTTAACGCTATTTTTGGCTATGGGGGCGTTTCTGCTATTTTGCTCATATTGGGCACTATACTTATAGTCTATGGCTTTATCCTTAAAAGCGGGAGCGATAAAAAAATGGAAGTAAAAGGAAAGGGAAGGAAGATGATCAATAAATAATTGTCTAATTCGAGTTCGACGAAAAGTTTATTAATCATAAATGTAAAAGATAAAGCAAGTGGTACTATGGACGAGCTTCAAGAGAGGATTGCAGGCGAGATTGCATTATCTGATAGCCCTGGAAGTACTATGAAGAAGTGGAGGGAGCTTTTTGGTATATCGCAAGTAGAGCTTGCAAAATATCTTAAGATTTCAACATCTACGATAAGCGATTACGAGGGCAACAGAAGGATGAGCCCAGGCGTTGGTGTAATAAAAAGATTTGTAAGCGCTATATTTGAGATAGATAGACAGCATGGCGGTGAGGTTATAAGAAACTTTACAAAGTTTGGCTCTAGCGAGAATAAAGAGGAACCTTATTATTTCCTAAAGGACTTTACTGCGCCAATAGAGGGTGTTGATTTTGCAAGGCTTATAGAAGCTAAGATTATAGCAAATCCAAGCACGCTCGATACAGCGAAGCTCTTCGGCTACACGCTTCTTGACAGCCTTCGCGTTATACTAGAGATCTCTCCAAGCGAATATCCTAAGCTGTTTGGTACAACAACAGAGAGAGCGTTTATCTTTGACCAGGTGAGCACAGGAAGGTCACCTATGGTTGTTGTAAGAGTAGCACCAATAAAGCCAAGGGTAGTTGTGATAAGGGGCTTAGAAGAGATAGACAAATTGGCTATAAAGATAGCACAAGTTGAAAAGATTCCACTCCTCGCAACAAAGCTTAGCGTTGATGAGATAAAGACAAGGCTAGAGAAAATATAAAAATTGAATGTAGAGAAATGCATGCAACACTATTTATAGTTTGAATTTGAAAAGAGTACTATGCAAATAGCTGATCTCAAGGGCATCGCCACAAACGAGTTTTTAGATTCATGCAAAGAGCGTGGAATCAACGAGCTAACGCCACCACAGGAGCTCGCTGTAAAGGCAGGGGTTCTTGAAAAGAAGAATGTGGTTGTTGCTAGCCCAACAGCTAGCGGCAAAACGCTTATCGCTGAGATGGCTATAATAAACAGCGTCATAAGGCATGGCAAAAAGGCGGTTTACGTTGCACCGCTCAGAGCGCTTGTAAGCGAGAAATATGAAGAATTTAAAGGTGCTTACCCATATCTTAGAATTGCAATCTCAATAGGTGACCTTGACTCTCTAGATATGTGGCTTGAAAAATATGATATAATCTTTGTTTCAACAGAAAAGCTCGATAGCCTGATAAGGCATGGTGCTAGCTGGATAAATGATGTAGGCTGCTTTGTGTTTGATGAAATCCACATGATAGGTGATACAAGCAGAGGATCTGTGCTTGAAATACTGATAACAAGGTTAAGGCGCACAGTTCCAAATGCACAGATAGTAGCTTTGAGTGCAACCATAGGCAACGCAAAGGAAATTGCAGAATGGCTTGGTGCAAGGCTTGTAGAAAGCAATTATAGACCTGTGGAGCTCAAAAAAGGTATTGTGCTTGATGGCAAAGTATATTATAGGGATGAGGAAGAGGAGCTTTTAGGAAATAGCAAAATTCCAGAGGTAAGGATTGTAGAAGACACATTAGAAAGAGGAAAGCAGCTCATACTATTTTATTCTACAAAGAGGAATGCAGAGGCTGGAGCAGAAAGGCTTGCAAAGATTGTAGAGAGATATGTAAAGGAAAGCGAGAAGAAGGAGCTAAGCGAAGCGGCGAAAAGGGCTAAGAGCGTTCTCGGCAGGCCGACAAGCCAGTGCGAGAAGCTGGCAAAAAGTATTGAGAACGGTGTTGCTTTCCACCACAGCGGCCTTGTTAATGAGCAAAGAAAAATTGTTGAAGACTCTTTTAGAAATGGCTTGATAAAAGTTGTTTGCTCTACAACAACATTATCGCTTGGTATAAATATGCCCGCACACACTGTAGTTGTTAGAGACACAAGCAGATATAGCGAAATAGAAGGTGGCGAAAAATTGAGTGTCAATGAGGTTACTCAGCTCTTTGGAAGGGCTGGAAGGCCAAAATATGACAAAGAGGGAAGGGCTCTGCTTATAGCCAAATCGAAGGCTGAGATACTAGATTTGTATATGCGTTATATAGATGCCGAGCTTGAGCCAATAAATTCAACACTGGGCATGCTTCCAATACTAAGAACACACGTTCTTGCCTTTATAGCAACAGAATTCCTAAGGAGCAAAGAGGCTATTACAGATTTCTTTGGTGACAGTTTCTATGGTTACCAATATGGAAGCATTAGAGAAATAAGCAACATTATAGATGAAATTATAAACGAACTTTTGGATTGGAGATTTATTGAAAAGAGGGGAAGCTTGTATAATGCTACAAAAATAGGCAAAAGGGTAAGCGAACTTTATATAGACCCACTCTCAGCCAAATGGATTGTTGATACGCTTCCAAAGAAAAGAGATACTATTGGAAATCTCTTCATGATAACGAACAGCATAGAAATGAGGCCATATGTCAAGGTTGTAGAGGATGCAGAAGAAGGTTTCTTCAGATACAGAGAATTTATAGATGAATGGCTTGAGGGTGAGATGAGTGAATTCATGCTTTATGATCCATTAAAGGCGCTTAGCACAGCATACATGTTAAATGATTGGATAAACGAAAAGAGTGAGCAAGATATTATAGAAAAATATTCAACAACGCCTGGTGCACTCTATACAAAACTGACTAATGCAGACTGGCTTATATATGCAGCATCTGAACTTGCAAAGATAATGCACATTCCAAACATAGACTTAATCATGCTCAGGCTTAGGCTAAAGTATGGCATAAAGGAAGAGCTGCTAGACCTTGTAAGGCTTGAGCAGGTTGGAAGAGTAAGAGCAAGGCTTATGTACAATAATGGCATAAAGAGCGTTGCTGACTTGAAGAAAGAAGGAGCTTCAAGAATTGTTGAAAAGCTCTTTGGAAAGGAGATAGCTGAAAAAATAATGTCGCAAGTCGCATAGTAGCTGAGCAAGTAAAATAAAGGATAAGTATATCTCAATCTATATATTCTATCACTTCTATCTTCTGTAAGCTCATGTACTTCCCTAAGATAAAAATAAAGAAAAAGAATATAAAAGTTAACCTTTATATGTTATATGACCGTTTATACGGCGACCGGTGATATGAATGGGAGTTTTCGATAAACTTGGCCAAGCATTTGGAGCAACAAAAGGGATAAACATAGAAGAATACATGGGCTCAGCTGAGATGGAAGATGTCGATGTTCTTAATGAGCCTGCTGACATGTACGTGAAGCCAGTAGCGATCACAGGAGAAGATGATGTAAAGCTCATAGAGGGCGAGCTTGATAAGAAGAATATTATCCTTCTAAACATGGAGGAGATAAACAAAAGACCCAACACTAGAAACAACATACTCGCTGAGCTTAAGAAGTATGTAGAGAAAATAAATGGAGATATTGCAGCGATCGATGCCACTAGGGTGCTTATTACACCTGCCAAGGTAAAGATAATAAAGAGAAAGAAGGAGAGCAAGTAATTATTTAAGAGCAATTATCAGAGATCTAAGCTCGTGCATAGTGGGCTCTGCTCTATCAATTACTTTCTTGAATGTTTTTATTACATCTTCTTTTTCCCTTAGCTCTTTTTTGTTGTATACTAACTTTCTTATTAATTCGAAAAGAGCTTCCTTCTCCATATAATATTCTTTGTCATGTGAGATCTTTTCTTTGAAGATATGAGAACGAAAAGAATAAAGCAGTATGGCTACTGCAGCGGATATGTTTAGCACAGGATATTTTTTGCTTGCTGGTATATAAGCAATTGCATCGCACATCTCAAGCTCATCGCTCTTTAATCCTATATCATCTCTCCCTATAACAAGACAGACCTTTGAATTTTTGAAACGTTTTGCTAACTCGTCAACATAATACACTTTCCTAAGCCTAGGATTAGCTTTTTTGATAAGACCTGTTGTGCCTATAACTACATCGCAGCCATTTATTGCACTCGCAAGGTCATTGTATATCGCTGCATTCTCAAGTAGATCATGTGCATGCTTTGAAAACATTATTGCTTTTTTTCCAACGATGTTCGCCCTCGGCTTCACTATATGCAATTTTTCTATTCCAAAATTCTTAGCTATTCTCGCAATATAGCCTATATTCATTTGGTATTTTGGGCTTACAATGACAAGCCTTAGCATTAAATACACCCAAGCACAGCAATTAAGTTAACCAATGCATGTGCAAGTAGTGTTGGGTATATTGAGTTTGTTTTCTTGAAGATATAACCTGCGATCAGGCCGAAGATAAAAGCAGCGATAATGTCTATTCCAAAAGTAGAGCCATAGCCAGCATGCAGTATTGCAAAGAGCAATGCGCTTAATATTATACCTATCCTCTTCACAAGAAAACCTCTAAAGAATAGTTCTTCGTTTATAGGTCCGATAAGCACAACAAAAAGAATGAACCAAAGCGGCATGCCCGTTATTACATTGCATTCATTTGTCTCTATGTTTAAATTAAAAGCTAGATTCATTACCGTTATAATAAGCTCCATCACCAATATTGTTAGAAAGAGTACAATACCTATACCCAAGATACGCATCGCCTTTAGCCTTTGCACCATTCCAAGATCTACAAGTGCTTCCCTTACACTCTTTCCAGAATGGGCTAGATATGCAAAAGCAAGCGCTGGAAGAAGAAATGAGAATGCAACAGTTGTTGATATGTTTGCTGCGGTTACTGTTATGTATGAGTAAGAGTAAAGTATTAGCAAGAGTGTAAAAGAAAATAGTAGTATATAGAAAAGAGAATAAGAGATTGCCTTGAACTTGCTACTATTGCTTTTAATTTTTCTATTCTTCTTCATCCTTTCCAGTAGAATCAGCCTCTTTTTTTGCTCTCTTCCACTCCGTATAACCACACTTGCCACATGTGTATCTATCTTCATGCTCTGCCATCCTTGAACCACACTTTGGACAAAGCTTAGACGGCTTGTAAGGCTTGAACTCCTTCTTCTTTTTTTCTTCAGCCATATTATCACTTCTTCTCTTCGCTTGCAGCTTCAGCTTTTGCCTGTTCCTGCTGCTCACTTGCCTTCTTCTTGCTTACTCGCTCTAGCCTAAACTTAGGTTCTATCTTCATCGCTTCCTCGTTCTTGTAAGAATATACACTTACCTCGCTCTTTGTAATACCATAGAGCTGATTTATCTTTGCAACTACTGTGAGCTTTGGGTCCAGATTTAGCTTTTTAACTACCTCTTCTTTTATTTTCTCCCTTGAAGGCGTGCTTTCGCTATATACAGCGTCGCACAATATCTCGCGCCTAGCAAGAAGCTTATTTTCAATATCTTTTTTTACTATTATATCTATCTTGTCCATCAAACACCACCCAACACCCTTGAAATCGCCCTCTGGTCCATACTCTCTATCACTTCAACCTCAGCGCCAGGCTTTATGCTTTGCATCAGCTCCTGCGGTATTGGAAGCTCATACGTTTCGTAGCTTTCAAGATCCATAAGCTGTGCTGTATTGCCAATAATTGAAACAACCTGTGCACGTTTCTTTACAATTACAGGAGCTTCTACATCTGCACTGCTAGGCTTAAGCAATGTTCTCTTCTGTCCATCAAATATTCCTATAGCTGTTATTCTAACCTTTGCTGATCCATGCTTGCCCGGAGCTGACGTTTCAATCTCAACAACCTTACACGGCACATTGTCTATAAGTATAAATCTACCTTCTTTTACATCTTTGACTGGTATATACATTATCTCGCTTGCCATATATTCACCAAAAGACGTACTAATCGTTTTTATTTATAAAGTTATAAATACATTACTATAAGTCAGCGAATAAAGAAGATAAACTAACAAAAACAAAAATAAAAATTTAGTATATCTGTTCTATACCTTCGATTCTGAGAGGTGCTACCTCCTCCTTTGGCTTTGTTCCAAACTTCGCCTTTACGCCTGTTATTACAGACATTACCCTTATCTGGTCGTTAAACTCAGGTAGCATTCTTGCTCCAAAGATTACGTTTGCATTTGGTGAAAGGCCTTCGGTAACACCCTCTCCTATCCTTGTTGCTTCGCTTATTGTTAGGTTGCTTCCACCAGCAACATGTATAAGTGCACCTTTTGCGCCTTCTATCTCAACATCAAGAAGAGGATGCTGTAGTGTTGACTTTATTGCCCTCTCTACCCTATCTGGGCCAGAACCATAGCCTATGTTTATAACAGCCATGCCTGTATTCATAACCACATTCCTCAGGTCTGCAAAGTCAAGGTTTATCAGGCTAGGCAGTGTTATTGTATCTGCAATACCCTTCACAGCATTGCCTGTAATATTGTCAACAAGTGCAAAAGCCTTTTCTATTGGCAGATTAGGCACATATGAAAGCAATCTGTCATTTTCAATCACTATTGCTGTATCAACCTCTTTTACCAGTCTCTCTATTCCCCATTCTGCCTTTTGTTTCCTGCTTCTCTCAAGCGCAAATGGATAGGTTACTGTTGCAATAACTGTAGCGCCAAGCCCCTTCGCTATTTTTGCCACAACAGGTGATGCTCCTGTTCCTGTGCCGCCACCCATTCCTGCAGCTATAAATACGAGATCGTAGCCCTCTAATGCTCTTTCTATTTCAACCCTGCTAGAATCAGCACACTTTTCAGCTATCTCTGGAAATCCGCCTGCGCCCAGGCCGTTTGTTATCTCTTTGCCTATAAGGATTTTCTTATGTGCATTTATTATATTAAGATGCGCAAGATCAGTGTTTATTGCGATTGTATCAGCACTCTTTATTCCGCTAGTATAAAGTCTGTTAACTAAGTTGCTTCCTTGGCCACCAACTCCTACAACAGCGATCCTCGGAGTAAACAAATCATAGTCTTCAGCCATTTTTTCACCTTATATCCAAAAACATAAATAATAAAATAAATTAAGTTATATCATCTCAAGATCGCTGTAGCTCTCTTTCTTTTCTTCTGTAGCCTTTCCGAGTATGCTCGCCCCTCTTACGCCTGTTACTATTGCTACAATCTCTATCTGGCCTTCATAGCCTGGTATTATTCTT
>JAWDMK010000007.1:0-27082 GCA_046536675.1 Microcaldota archaeon | reverse complement strand
GCTAAGAACTGGCGCCGGCTATGCTGTATTATATGTTCCAAACGCTATTTTAGATGTTGTAAGGAAGCTCTCTCAAAACCAGATAGTAAGACCAGCTGGTGAAGATTATATCTCATTTACTGATGAGCTCAAGAGAGACATAGACAAAGCTCAGGCAATTGTAATAGGTATGGGTATAACAAAAGAGAAGCAAGCGCAAGATGCGTGCCAAAAGATTGTAAATTATGCTCTTTCAAATGGAAAGAGGGTAGTTGCTGATGCAGATGCCATAAGTGCGATAGCAGGCATGCTTGATGGTGCTAAACGCATAGATACAACAAATCTCCTTATAACGCCTCATGATAGCGAATTCTATCAATTTTCTGGACTAAAGCTAAGGCATGAAGATTCTAACATCTTTGATAGGATAGAAGCAGCAAAGAAGGTTGCAAAAGAGAAAGGAGTTAACATATTGTTAAAAGGGCACAACACAATAATAACAAACGGTGAAAAAATAAAGATTAACAGGTCTAATGCACATAATTTGTCTACAATGGGTACTGGCGATATACTAAGCGGTATTATTGGGGCATTTGCTGCAATGGGGAACGATCTTTTTGAAGCTGCTGTTGCAGGCGCATATCTTCATTCAAAAGCAGGCGAAGTATTGGCTATGGAAAAAGGAAACCATATAATAGCTTCAGACCTTATAGATAAAATACCAAAAATAATGAGCGAGTTTGACAAGGTGCTGCAATGAGCTCACCATCGTATAAACTAAAAAGAGAGTTTATCTCAGCTTTAAAAAATGCAATTAATAAGCTCGACCCCAACATAAGTATGAGTGAAGAAGAGATAAGGGCTAGTATATCAAGGCCTAAAAAGGAGTTTGGCGACATAAGCTCTTCTATTTCATTTAGGCTTGCCCGTCTTCTAAGGCTCTCGCCTCATATTGTAGCTCAAAAGCTTATGCCTCATCTAGAGAAGACAGAACTTATAAAAGAGTTTAAAGAGCTTGACGGCTACATAAATGCATTCATCGATGAGAAAGCTTATGCAAAGCTTGTAATAAAAACTATAATTGAAAGCACGTCTAACTACGGCAGGTCAGAGATAGGAAATGGGAAGAAGGTTATAATAGAATATCCTAGCGTAAATCCAAACAAGCCTTGGCACGTTGGTCATTTGAAGAATGCTCTAATTGGTGACGCAATTTCAAACATATTTGAGTTTTGCTCGTATACTGTTGAGAGGGAAGATTATATCGATGATCTTGGCCTGCAGGTTGCAGAAAGTTTGTGGGGCTATTTAAACCTTGGCGATAAACCAAATAAGAAGTTTGACCAGTGGCTTGGCGAAGAGTATGTAAAGGTAAACAATATTATGAAGGAAAGAGATATATCTAAAGAGATAAATGAACTGCTTAAAAAGATAGAAGATCATTCAACAAGCGAGGCAAGACTAGGAAGGGAATTTGCAGAGAAATGTGTAATGGCACAGTATGAAACAGCCTTTAGCTACAGGTGTTACCATGACATATTGATTTGGGAGAGTGATGTGGTTAGGGCTAAACTCCTCGAGCGTGCTCTCAAGCTTGCTGAAGAAAGCGGTGCTATTGAGAAACCTTCAACTGGCAAGTATGCAAACTGTGTTGTTGCAAATCTAGAAAAGCTTGGTAAAATCTTCAAAGAACTTGAAGGCTTGGAAGAAAATGAGAAGGTGCTAATAAGGAGCAACGGCACAGCAACATATCTGGCAAAGGACCTTGCATTTCATATGTGGAAATTTGGCATAATAAAAGGTGACTTTCTGTTTGATGAATTTATGATACAGCCTAATGGCAAGGTTCTTTATACAACCTCTGCTAAAGGAAAAGAGATGGATTTTGGAAATGCTGATATTGTAATAAATGTGATAGGCTCGGCTCAGCAACATGAGCAACTCATGCTTAAAGCTTTGCTTGCAATCTCAGGCTATGAAGAGAAGTCAAAGAATCTTGTGCACTTATCATACGGCGAGGTTGAGCTTGAGGCGGGTAGCTTGCATGGCAGAAGCGGTGGCTGGATAGGCAAAGACAAAAACTATACAGCTGATGATCTGCTTGTTGAGGTATCATCAAAGGCAAAGAGCTTGATTAGCAAAGATATGAGTGACGAGGAGAAAGAGAAGATAGCAAAGGAGGTTGCTCTTGGTGCAATAAAATTTGACTTTCTTAGAACCTCGCCTGAGAAGAAAACAGTATTCTCATGGGAAAAAGCTCTAAACTTCGAAGCTAATTCTGGACCATACTGCATGTATATGCATGCGCGTGCTGCAAGAATAATTGAAAAAGCTAGCATACAGATTGATCCAGACAGTTTGGATTATTCAAAGTTGACTAGAGGTTATGATTTTGATTTAGTAATATTGCTAGGTGAGATGCAAGAGTATATTGAAAAAGCCTGCAAGGAGCTTAAGCCAAATATGATAACAGATTATCTGCTCGACCTAGCAACCATTTTCAGCAAGTTTTATGAAGCAATGCCTGTGCTAAAGAGTGATGCTACAGAGCTTAGGCTTGGTATAGTAATTGGTGTTAAGCATGCTCTAGCGAACATGCTTAATCTTCTTGGCATAAAACCTTTGGAAAAGATATAAAGATAAAAAAGCTCTGCTTTATTTGGTTTTAGAAATGAATTTAAAAGTAAACGCATAATTTATATCTAAGGGCCTGTAGCTCAGCTTGGATAGAGCGGCACCGTCCTAAGGTGATGGTCACGGGTTCAAAATATTTTTATGAAAATCCCGTCAGGCCCGTAGTGATTTAATGAAAAGCAAAGAAAAAGAACCAGAGATTGTAATAAGGCCAATAGGCAAGTTTGGTGGACTCGATAATATACATATAGCACTTATTGCGCTTGTAGCGATATTAGTTATGTTAATGGCTATCATCTCATATTCTAAGCCGCAGGTATTGGTAAGCAGCAATGTGTCAAACGCAACATGCTCAAGCTTCTGTGCAAATCAGATTGCTTCGCTTTCGATAAAACCATTGCACACACAAGGTGAAATAATAAATTACACAGAAAGAGTTCTTGCAACATACAACTTCATAAATATGAACAGCTCTCTTGGCATATACCTGCCATTTTATTCTAATGTTAGCATGATAAATGCTTCATATAGCCCTTCATCAGGAGAATGGTATGTTGTTGTTCCTATTAAGAACCCTATTTCAAATTCAACTTTCTATGCTTCTTTTGAAATATATGATAAAAATCTGACGCTTGCTCGTTCCTATATACAAACAATCTCACCAAATAAAATTTTGTCATATCAGGTAGTCTACCCTGGAGTTATTGCTGTACCAGGGAAATTCGCATGCAACATTGCTTCACCTGTACAGGTGTTCTGGTTTATAGACCCTTATGCACCTGGCTCTATATATAGCCTGGAGCAAATACTAAAGCTTGAGAATGAATTCGGGAGTAATGTAAATGTAAGTGTTAAGATTTTGTTTGGTGCATACACCGATCTCATCGGTTCTAGGTATGGTGTTTTCAATGCCCAGGAACTCGGCAAATATATACTTTGTGCTTCAGAGCAAAAGAACTTCTCAAACTTTGTTATAAACCTTAATGCCTTATATTCAAACAACTACATGAATAACCAAACCTTGTATACAATAGCAAAGTACTCTGGGCTTAACATGTCTATACTTAACTCATGCATATTAAATTCGACAACGCTAATAAACAGGCAAACCCTTCTTGCAGAATACTACAACATTACAGCAACTCCCGCAGTAATTGTCAATTGCAAGTATCTAACCTTGCCTCAAACAGCTGCAAATGGTGTATGTTTTACAAATGAAACTCTTTGTAAGTGAATGAATGTATTTAATCGTTGGTATAGACCCTGGTAAAACTGCCGCACTTGCCTGCTTAGATATGCAGGGCAAGCTTGTTTGCTTAACTTCAAGGAAGCTTGCAGGCATAGAATGGTTTATCGATACGATAAGAAAATTAGGCACACCTGTAATTGTAAGCTTTGACAAGAAAAATTCAGATAAAACAATAAGGAAAATAGCAGCTGTTTTTGGTGCACAAATTTATCTCCCAAAAACAGACATAAGTGTTGAAAGAAAGAAGAAAATGACAGAAAACATTAACGTTGCCAACTTACACGAGAGAGATGCTTTGGTATCTGCGATCACAGCCTACAATGCATACTCAAATAAGTTTAAGCAGGCTGAGAGGCTTGCAAAAGAGAACAACTTTAACAAAACAGATTACCTTAAGGCGCTTATTGTGAAAAAGTATTCGATAGATGAGGCAATAAAGGGAAAGAAGTCTGGGAGGAGAATAAGTATAGGCAGATAGCGTTTGTTTTTTATATATTTATTTTTATATGTTTTATTGAGACCTTTTATGGATCTGCTCACCAAAAGCATAATGGCTGTTGTTGTAATAGTAATTATTATTGCATTATTATACTACCTTATAGTTCACTTTGGTATGGCAACACAGGTGAGCGAGGCAGAAGCGATAACTCTTGTTACGAGCGACATTAAGAATTCACATCCTGGTGCAGTAATAAACATTACAAATGTCTCTCCTTCACAATATCCGGGAAGCTGGCACATAATAATGAGTGTAATATACAATGCAACAAGCCCGTGCCCGAGCTTTTATGCTTATTCATTTGATTACCCAAAATTCGGATTTGTATATAGGGTAGAGAACAATTATACAAGCGATTGCATAGTATATGGCTTTCTAAATAACTCAAATTATATTATCGCTTCTTATCCTGTTGCAATAGCACGTGTTTACTCTTTTCCAGCAGCGCAAAAATATATTGAAGCCTTTGGCTATTCGAATGTGAGTGCAAGTGCTTCTTTCTTTGCTAATGTATCAATATTCGGAAAGAATTACACAAATGTCTGGCGTGTTTTGTATACCTCTAATAGAGCAAATTATAGTGAGCAATTCTATATAACACAAGTTGGTGGAAGGCTGATAGCCAATTATTCTATCCCTTCTTGACAAGCTGGAGAAGAACTATGCTCTTGCCTTCTTTATCCTCTAAACTTTTAATCTCGAATCCATTCTTTTTGAAAAACTCAATAGCACTGTTTGTTGCTGATACTTCTGCAAAAATGCTTTCTATACCAAGCCTTCTTGCTGCTTGTATGCATTTTTTCAAAAGTATGCTACCTAGCCCCTTTCTTCTAAAGCCCTTCTTAACTATTATGCCAATCCAGCCGTTGTTTGATTCATCTTTTATTATCTCGCACTCTCCCACAACAATATCCTTTTCCAAAGCCACATAGTCTACAGCATCTTTATCCTCTATCTTAGCAAGCTTATAGCCAAGAAGCGCCTCAACCTCTTCTATGCTCGGTTTTTGCGCAAACCATGTTGCAGAGGGATTTTCATCGTATATCTCACTTATCAACTCAAATAAGCCATCGAAGTCTCCGTAGCTCAGCTTTCTAATCTCCACAAATAATATTTTAAGCCTTTATATATTAATATTTACTGGTATCATGGCGATAACAGAATCTACAGCAAAGAAGATACTGCGCGAGTCTGGCGCAGTTAGAGTAAGCGACTCTGCAGTTGCAGAGTTTTCAAGGCTTATAAATAGGTATGCTTATTCTATAGCAAAGAAGGCTGTAAAGCTTGCAGCGCATGCAAAGAGAAAAACAGTAGAGAAATCAGATATTGAGCTTGCAAAATAGCTACATAAAAGCATTATCGAGCGAGTGGCAACAGCTGCATTCTTTATCATTTTCTGGGTCTACTTTTTCTAAAACATTGAGCAGAAGCCTTTTTGTGTTCTCTATATTTTTAGCCATATTTTCCTTAATTTCATTTGCGCTTACTGGAATTTCTGCAAAAACATCGTAATCTGTTATCATACCAATCATTGAGTAGCACATCTCAGATTCGCACGCAAGGTTAATTTCAGGAACAAGGGTCATGCCTATTATGTCTGCCTTAAATACATTTGCGAAAACCTTGCTTTCAGCCCTTGTTGAAAATCTCGGTCCTTCTATGCATAGATAAGTGCCACCATTGTGTATCTTTATGCCAAGCTCTTTCGCCTCGTTGATTATTATGTTGTTCATATACTTGCAGAAAGGGTCAGCCATAGAAATATGTGCAACCTTTGGCCCATTGTAAAATGTGTAATCCCTTTTCTTTGTCATATCAATGAACTGGTCTGGCACAATAAGCTCGCCTGGCTTGAGCTTCAAATTCAAGCTACCAACAGCAGATATGCCTATAATTTTTTTCACACCAAGTTCCTTGAGCGCAAAGATATTTGCCTTGTAGTTAACCATGTGTGGCGGAATCTTATGCCCTCTTCCATGCCTTGGAATAAACGCAATTCTTTTGCCGTTATATTCTCCTATTGTTATGCTGTCGCTTGGCGCCCCATAGGGTGTATGCATTGTTATCTCTTTGCTATTTTTAAAGAAGCTTGCATCGTATATTCCTGAGCCCCCAATAATGCCTATCTCAGCCTTTTCTACCATAAAAACCACTATTTTGTTGTATTTGTAGCATTAATCACATTGCTTGATATTGCATTGGCTGGGGTTGTTTTGGTTAAATTGTGCGTTATGTTGCTTATAACATGTGGTGCGGCTAGCACATATTTGAAGAAATCTATTATGCTTGTTGTAAACGAAGCTATACCGCTAAGGCTTAGGGTGCTTGTTGTTAAGAAGCTATAGCCTATAGAAGCTAGTAAGTAAAGTGCTATCAGAACAAAAATTACTTTTATTATATCCTTTATGAATATATATCCAAGCCAGAGGGTAAGCGCTATTATTATAATTGCAATTATAAGCGAATATGGTTGTGGCACAGTGTAGCTACCTGTAACATTAGCTGCTGCCTGTAAAAGTATTGCAAGCATTAAACCACAATCCATTTTGCTATTTAAAGCTTTAAATATTTGTCTTAAATTTTGTATTTGTAGAAAAGCCTTTTAAAACCCTTTGATGATACTAATAAATGGTGGTTTTTTGTATGTAGAAGATGCTGTAAAGAAAGTTGGCAAAGAGGTTACACTTAGAGGCTGGGTTTATAGAAAAAGAGAAAGCGGTGGCATAATTTTTGTAATCATCAGAGACAGGACAGGCATAATGCAAATAGCTGTTAAGAAGGATAGTGTTAACGCAAATTCATGGAAGGATGCGCAGGAGGCAACAATAGAGTCTAGTATTATTGTAAAAGGTGTTGTTAAGCAAGATCAGCGGGCCCCAACAGGCTTTGAACTGCAGGCAAGCAGCTTTAAGAATGTTCATGTTGCCGAGCCTTTCCCTATAACAGAATACCAGAGCACAGAGCTTCTTTTGGATAAGCGCCATCTTTGGCTAAGAAGTCAAAGAATGACCAACATAATGAAGGCTCGTTCTCTTATATTCAGATATGCAAGAAAGTTTCTTGATAGCAAAGGTTTCTACGAGATAACACCTCCTCTCATAACAATGGCTGGTGGCGAAACAGGTGCGGATCTGTTTGAGGTAAAATATTTTGACCAGAAGGCTTATCTTACAGAATCATCTCAGCTATATGCAGAAGCTATGGTTCCTGTTTTGGAAAAAGTTTATTCTTTTGCTCCATCATACAGGGCTGAGAAGTCTAGAACTACAAAGCACTTGGCGGAGTATTGGCATCTTGAACCAGAAATGGCATATTACAACAACGATAAGAGCATGAAGCTGCAAGAGAGGCTTGTGAGCTATATAGCAAATAAGCTTGCTGAGAACGAAGATTTGCTAAAGGCTCTTGGCGTCAATGCTGATGACCTAAAGAAGATAAAGCCACCTTTCAAAAGAATAAAATATGAAGAAGCAATAGAGATAATAAATAGCAAGGGTGGCAACCTGAAGTGGGGAGATGATTTTGGCGTGCCTGAAGAAAAAATGTTAACAGAAGATGAGGATAAGCCAATCTTTGTATATGCTTGGCCTAAGGAGCTTAAGGCATTCTATGCAAGGGTCGATCCGAAGGATCCAAGGGTTGTGCTTGGCGCAGACATGCAGGCACCCCATGGGCATGGTGAAATAATAGGAGGCACAGAAAGAGAGTGGCAGATGGATAAGCTGATGGAAAGGATACACGAGATTGAACAGATAAAAGGTGTAAAATTCAATCTAGAAAATTACCAGTGGTGGCTTGATCTTAGACGTTATGGTTCTGTTCCCCATGCTGGCTTTGGAATGGGTATGGAAAGGGTTATCAAGTGGCTCCTTAACCTAGACCATATAAGAGATGCTATACCTTTCCCTAGAATGATAAATAGATTAGCGCCGTGAGATAAAAATAAAAATCAGAAGAAGCCTATTATATTTGTGGCGTGCGGGTGGCTAACCCTCATTCGAAGGGAGGAAGCTCTTCCCACGCAGAGCATGCATGGCTTAAGGCCTAATTCGGAGCAGAAACGCACTCCTTCACTGCATTAAGCGATGACAAGACGAGCGCAGTGGTGGGGTTGAAACGTTCCGATGCGCATGCTGTGAGCGTGCAAGGCTATTAGCCGCTTAGTCGAATGCCACCTAAAACAGAAGGAAGGCTACGGCACGCCACATTTCCTAATTATCCGTTAGATTATAGCAGCTAATAAAAATTGAAATTTATTGCTTCATTTCTCCTATTCCTTTTTTAAAGTCTTTGTCTTGTAGTCGAGCAGTTTTGTTTTTTGTTTTTATTATTGTGCTCTAAAAATGGCTTTAAATAAAATTTGGCGGGGGCGGGATTCGAACACGCGACCTCTAGATTTCTTAGCGATCACAGCCAAAAAGGCTCATCACTCATAAGGCTTTGCCTATGAGTCTAGCGCTCTAACCACCTGAGCTACCCCGCCTAATATAAGTTTTCAAGCTAAAGCTATAAATATATTTAATTTTACTTTTGAATGCTATGGCTAATACAAAAGAAATAATAATATTGGGTTTGGTATTATTTACCGCGGTTGTACTTTCTTATATCTTCTACTCTGGGCCATTTGTTTACTTTGATGACAACTACTACATATTTTCAGCACAACAAATGCTCCAAGGTACATTTAGACCTAATAGCATTCCATTCACTGTTGAAACGCTTACAATCGCAAGCATTGCCTTGTCATTTCTCCTATTTGGCTATGGTCCTTTGCAGGCTGCATTGCCAAGCCTTGTTGAATACTTCGCAACAATAATAGTAATATTCTTTCTTGGCAGAAAGATGTTTAATGATTATTTTGGAGGCATCGCATCGTTTTTATATGCAATCGCTCCTTTTGTTGTCGGCTATACATCAAGGGCATTGCCTGATATATTTACAGGCCTCACTGTAGCAATAGCATGCTATTACATATACGACGCAATTGAATTGAAGTCAGAACGTGCAATGTTTCTTGCGGGATTTTTTATTGCATTAACAATGCTCGTCAAAACAGCAGGGGCAATAATGATTGCATCATTTCTTATAAGTCTTGCATATCTATATGCGCATAAAAAGTTCAGAAAATACAAGCGCATGCTTGCATACGCATTTGTTGGAATGATAATACCACTGCTAATAATGATGCTTTATTTTTATCTTATTGCAGGAAATCCACTCTTTAATCTACATATATATGCAACGGCATTTGTAAATATGGCCCCAACAACTCTTTCTAATAATATAGATGCGCTTAGCATTTCTGTAAACCCTATTTACCTTCTGCACATACAAGGATGGCATCAAATAAATCCACAGACATTCCCCATGGGGCTTATCATAGTGCTTGCATTCATTGGCGCAATTATAGGCATTGCAAGGAAAAATAAGGTAATAATATTTTTTTCTTTGATAATATTGATTCCAATGCTATATATCTTCTTCGGCACAAAGTCGTTAAGCCAGTACATGCCGATCTCTGTTATATCTAGATATATGGCGATTATAGCAGCACCCATTGCGATACTTGCTGCATATACACTAAGTGTATTATACAATTCTGTAAAAAAAGAAAGCAAAGCAATACCATCTTTTGTCATAATCATAATAATTTTATACACAACATTTCTTAATCTTCCAACTTACCATGCACTTTACTATTATAATCTTGGAGTAAGGAGCTACAATACATTATATTCCACACTTCTACATGTGATAACTGAGACCCATGCAAACAGAGTATATATATCAAGTATGCTCCAAGGCCTTGATCAACAGTATCTAGAATTCCTCTCTGGTTTCAATGGAATAAATTTCTCTTCTGCTGGTCCAGTATGTACGCCAAGCTATTACAGAGCAATGCTAATCAATTCCTTTAACAATTTTGCAGCGGAGCAAAACAATGCCTCGCTAATTTCTTGGCTTGGCGACAATTGTTCGCTTGTTAATATTACCTCTTATAAAGTAGATACAGGCCCAAATCTCTGGACAGAAGGCGAGCTTTTCAAAATAGTTCCTCGATAAGCTTTTTTATCTGAGCTCTACCCTCTATCTTATTTTTGATCAAATTCATTCTTGCAAGAATTTATACATTGTAATTGAGTCAACAAATCCTTTGCCTTCAAAGTAAGCATACTTTGGGATAGTACCTGCTCTCACAAACCCAAACTTTTCATAGAGATGTATCGCTCTTAAATTATCTGCATAAACATTTAATATTACCATTCTATATCCTGCTTCTTTTGCTTTTTCAAGAAGTATTTTCATTATCTCAGTACCAAGCCCAATATCTCTATATCCTTCTAATAATGAGATCCCAAGCGTTCCTGTTGTAAAACTTCTTCCTGGATTTCTAACTATTTCAGCATCGCCAACCAGTTTATCGTTTAGAAAAACAGATACACAAATTTCGTCTCCAGAAGCGATCTTTTCTAGCTTTTCTTTCAGATATTCTTTCTCTTGTTCGTAAGTTTGCTCCTTGTTTAACTGAATTTCAGCACCTTCTCTAACTAATTCATTTATAAAGTCAAGATATGTACTTAGATCATTCATAGTGGGGACTCGCAGTATAAATTTTCTACCATCTTTTGCTGTAAATTCTTCTATTATATCTCCAGCCATCATCACAAACCATCTTTCCTTAGAAATAACTGAGCCATGTATGCGATCGCCGGGATTTGAACCCGGGTCGTTGGCTTGGAAGGCCAAAGTCCTACCAGGCTAGACTACGATCGCAGCTATATTCTATTTTAGAATTAAAGTTTTTAAAGCTCTTTATTGTCTAGCCTAGTGGATTTACTTATAGCCTAGCATGATTACAGGATGATAGGCATTAGTTTTACCTCTTTGCCATTGTATGAATACCTTCCTATGCCATCTTCTCTTATACCTAGCAATTTAAAGCCTTGCTCATCGAACTTATCGCCCAGTATCTTTTTATCGTTATCAACTAATGTTTCTCCTCTTCTTATGGCTTCTAAGCCTCGCTTATATTCGGTATCTTCAATGAGCTTATTATGTAGGTTTATATATTCGTCTAAGCTTAGCTCCGTTCTGCGCTTTAGCGAGCTTATATCTATAAGCGACTGAAGCTCCTCTTTACTAAGCTTTTTTGGTTGCAAAACGGTTACAGTAGTTCCTGAACCACTACCATAAGAAGCCCACACTATTGGCTTAAGCTCAGGTGCATTTAGTAAAAGGCTAGCTGTTGCAACCACAATAGAGTTGTTATATGAATTTCCCACAATCGATGGTAATTCTATTGCATACTCTATACCTAAATCCTTTATGAATTTTTTGAAGCCTTCGGTTTCTCTTACTTTCTTATGGAACTGCCACAATTGCTTTATTCTTTCATCATTAGCAATATATCTAATCAAATCTATGTTTTTGCTGTCGTTTCTATACTCAGCAGCAACCTTTCTTATAAGCTCAATAGCGCTTTTTGCTTCCCCTAACGGCTCTTTTTCACCTATCTCTCTTTCAAGCTCTTCTACTTTGCCGTTTTTCCTTAGATAGTGTGTATAAAGGAACGAAGCAAGATAGATTGCCTCTTTTGGAAATGGCACATGACTTACTATATAGTAATCTGATGGTAAACCATATTCTTTTTCGAACCTCTCTATAGCTGAGCCGATTGTAACTACATAATCTACTTCTGATCCGTAACCTGAAGGGACCCTTGGTGTGTGCTCATCTGGCTTGAAGAAATCATATGCGGGTAAATTATAATGTACTGCCCTTTTATCTATTGTAGCGATTAGCGGGTCCTTTGTTATATAAACTAGACTGCTCGCAGCACCTTGTGTTGGTTCTGCGTTCTTCGCTTTATTAGAATCATATATAGCTACATCTGAGCCAATAACAACAATGCCCTTAGATTTAAGCCCAATGGTCTGATTTGCTAAGTTTATAATTTTTGCATCAGCTGTGCATGCAAACTTAACCTCGAGGCTATCAACATACCTAAAGTCCTCAAGCAGCATTCTATATACTTCTTTTTCCCTCGAGCCTTTAGCTTTTTTCATGCGCTCATATAATATTGGCTCAACAAGCTCTAGCACAGCCATAGAACTAGGTCTGCTCTGCTCTGTGCTAGATTCGGTAGCAAAATATATGCCTCCTATTCTGTTTTTCTTATATTTCTTGTATAGCAAGTCATTTTTTACAATATTTTCTGCAAATTTGAGCAGATTATTTGCAGCTAATGTTATTATAGTGTCTGATTCTCCTGGAAATCTAAACTCCTTTATTAAAAGGCCTTTTTCTATCTTTTCCTTTGGTACCTTCTCTCTCTCCGCAATCACGCCTGCTGTAACTACAGACGTTGGCGCTCCTATAACAATACAACTTATACCACTTTTTTTATAGTGCATACAATCACATAAGTGATTTTTAAAGTCAGCTTTATAAATGTCTATGTTAGATTAGACAAAAAGCAAAGTATAAGCATGACGAGCAAAGATATGCGACCGCCGGGATTTGAACCCGGGTTATAGCCTTGGCAAGGCTACGTCCTACCAGGCTAGACTACGATCGCACAATTTCTTTATTTAGCTTAAATAAGAATAAAAAACTTCTTTTTGAACAAAAACTAAGAAAGAAATTTAAAGAAGCACAGGTAATATATATTCATGGCCATAATGCAAAAGACGCTTGATGATTTCAAAATCCACGACAACGAAGCACTTAATTTAGTGAGCACTATTGTTAGAATGGATTACCTACAAATTCTTGGAGAGCTTCAAAAGATAAAGAGAGAAGTATTTTCAAATCTTGAGAAAGCAAATCTCATGAAGGAAGGAGAGCAAAATACAATAAAAGTTTCGCTTCCTGGATACGATGTATCCTTGGAAAAGTTTATGTATTCAGATACGCCTATAACTAAAGCCGCAAAAATGAAGGTAGATAATAGAGAGAGTTTAAACAAATTTAGAGAAGCTATAGCACAGGCAAATGAAGATATCTTCAAAAAACTTTCAGAGTTTGGTGGGAAGATTCCAACAACTCTTTATTTTGGCGTGCTTAGAAGGGCAGCGAAAGTTAAGGACGAAAAGGCGATAAATGCTCTTAGTGAATTGCAAGAAAAGGGCTTAATACAAATAGAAATACGTGAAAATATAGATACAAGAAATTTAGATATTGATAAGCTAGTGAAAGATGTGAAGCACAACAATATTGTGCAGGAAAAAATAGATCTATATGCTGATGAGAGTTATACTTTGGAATACGTAAGTGGACTATTAAAGAGTTATATTAAATTGTGGGAAGAACGCAATGAGAAGGAGAATGAAATTTTTAGCATTCTGCAGGAGTTTAACTTGATTGGCCCAGGTAAGAGTATAAAAGTAACTACTGATTATGGCACTGTATACATAGGCGCTTATGAGAATATAAACTATGAAAAGGTTGACGAGGAAAAGATAAAAGATACATTGTCAAATTATGGGTTCAGAGAAGAAGAGTTTACAATAATAGATTTAACAAAAATAATGCGCAGCAGCGAGAAATATGCTTTGCTTAGAAAAAAGCTTGAAGAAGAAAAATACATTTCACCTAAGCTAGAAGAAAGAATCAGAATCTATATAAGGAACGCAATCAAAGAAGCAAAACGCAAAGAATGAAATATTTTAAGTTTTTTTGCTTTCTATTCTTATATTCTGAGTGTTATGCATGGGGATCTTAGATAAAATAGTTAAAAAGGAGGCAAAACTAGAAAGGAGTGTGCTAGCGGAGGAGAAAAAGAAAAAGATTCCATTAGACATTATTGTCCTCTCCATAATCGTTATATACGCAATTGTCTACTCTATTATGTTTCTTGGAGGACCATCTTTTTATGGCGACGATACAGCTTATCTCGGCGAGGCTTATTTTGTGCTTGCCGGCATTTTTCATGAAAGCCCATATATATTTAGCGTAAGGCTTCTTCAAATCTACCCAATAGCGCTGTTTTACGCTCTGTTTGGAGTTAGTATGCTAACTAGCTCCCTCTGGGATATAATCAGTTTTATAGGCTCAATAATAATAGCTTTTTTGATAGGTAGAAAGCTTCATAGCTCTACAGCTGGGCTAATAGCAGCATTGTCTCTAGCTTTTATACCAAATGTGGCTATGCTTGCTCCGACTATTAGCGACAACATACCTTCCATGTTCTTTGTTGGCCTTGTGTTTATCTTTTACCTCTACGGCAAGGAGAAGAATTCAAGGCTTTATTACTTCATGTCTGGCGCTTTCTTTGTTTGGAGTATACTGATAACTCCAGAAGCATTACTTGTAGATTTTGCGATTGTTCTTTTTGTTATAATAGAGCTTATCAGAAGAAAGGTTAAGCTTGACAAAATCTTTCTGTTTACAATCTATGGCATGATTTTTGCTGGTTTGCTCCTTATGCTCTTTAACTATATAAACTGTGGAAATCCACTGGCAACATTAACAGTGAACAACAATTTCTATAGCACCGTTGGTCCTAAGGGGTATATACCATCTACCAACATAGACCCTAGATTTTATCTTAACACAATGTTTAACTATAACCTATTCTTTAACTTGCTGCGGCATAGACTTTCTTTCAACTATATAGTAAATTCTTTCTCTGGCTTTTTCTTCTACGCATTATTTGCTGTAATATTTATATTGCCCATAATAAAACTGAAAAGAGCATGGGCTAAGCTCTTATATGTATTGATAATCGGCGGAATCTCGCTGGCTTATTTGTATTATCTTGTACCTATACAAAACTCACTTCCTTGCACAACCGGTATAATAAGCGCGCAATGCCCTCCAAAACTGTTTTACCTTACATTTATTCCATTTATTATACTCTTTGTAGAGCTATTCCTTTTGAGGAATACTAGCATATACATGCCATTCTTTATATTCTTGTTTGGCTTATTGTTACTAAATTATGGCCCAATGCACATCTCGCTTCATCCTTTCTACTACTTAATTGTCTACAGACTTCAGCGTTTTCTCGCTGTTCTTGGTATACCTATAGTGGTTACATTTGGAATAGGTCTTGCAGAGCTTATAAATTTCAACAAAAAAGCTAAGCCATTCATGCTAATTGCTGTTTTGCTCCTGCTTGTATTCTTGATATATACCTCTTTCCAGATAAATGTTTTTGCATATAATACTCTAGCTTACCAGCGATACGACCAGCTTGCGATAGCAAATTATCTTTTGCACTATCCAAGCTATGTAAAGATCTACTACTCTTCTTCCTTCTCTAATCTGCCCATTTATATGAAGTTTGAAAACATGAGTAGATTTTTTGCTTATGACAATATTCCAAACTGCAGGGAGATACCGAATGGAAGCTTCGTAGTAATACCAAAGTATGTTCAGAATTTTGACCTTAATTATACACCAAATCCTCTTAAGTACTGTCCTTACTGGCAGCTTATATATTACCCTATCTATCCTTACCCTATGAACAATGCTTCAATATTAAGCATTTCGCAGCCTTTCGGCGCAAAGCTTTATTATGTGCCTGGCGGGAGCATTGAGCCAATAAGCGTAGCAAATACTACAACTCGAACTACAACAATTTCTACCACAACAATAAGTTATTCCAATTTCAATTACTTTAATCTAACAGGTGTTGGCTATATAAATCCAGTAAATAACATACTTGAAAACTTTACAATAATAAATCGTGTAGATAATATAAGTATTGTGCTAAATAAAAGTTCTGCCTACCCCGGAGAGTATGTAAGTGTAAATGTAATATTTCAGGGCGAATTCAAGTGGTATACAAACCCAGCAACCTCTTATTATCTAAACCAGACTATCCATGAGCCAGTGATAAACTTCCATTACTACGGGGTGGAGCTTGCAAACCAAACAGGTATGCTGCTTGTACAGAGCAACGGTCCATGGTACAATTATATAAAACAGATAGGTGAGCCGCATCAGTTCTTTTATCTTGATCCAAATCATTATCTCCTTGTGCACTGGGTTATTACACCAAATCAGAGTATGGTAGGTAAGCAGTTAAAGATATGTGGTGGTTATTTCGCAACCTATAGCAGTACAAACCTAATGGGTGGATTTGGCAACCTCTACGACTACCTTGCTTATCACCAGATCAATGTTGTGAACAGCTCTGTAATAAATATATTGTCTCAAAATTGTGCTGTGTTAAATGTTACATAAGCACTGAAAATCAAGTTTTATAAATTGTTTAGTATTAAGTTTTTATATGTTTAATTATGTTCTGCAGCTCTTAATCGATACCTCTTTTTCATGGGTGCGAATGTTTATAGCTCTAGCTCTTTCTATCCTTCTTGGGCTTGGCATCGGTATATGGGCTGCAACAAGCAGAAGGGCAGAGAAGGTTATAATACCAATAGTTGATATACTCCAGACACTTCCTATCCTTGCATTCTTCCCTTTTGTAATATACATTATAGTTGCTGCAATTCCTGGATATATAGGAATAAATGCGGCGGTAATATTCTTAATTATAACGAGCATGTTATGGAACATAATTTTCGGGGTTTACGAATCGATAAAGGAGCTGCCGCACGAGTTTATTGAGCTTACAGCTATGTATGGTATGGGTCTTAAGGAAAAGCTTTCTAAGATATATATACCAGCAAGCATGCCAAAGGTGATGGGCCAGTCAACCTTATCGTGGGCTATAGGCCTATTCTACCTAGTTACAAGCGAGATCTTCTCTACATCAAGCAAGACATATATGGTAAAGCATGGCATTGGGGTTGCATTAACTCAACTAGCACTGAGCGGTAATTTTAGCGAATATATTGTGGGAATATTGATCTTCATTGTATTTGTAATATTAACAAGGCTATTATTCTTCGCCCCTTTAGAAAAGTACTTTAACAAACACAATATGAGCAATATACAAGAAACGCGTGCAATTCATTTTGTGCATCTCATAAAGTCAAGGTTGAAATTAAAAATTCCAAAAATAAATATACCTATAAACTTTGCACTTGGCAAAAAGCGTGATACCTATTCATTGAGCAATGAAGTGAGTATAAAGCCAAAGAGAAGAGGATATGCAAATCTTATTTATGCAGCGCTTGCGATTTTATTTGTAGCGGCTATTGTTTCGAATAAAACCTTATTTTCATATGAGCTAAGCATTCTTGTAGCGCTTCTTGCATCATTTGCAAGGGTATGGTTTGCATTTGTCATAATACTGTTAATCTCAGTGCCTCTCAGTGTTTATCTTATCTTCTTCTCAAAGAGGCTAAGCGCTTATATACTTTTATTCCAAATAATAGCATCAATACCTGCTACAATAATGCTACCTTTAATAGTCTCATTGTTTATCAAAATGCCTTTCCATAGCGAAGCTGTTGCATTCTCTGTTTATCTTCTTAGCGGAATATGGTATGTCATCTTCAGCATGCTCTCGCAAAAGGCGTATATTCCACAAAGCATATATGAGGTAAAGAAACTATTTGGTATAAAAGGCTTGCAAGCATGGAAAAAGATATACCTCTATGCGATAATCCCTGGGCTAATAACAGGTGCTGTTACTGGCATAGCCGCAGAATGGAATGCAAGCATAGTGGCTGAGTACTTTACCTCATCTGGAATTGGGAACGGAGCTGTCTTAACATCTGTCTCAATCGGTATAGGAAAGCTCCTAGATCTATCACTTGATAATGGCAACATGGTTCTTATGCTTCTTGCACTTCTAAACTTTACAATAATGATAATTATAATAAATAGGCTTATATGGAAAAGATTATTTAATAGAATTGAGGATATTTACAAATAGGTGTTTGTTTGGACCTTCTTGATGTTGAAAACATAGGTTATTCTATAGGGCCTGTGCATGTAATAGAAAATATAACATTCACAGCTATGAAGAATGAGTTTGTGTCTATAATAGGTCCATCTGGTTGTGGAAAGAGTACGCTGCTCAGGATTATTGCTGGCCTTATAAAGCCTTTGCGTGGAGAGGTCTTATATAATGGCATGAGGGTAGATAAACCAAACAGAGATATTTCATTTGTGTTTCAGGATTTTGCACTACTCCCATGGCTTACAAACATAGAAAATGTAAAGCTCGGCCTTTCACTCTTTGATATTAGCGAGGAAGAGAAGGAAAGGAAAGCGAAGCTTTTGTTTAAGAAGATGGGCTTAGATGGTTTTGAAAAAGCATATCCCAATATGCTAAGCGGTGGCATGAAGCAACGCGTTGGATTAGCCAGAGCAATTATCTCTGATCCAAAGGTGCTTCTTATGGACGAGCCTTTCAGCTCTTTGGATGAGCTTACAGCTGAGGCATTAAGGAGTGATGTGATAAATATGCTGAGAAGCCCAGATATTCCTGTAAGCCTTGTCATAATGGTTACACATAATGTTGAAGAAGCTGTAGAACTCTCAAACAAGGTTGTGATATTATCTGAAAGGCCTTCACATGTTAAAGAGATTAAAAGAATAGAGCTAAAATATCCAAGAAATAAGCGCAGCAAGGGCTTTGTGCGAGAAGTAGACCACATATACAAGGTCCTTACTGAGTAGCTAATTTTTGCCTATGCTCCATGAGTCTGAGTCTTTATTATATGCGAGGAGCTTTGTTCTAACCCCCCACTTGATCAAAAGGTTCCTAAGGATTTCAACATTAGTTGTATCATCAGCATTTAGTATTATATCTCTGCTTTTCAACTCTTCTGCTATCTCTGCAGTACTCAGGCTTTTTTTGCTTAGAATATCAATAACGCTATTGAAAGGTTCAATCCCTTTGAGCTTTTTTGATAGCATACTGGCAATATTGCTCAGCTTTAGCTTTTTTCCTTCTTCAGTAAGCCTCGCTATACCGTTCTTTACCTCACACAATCCAAGGAGCTCACCAGCATCTAAAAGTGGGAGTAGCTTGTCTATTTCTTCTTCGCTTTCATCTGCAAGCTTGGCTAAGCTTAATGCACCTCCGTTTTCCTTTATGATCTCTAGCACTCCCCTAAGCTCTGTTATTCCCACTCCTATTGGAAATTGCCCCATTTCATCTCTCTTATATTTATGAAGGTAAGAATTATATTACTTATTTTTCACTGCGGGCATGACGGGATTTGAACCCGCAACCACCTGGTCCGAAGCCAGGCGCGCTATCCAAGTTGCGCCACATGCCCAATAAGTGGCATGTGCTTTTTCACTCTTCCTTCTTCTCTATAGGCTCTATACCGTCTGCAAGTTCTTTCTTCATCTCTTGCAAAAGGTTCTTGAAGTAGTCCCTTTTATCTTTTTCTACCGCATAGAAGAGCCACATCGAGACAAGATAGTCATCCATATTGGAGTTCACTACCTCTTCCACGTCTGCCTCTGTTATGTTCTTCCATCCTTCTGAGAATGCTGTATTAGCTTCCATAATGATTGCATCCTTGTCAAGTTCTCCGCCATCATGCAAGTATTTGTAGGTTTTCCAGGAGTGGCTTGATGAGAGCGATGCTATTAGCGCTGCCATATCTTTTATCTTCTTGTCCTCTTCATTTTCTATCTCGCGCTTTTTCGATACCTTTCTTACATCATTAACGAGCAATTCATATTTGTTGGTAATTCCCCTGCTACTCATACAATCAGCTTGCCCGTTTCAAATTTATCAATAATATTGTGCAATACAAAGTATTTAATCCTTACTCATTCATTTTTCTGTTCATAAATTTCTTTTTCCTTAAATTTTGTTTTTATGGCTATCCTTCCAAAAGCAGATTAGAAAGCTTTTTATATTTTAATGTTGCAACATTAAACTATATGATGTGAGAATATGAAGAAAGATACGCAAAAAGGTGCTAAGAGGAAGTATACAACTATAACTATACCAACGCCACTCTTCGAAAGGATAGAAAAGGTAATAGAGAAGACCGGATTCTCTTCTGTCTCTGATTATGCAACATATATACTTAGGGAGACAGTCGCTAGGATAGAAGAAGAAAAGCAGGGCAAGGCAAAGCCAGGAGATGAGCTTACAAGAAAGCTAAAGGCGCTTGGTTATATATGAGGTGAGAAAATGAAGAATGATGAAATAATTAAGATAGCAGATATGCTCCAAAAAGAGCCAAACGAAACAAACTGGGAGAAATTTGCAAAAGCCCTTAAGAAATCAGGCATTAAATACTACAGAATAGTTTATGTATCACTAAAGAATGCAGAAGATTTAACCAGATCTTATGCAGAGCTGTTTGATGCGAAGGGCAAGCTTGTGACAAAAGTGCCGATTTTTAAGAGAGGTAAAGGAAAGAAGGTAGAAGGCGCTACCATATACCTGAAGGGTTTGCTCAATATAAACAAATGGTGATAGAATGATAGAACAAAATCTAAAAGAGCTTGAAGAAAGGAGTATATTTATACTCAGAGAAGCACGTTCGAAGTTCAAGAATATAGCTGCCCTGTGGAGCATGGGAAAAGATTCCACAACAATGCTAGCGCTTGCAAGGAAGGCATTTCTTGGCAAGGTTCCTTTTCCTGTTATTCATATAGATAATGGGATAGACTTCCCAGAAACTTATAAGTTTAGGGATGAGCTTACAAAAAAGTGGAAACTTCACTTAATAGTAGCAAAGAGCGAGATAAAACCAGAAATATCAGGCTTTAGTTGTTGTGGCGCAAACAAGACAGAGGCGCTCAAGAAGGTGATGAAGCAGTATAAGTTTGATGCACTAATTGTATCTATAAGAAGGGACGAGCATGGTGTTAGGGCAAAGGAAAGGGTCTTTAGCCCTAGGGATAAAGACTTTAAGTGGAACTATAAAGACCAACCTGCAGAACTTTGGGATGACTACTCTTCAAAGATAGAGAATGAAGGGCATGTCAGGATACACCCTCTGCTAGATTGGAATGAGATAGACATATGGAACTACATAAAGAAAGAGCACATACCTGTAAATCCATTATATTTTTCTAGAAATGGGTTTAGGTACAGAAGCCTTGGCTGCACGCATTGCACTGTGCCTCTAAAGTCGAATGCAAAGAATGTAGATGATATTATAAAGGAGCTTAAAACAACTACTGTTGAGGAAAGATCAGGCAGAGAGCAGGACAAAGAGAAAGAGTATGTAATGCAAAAGCTTAGGGCACTTGGCTACATGTAGGTGAATCTATGCTTGTCGAGAACGTTACAATGCTAGGTCATAAAGACCACGGCAAGTCAACTCTAATCGGCAGCATTCTTATGCTTACAAATTCTGTTAGCAATACAAGGATAGAAGAGGCTAAGAAATATAGCGAAAAGCTCGGTAAGCCTTTTGAACCCGCATTTATATTGGATAGCTTGGAGGAAGAGCGCGAAGGCGGGCTCACAATTGATTCTACAAGGGCCGAAGCGAAATACAAAGACCTAGCATTCGAATTTATAGATGTTCCTGGACACGAAGAACTTATCAAGAACATGATGAGCGGCGCTTCCTTTGCAGAAACAGCTATACTTCTTGTCTCTGCTAAGCCTGGAGAAGGAATAAGAAAACAGACAAAAAGGCACGTCTTTGTTGCAAAGATGCTTGGCATAGAAAACCTTATCGTTGCAGTAAACAAGATGGATACTGTAAATTATGATGAAAATATATACAATAAGATAGCAGAATCAATCGGCAGATTTTTATCTAATATTAAATTTGATGGAGAGGTTAGATATGTGCCTATCTCTGCATACAAAGGAGAAAATATAACAAGGCGCCCGGCTAACATGAAGTGGTATAAAGGCATGCCTCTTTTGGAAGAGCTTTATAGACTGATCAAAGGCGTAGGCAAAAAGGATGAAAATAGATTTAATAAGTTAAGAGCAGTAGTGCAGGGATTCATAGATAACGATAATAAAAAGCTAATAAGCGCAAAGGTACTAAGCGGTAAGATTGAGAAAGGTAAAATAATGTTCTTTCCCGGCAATATAGAAAGAAATGCAAAAAAGATTATTTTAAAAGGAAAGGCAGTAGCTAAAGCAGGCGAAGGCTCTAGTGTGGCAATTGAGATTGATAAAGAGATAGAGAATCCACGTGGTCTTGTTATTGCCAAGAAAGGTGAAGAGCCAATAGTAGCTAATAAACTAAATGCGCTTATCTTTACCACAGCTAAGCTTACGCCAAGCTCTAAAATAACCATAAAAATTCTAGGAAATGAGGTAAAATGCAATAAGCTTAACATAATTAAGCAAATAGATGCTACAACAGGTGCTTTAAGCAAAAAGGGATTGATAGAACCATTGCATGCAGGAATTTTGGAGCTAGAACTAGAATCAGATATCGCATTCGAAAGATATAGCGTGTTGAAGAGTATGGGTAGGTTCAGCTTTTACATAGAAAATAAGTTTGGTGGCATAGGCATAGTGGAATAGAGCTATTGAAATACCCTTACTCTATATTTTTCATTTCTTTCTATCTTCGCTTTATCTATGCCTTTCATTATACTCATATTTGCAGGTATACCGAAGCTCTCAGCGTATATTCTGCCTGAATAAAGTCTCTTTACAGCATCTTTATTGCCCGACAAGGCTTCCTCTATAAAACTCCTTACATTTACAAGCGAAATATACCTGCCATATCTCTCGGTATTAAATGAATCTGGCGTTCTAAGCAGAAAAGGAACCTTAACAATTTCATCGTGGAGCATTACTCCGTGCCCTATAAAGCCGTGCTCATTGAATTCTTGTCCATGGTCTGAAGTAACTATGCTTATCTGATTATCACCAAACCTCTCAGCCAAATTATTTACCACTTGGTTTGCATATGTAAGTGCTTTAGCTGATGCCTTGTAATAAAGCTTTTTCCATAGCTCTACAGCCCTCTTTTCTGGCTTCTTTTTCATGAATGAGGTTGACCAGTCTACATCTTTCTTAACGCCAATATATGGATCGTGCGGTTCCATCATGTTTATGAACAAAAAGAACGGCTCTTTGAGCTTTAGCCCTTTAACCTTTTCAACTATTTTTTTGCCACCTTTCTCAAGTGGCCAACCTTCTATGAACTTTGCCTTAAACTTCTTTGCTATATTTATAGGCGTTAGGAATAGTATGCCTTCTATCAAGGCAGCGGCAAGTGCTGGGTCTTCTTTTATAAGAGAGCTTGCAATCTTTATAGGATTATTTCCATAAATATTCCTATATTTTGCAGCTACCTCCTTTGCACTTTTTGGTATTTCAAAAACACTTCCAAAAACATCTGTAAAGTAGGTTTCTTCAATAAAAGTATTAAATTCGCTAAAGCCGTATATTGGGTGCACATAGGGGTTTGCTGAGATTGCATAGGTATGATAGCCAAGCCTACCTAGCTCACTTATAAAGGTTTCTTTCCTCAGCTTTATTCTTTCTATGTCTAGCGATTTAATATCTTTGGTTTCATGCGCTCCATGCTCGCTAGGATACATACCTGTAAATAAAGAAGCATGTGAAGGTAGTGTCCAAGGAGCAGGAGCAATGCATTCTTCTATTCTTTTAAACTCTTTGAATAAGTCTTTTTCATCTAGCCTTTTGAAAGCATCAAGCCTAAGCGAATCTAATATAATGATTGAGATGTTTAGTTTTTTGGATTTCATAACTTCATCGCTAGTTAGGTATTTATATATAACATTCTTATAATTTTTATTCTTATGCAGAATGGGGGTTTCAGATGCTATCAATTGGTAATAGAAAACTTAGAGAATATGCATTAGTATTTCTTGCCTATGCGCTGGTAGCAGCTATCATGTTTCCTCAGCTGATTGCAAATTTTGCAACATCTACATTTGGTTATGGCGGTGATATCTACCAAGGCATGTGGGATCTCTGGTGGGTGAACTACGCAATATTTCATCTACATACAACACCTTATTTTACAAATTTAATCTTCTACCCAGTTGGAGCTAATTTGGTAACGCAAACAATGGCTCCGCTCTTAGGCATATTGACATATCCTTTGCAACTCATAAGCCTGCCATTTGCCATGAACACAGCAATAATAATCGGCATAGTTTTATCAGGCCTATTTACATATATACTGGCAAAATACCTTACAGGAAATATTCCAGGTTCATTTCTTGCTGGGCTAATCTTTGCCTTTAGCCCTGAGCACATAATACAAAGCTTAGGCCATCTGCAGTGGACCAATATTGAATTTATACCCCTATTTGTGCTTTTCTTTCTTCTCATGATAAAGGAGAGAAAGATAAAATATGCTTTCTATGCTTCTATCTCCTTTGTTTTTTCGGTATTTATAGGTGATGTTGAACAAGGAATACTTCTTACGCTTGTTGCATTCTTCATTCTACTCTACTACCTTCTTTTTGATAAAAATGAAATGAAGAATATACTGAGCAGAAAGTTCGCATACCTTTTTGCGCTCTTTATTATAGTCTCATTTGTGCTTGGTTCACCAGGTTTTATACCAATGATACAAGGCATTGAGAGTGGTGTGCTCTCATATGTTAACGCGCAGGGCTCAATACCTTACAATATTCTATACAGTGATACACTCTCTTCATTCTTTTTGCCTCCTTATATCAACCCGATATTCGGCTCTTTAAATGGCTATACTGCCTTTTATCAACAATCAGTTGTGGATCTAGCTGAAAGCGTTGCTTATATTGGCTACAGCATTTTGTTCCTCGTGCTGGCTTCTATTTACTTTGCATATAAGAAAAAAGAGCTAGCAAAAATAGGGCTATGGCTATTTTTAGCAATATTCTTTATATGGCTCTCTCTAGGCCCATATATAAGGTGGAGCGGTTTTCCGACAACTACTTCTGGTCTTTTGCCGGGGTTATATTTGCTATATCACCATATACCATTGCTTAATGTATTTAGAGAGCCTGGTAGATTTGACTTTGCTACTGTGCTTGCGTTGGCTGTTCTTGCCGCATTTGGTTTCAAATTTATATCAGAAAAGCTTAGTGGCAACCGCAAAGAAATTTTGTTTGGCATATTCGCTATTTTTATATTAATAGAATACTGGGCATATTTTGTGCCACAGGTAACGCCTGCAATTATTCCCAAAGCTTATTATTATATAAAGCATATACCTGGCAATTTCTCAGTGCTTATATTGCCCGCACTGCCAAACTACACTAGCACAGCTCCAGAGAGATATATGGGAGTTGAGTTATATTACCAGACAGCATTTCAGAAGCCGCTTATTGGCGGATATGCAACAAGAATGAACCAAACACAGCTAAGCGTTGCTGAGCAGATACCAATAGTTGTAGAAGCAGATTATCTAAGTAATACTGGCAGGCTTGCTTTCCCTTATCCAATAATCGAAAACTATACGCAGCTTAACCTCTTTATGCTGGCAAGCCTTAATGTTGGGTTCATTGGTATTATAAGGCAGGCATATAACTATACAGACCTTCTCCAGCTTGCAAGCTATCTCTATAGTGTGTTTGGTACTCCGGTTTACCAATCAAATACTACAATAATCTTTGCTACAAGCAACGCTATAACAAATAATGTTGGCAAGCATATTGTGGCATATACTGTAGGTTCATGGGTTCCTGGCTATAGCATTTGCACATCTGTTTTCTGCAATGCGACATTCTCAAGCATGTGGTGGGGCAGCAATGCAAGAGGTATAGGAATATACGCGCCAGCGAATAGCACAAACGTCGTTATGAATTTTACAGCGATGTACTATGGTGGCAGTTCAAACATGGGTATTTACTTAAACTCAGCAGACAATCTGATAAAGAGAATAAGCCTTACACCTTATCCAGAGAATTACTCTATTAGCTTTAGCCTTCAGCCAGGGCTTAACATGCTTATACTTTTAACACCAAACGCAACAACACAATCAAACGGGTTTAACTTTGGCATAACTAATATTACATTTGCAAGCCGCTAGCCCTTATTCACTTTTTCTACGAAGAAATCTCCTATCGCCAAGTATTGTGAGCCCGTGTTGAGAAGAGTCCATATAGCGTAATCTGGATCCATGACTATTGGCACGCCGTGCTTGTTAAAGCTTGTGTTTACAATAGCCCCTATGCCCGTTTCTTTCTTTATCTCTTTTATAAGTTCTCTGAACCTCTTGTTCTCATTTCCAAGTATCTGTGGCCTTGTTGTACCATCTATGTGCGAAGCTGCGACAAGGTCATTCCAATGCTCCTTTTTCACATTATAGCCTACAGTCATAAACCTATTTGGCCTTACATAAGGGCTAAGAAGTTCTTCAGCATCTTCTTCTAAGATTGTGCTTGCAAAAGGCTGGTAATATGGTCTTCTCTTAATTATTATGTTTAGCTTATTTCTGTTTTCCGGATCATTCGCCAAAGCAACAACACTTCTATTTCCTAGAGCCCTTGGGCCGTATTCCATTCTTCCTTGGAACCACAATACAATATCATTCTTCTTTGCAACACGTTCGGCTGTGTATTTTACGATATCCTTTCTTTCCTCATATCTTATCTTTTTCTCTTTTGCATACTTCTTGAGCACCTCTTCTATCTCGCTGTTCGTATATTCAGGTCCGTAGTATAGGTTGTCTATCTGTTTTTTGTTAAACTTACCATGCTCCTTGAAGTCTATATAATAAGCAGCGCCGAGCGCTAAGCCCCCATCGCCCATATGTGGAAAGACAAAAAAGTCCTTAACTTCAGGAAGCTCATTTATCAGCATATTTGTTATTATGTTTGAGAAAAAGCCGCCAGCAACAGCAACATTTCTTATACCTGTTTCTTCAATGTACTGCTTTACTATCTTCAGCACCTGCTCTTCAACATACTTCTGTACACCATATGCAAAAGCCTCTCTA
>JAWDMK010000006.1:0-27417 GCA_046536675.1 Microcaldota archaeon | reverse complement strand
CAAATGCTATAGCGGGCTCTTCTATTCCAAAATTGCTTAGCACCTCTGGGTGCAATTCGCCAAAGAACCCTTTTATACTGTTTGATTCTATCCTTGCGCACCTTCCTTCTATAAACGAGCCTATCTTTTCTTCACTTACTTTGAATTCTATGCCAAGTGCATGCATGAGAGAGCTTACAACTGCTTTTATGTCATTGAAGTTTGCCTTTGGCGAAACAACCAAGCCTGCAAGGTGGTGAGATTCTATAACCTGATCTTTATTTATGTTGAAAACCAGGTCAAGCTCGAAAACCTTTTGTGGCATGCTCTCATGCGAAGAGGAGCCAAGAATATTAAGCAAAGACGGCAAAAGCCATGTGCGCATCATAGTTATATTTTCTGTCTTTGAACCTTTTATTTGAACATGTGGCTTTTCCTCTATTAGCATATCCTTAAAGTTCATTTTTTCATTTGTAAGATAATTATTGTTTGTTTCTGTAAAGCCTAAGCCAAGCATAAGTGTTACAAGCTTGCGGTTAAGCTTCGTCTTTTCTTCTAGCCTGCCACCGCTCACTTCTGTAAAAATAGGTAGAGGGTGTATATAGGCATAGCCATATGCTATAGCTATATCCTCTATTATATCCTGCTCGTTTATTATATCAAACCTATATTGTGGAACAAAAAATCTTACCTTTCTATTTACAAAAACTGCTTTATAACCCATCTTAGTTGCTAATGAAAGAATATTGTTAAATCCTATTGCAGCACCAATGTGGTCTTCCATCGCCCTTGGCTTTATCTCTATTATCCTGCTTTCCATTCTTGGAGTTAATACGCTTTTCTTGCCATATTTTATCCTAACACGCTTAACGTTTCCGCCAAGGTCCATAAACATGCATGCAAACATATCTGCTGCCTTTTCAACAATGTATTGTGAAGTGCCTGTAATGTCTACAAGCATGTCTTTAGTATTGCTTGTTACTTTTGTTCTATCAGAATTTATTATTGGTATAAGAGAGAGTATTCCTTTTTCATCTTCAAGAACCGGGTAGAGAGAACCTTTGATTGTATTTGCATACTCAATGCCTTTTGCGTGTGTATTCATTATTTCCTTAAAGCTCATCTCCCTCTTATTATTCAATGGTACAAATCTTCCTTCTAGCTTAGCATCATATCTAAGATTACCTTCTACTTTTGATAGATCATGCAGACCCATTGCAAGCTTTTCCCTCTTTCTCCCAAAAGTCTCGCTAAACTTCTCTGTAAACTGAATAATATACTTTAAGCTTTCATCTGTAAGGCTCAGCCCATTTACAATGAGAGCAGCTATGAATGGCCTTACCTTGCTAACATTTTCGCCAACCTCTATTGCCGCTACCGGCTCTTCCTCTTTCAAGCTATAGACAAGCTTTTCATGGAAATGCATATAGTTTCTCAGCGCCCTTGCAAACCCAACTATATCAAGTAGATCTGGCCTGTTCGGTGTTATGTCGATGCTTATCTCCTCTGCGGTGAGGCCTTCTACGCTCATGCCCAAGTCGAAGACATACTTGCTTAGCCTTTTATCGCTTATTCTCTTGCCAACAAGCTTGAAAAGATAATTTTTGTCAAATGTAACTACAGCTATATAATCACCTTTCTCCTAAGCCAACCAAGATTGCTGTTGAAGAGCTCTGTTATTGAGTTTATACTCTTATCCTTTGCGAGAAGCGCCCTTTCAACGCCTAGACCCCATGCAAGCACAGTTATCTTCTTGCTTACAATATCGGTTATCTCTTTCCTTATAATGCCAGCACCGCCAAGCTCAAGCCATTCGCCATTGTATAATATATCAACCTCAACCCCAGGTTCTACGAAAGGAAAATATGAGGGCTTGAATTTTATTTCAACACCTATACTATCGTATATTCGTTTGAGCACGTCGAAGAGGTTTGCAAGAGTTAGGTTTACGCCTATTACTATACCATCTGTTTGATAGAATTCTGCCAAGTGCTTGTAATCTATGCTTTCATTCCTAAAGACGCGCCCTACAGAGAAGAGCTGTAGAGGCTTTACCGCTGATATGCTTGCAAGCTCCTTTAAGTTATCTCTAAGCCTATATATGAACCTTGCAGAAACACTTGTTGTATGCGTTCTAAGCAATGCTTGCTCAGCAACTTCTTTATACCAGTTTATGTGCCACGCTTTCTCATGCATCGCCTTAACCTTTTTAATGAGTTTGTCGTCTTTAACATTAACTTTTCCGGGATTGAGAAGATAGAATGTATCCTGCATCTCCCTTGCTGGGTGGTCTTGCGGGACAAAAAGGGAATCAAATACCCAAAATGAAGGCTCTATTATTGGCCCCGATACCTCTTTGAAGCCCATGCTTAGGTATGCGTCTTTTATCTCGTCTATAAAACTCTTAAGTGGATGCCTTCTCGCTATCTCCGCATCTTCTACGCTTATGTTAACATTATATTTTCTGAACCTCTTTCCTTGCCAGGACCTATTGGCGATTATCTCTCTGTTCAGCTCACCTATATCCTCTTCTACGCTTATCTTCTCCTTTTCGCCGAGCTCTGTTAGCTCTATGCTTTCTACCTCTTCTTTTTCCTTTACAAAAACAAGCTTTCTCTTCAAAAGGTTTTCAAATGCCTGCTTGTGCTCTAAAATAAGCTTTTCTGCTTCATCTGGCTTTTGATAAAGTGCTCTTAGCAAATTGCCTTCTTCTATCTCTTTTTGGCCTTCTTTCAGAGCGATAAAGCCTTCTTTTATCTCAACGAGTCCTTTTGCCTTGAGCCATTGGAAACCTATCCTCTCTTCATTATTTAATTCACTTATCTTAACCTTTTCCTTTGTCAATCGCTTTAGTAGCGCCTCTTCTGGCAGCAATGTTTGAGCATACCTCAAGCCTTCGTCTGAAAACACAACTGAAATAGACTTTCTTTTCTTCAATGTCACAAGCCCTTTGCTTTGCAATTCTTCTAGTGCCCAAAGCACAGCATCTTTGGCTAGAGCAGTTTCTTTTATAAGTTTGTCTAGCGAAGAAATTTTTTCCTTCTGGAGAACGCTTAAAACAGAGGCAACGTACTTATGCACCAATTCACCCAAAAACAAGCTTAATGTAGAGATAGGCTACAATCCCAACAACTACTATTATAACGAGAATATAGATGATTAGGCTAAACTTAGCAAAAAGATTTGAGAAATAGCTTACCACCTCTTGCTGCAGGGATTCTGTTATAATGTATGAGAATGAAAACTTTGAGAGAGGCTCGCCTGAATACCATGAGAATTCAGTATAACCTGTATAATTACCAGGTATAGATGGTGTTGGATAGTCTGGGGCTGGGTATATTGATACAACCTGTGAACCCTTTGGTATTATTATGTTGAATCTGCTGTTCGGATAAAGAGCTTGGCCGCTTGCTGTATGCATAAAGTTGAATACCTTGTTATTAAAGATATATTCAAACTTCCTTGGTGCTATTATATGCTTTGTAGTAACGTTGCCTACATAGTAATCCATAGTAAGATAGGCAATACCACTTCCGTTAATATTTCTCATTACTGGTCCAGGAAGGAAAGTGAACCTTGATATGCTTGATTCAGGGTTTATTATGTGCTCGATAAGATAGTTTGTACCGAGTGCATTATTCCAGTTGCTTAGGGTTAGGTTTATAGCTTGTCTGTATTGCAGGTATTGTGGAACTGAAGAATTGCTCATGAAGAGCGTTATAACCTCTATAACATGGGCACTTGTATCATTTTGGAGTATTACTGTAGTATTAAGATATGTTACATTAAAGTATGCGTTAGCCTGTAGCATAAGAAAAGAAGCGACTATAAGCGCAAAAGGTATTAAAAGAGGTCTCATTTAGATCATTATTATTTCAAGATAAAACAATTTAATATTATTGTTTTTAGTTTTTGGCGCACATTACTACATTGCTTTAGCCAATTTAAAAAGTTTGGTCTGCCTCTTGAAATAGCATCGTTTTTTGTCTAATAGCACGTAGACAGTTTAAAGGATTTACTGATTAATATTTTTAGATTGCTATGGAGCGCGAAGATATAGATAAATGCAGAGATAGCATGAACTTTTTTATAGCCACGGAATTCCCATACGTGAAAGATGATGAGCTTGCTGAGGTTGTCAGGAAAGAGCTGAAGAGCATGAATTGCAATTGCGATATAGATATCAAAGTAATCAAAGAAGCAATAAGAAAGTATTCGAATAATGGTGGTGATGACGATATACGCTTTTACTGAATTTGGTTGTATAAGAAAGAGACACGTTGCTAATCTATATAAATAGGATCCTATCAGCTCCCTACCAATATGTATTTAAACATTTGTGCTTCATAATAAGCATTTAGATTTAGATGAGAAGCCCACTTTCAAAGGCATTAACACATGGGGCTTCCTCCTTCTCTGGTGCTGCATATCTATATCTTGAGGATGGCACTGTACTTAAGGGCAAAGGTTTTGGAGCAAAAGGCATTAGAAATGGTGAACTCATATTCACCACATCGATGAACGGCTATCCTGAAAGCCTTACAGACCCATCCTACATGGGTCAGCTGCTTGTATTCACACATCCCCTTGTAGGCAATTACGGTGTGCCTGATAAGATCTACAAAAATGGCATACTTTCGAATTTTGAATCAGAGCACATTATGGTAGAAGGTATTATAGTAGCAGAACTTACAGAAGGCAAGTCCTGGAACAGTATTTTTACCCTTAGTGAGTGGCTCTCTAGAGAAGGAATACCGGGAATACAAGGAATAGACACAAGAATGCTGACAAAGAAGATAAGAGACAGCGGCGCAATGCCAGCAGTGCTTTCAAATGGTATAAGGCTTACTAACAGTACTGTCAAGAGGCTTTTAGAAATAGATTATAGTAGCATAAACTTCGTAGAACGTGCTTCTGTAAAGAATCCTATCGTATACAAGGGCAAGCTGCCTGGCAATATAATACTTATCGACTTTGGTGTAAAGCATGGCATACTTGAGGAGCTGCTTAAGATCGGCTATAATGTAGTGCGCCTGCCATATAATGCAAGCCCCGATGAAGTTATGTCATACAACCCTGTAGGAATAGTATACAGCAATGGCCCTGGCAATCCCAACCTGCTCAGCAATGAAGTAAACAACTTCCTGTCGCTTTCTGAATACAAGGTGCCTATATTAGGAATATGCCTTGGTCACCAGATTGCTGCCATGGCATTTGGCGCCAAGGTAGTGAAGATGAAGTTCGGCCACCATGCAATAAACAAGGCGGTTGTTGAAACTGCTACAAATAAAGGTTTTATAACAACGCACAACCACGGCTATGCGATATATCCTAATAATATGCCTGAGGGTGGCAAGATATGGTTCATAAGCCCGGACGACAATGTTGTTGAAGGCATAGAGTATACGAACCGCAAAATTATAACAGTGCAGTTCCATCCAGAGGCAAGGCCTGGCACAAATGATGCAAATTTCGTATTTGAGAAATTTAGGAGGATGTTGTGAAGAAAAAGGAAGCTGTTAAGAAAGTAATGCTTATAGGTTCTGGTCCAATAAAGATAGCCGAGGCTGCAGAATTCGATTACAGTGGCAGCCAGGCTCTGAAGGTGTTGCGTGAAGAAGGGATAAAAAGCATACTTGTAAATCCAAATGTTGCAACTGTGCAGACAAGCTACAGGCTTGCTGACAAGGTTTACATGTTGCCAATAAATACAGATTTTGTAAGTAGAGTAATAGAGCGCGAAAGGCCAGACGCAATAATGATAGGCTTTGGTGGCCAGACCGCCCTCTCGATAGGAGTTTCACTCTACAAGAGTGGTGTGCTATCTAAATACAATGTAAAGGTGCTTGGCACACCTATAGAAGGAATCGAAAAGGCATTGAGCAGGGAGAAGTTCAAAGAGACAATGCGCAAGCATCATATACCTGTACCTGAAAGCAGAAGTGCAAAAAGCGAAGAGGAAGCTCTTAATGCTGCAAGTGAAATTGGCTACCCATTGATGATAAGAGCAAGCTTCAACCTTGGTGGCAGGGGCTCTTCAGTAGTGAGAAGCAGAAGACAGCTAGAGAGCGCGCTCAGGAAGGCGTTCGCGCAGAGCAGCGTGGGCGAGATACTGCTTGAAAAGTATCTGGAAGGGTGGAAAGAAATAGAATATGAAGTTGTGAGAGATAAGTTTGGAACAGTGGCGGTGCCAGCATGCCTTGAAAACCTTGACCCGATGGGTACGCATACTGGAGAATCTATAGTTGTTGCGCCTGCCCAGACTCTTGACAACTATATTTACCAGAAGATGCGCAGCATTGCAATAAGGGTTGCAGAGGCGATAGGGCTTGTTGGAGAATGCAACGTGCAATTTGCACTCGATCCAAAGAGCTACAATTTCTATGTAATAGAGACAAACCCTAGAATGTCGCGCTCCAGTGCTCTAGCTAGCAAGGCCACAGGCTACCCTCTTGCATATGTAAGTGCGAAGCTTGCACTAGGCTACAGACTTCAAAATATCAGAAATAGTGTATCAAGGGCAACAACAGCATTGTTTGAGCCAAGCCTTGACTATATAGTTGTAAAAATACCACGGTGGGATCTAGAGAAGTTTGAAGGTGTAAAAAGAGAGATAGGCACAGAGATGAAGAGCATAGGTGAAGTAATGGCTATAGGCAGAAGCTTTGAAGAAGCACTTCAGAAGGGCGTAAGAATGCTTGATATAGGTGAAATTGGGGTTGTGGGTGGCCGCATATACAACTCAAAGATCAGCGCAAAGGAAGCCATTCGAAAATTGAGGGAGAAGAGATACTGGCCACTCTATGCGGCAAAAGCCTTCAAGGAGGGCGCATCAGTAGAGCAAGTTTTCCGTGCCACAATGATAGATAGATTCTGGCTGGAAAAGATCAAACATTTAGTTGAAATATACGAATCCTACAAGAAGGGCAAAAGAGGTGCAGATACAGCATCAATGAGGGCACTTGGCTTTACCGCGGCGCAACTTGGCAATAGCAATAATGGTAATAATGTAATTATAAAGCAGATAGACACCCTTGCTGGCGAATGGCCTGCAGATGCAAACTATCTTTATTCTACATATTCAGGCAGCGAAGATGACATAAGACCAAAGAGAAAAGAAAGAAGATTACTTATAGCAGGTGCCGGCGTTTTCAGAATAGGCGTGTCTGTAGAGTTTGACTGGTCTGCGGTATCACTTGCAGAAAGTGCAAAGCGCTATTTTGACAAAGTAGCAATAATCAACTACAATCCTGAAACAGTTTCTACAGACTGGGATATAGTAGATGAATTATATTTTGATGAGCTTACTGCAGAAACAATAACTAATGTGTATAGGAAGATGCATTTTGACAAGCTTGCACTTTTTGCATCAGGCCAGATAGGCAACACACTCTCAAAAGCACTACATAAGAGGGGCGTATCATTTCTTGGCACATCAGCAAGAAGCATAGATATTGCAGAAGACAGGCAGAAGTTCTCAAGGCTCCTTGAAAAGCTAGGTATAATGCAGCCTGAATGGGTGAGTGCCAAGTCTGTAAAAGAGATAAAGAAATTCATAGACGATGTAGGGTTTCCTGTCCTTGTCAGGCCGAGCTATGTGCTCAGCGGCTCTTCTATGAATATAGCGCGTTCATGGAGTTCACTAAACAAGTATATCAGCAGCGCGCACGCAGTTTCTTCAGAGCATCCTATAGTTATTTCAAAGTTCATGAGCAATGCAGTTGAGGCTGAACTAGATTGTGCTGGCGACGGAGAGAATGTGATAGGTATAACGCTCCAGCATGTCGAAGAAGCAGGTGTGCACAGCGGCGATGCAACACTCTTCACACCATACAGAAATGGTAGATCTTCACAGGAGCGCATGAAGGAAATAGCATTAAGGCTCACAAGCGAATTAGATATAAAAGGACCTTTCAACCTGCAGTTCATAGTTCAGAACGATAAGCCATATGTTATAGAGCTCAACATGCGTGCAAGCAGGTCAATGCCATTCAGCTCAAAGTCTGTCGGGATAGACCTAATGAATTACTCACTGAAAGGAATATTTGGAAGATACCAATGGAACGGGTTCTTCGAGCCTAGGCATATTTCATATGCAGCAAAGTCACCACAGTTTGGATGGTCGCAGCTTAGAGGTGCATACCCATTCCTAGGGCCTGAGATGAGGAGCACAGGTGAAAGTGCTTCAATAGGAACTAGTTTAGAAGAAGCTTTGATAAAGAGCTGGCTTGGAGCATCACCTAACAACCTGCCAAAGAAGGCAGCACTTGTTTATGGAAACTCCAATAAGGAAAGTCTTGAAGTTGCGGAAAGAGCATTGTCAAAGAGTGTAGATACATACACATTAGAAGGTTTTGAAATAGGAAGTGCAAACAGCATCAACGCAGAAAAAGCGGCAGAAATGTTAAGTAATGGCAGGATAGACCTGCTTGTTACAGACAACAACCTGCTCAAATACGACTACATTGTGAGAAGGACAGCTGCAGACTTCAATGTTCCGATGATACTCAACGGCAGGCTGGGCAAAGCTATTGCAGAGGCAGCAAACGCAAAAACAACGGTATATGACCTTAGAGAGTACTGGAGAAGCAGAGGCGCAGATAAATAATGCTGGAGTCACAAATCAAAAGATATATAAATCAATATTTAGCATATTTATAGAGAGTGATTTTATGATAACAGGAATAGATATAAACAAGGTAGAAGCATCAAGGCTCTCCAAAGACATGATAACAAACATGAAGTTCAACATAAACTTCGATGACGTTAAGATAAACAACGATAATGTTGAAGTTGCGTTTACATTTGTGACTTCGTATGAAGGCGGAGCTGAAAGCTCACCAAAGAACGTTGGAGAGATAAGAATAAAGGGCAGCATAACATCAAAGGAAGACAAGAAGAGTATAGAAGAGATAGCAGATGCCTGGAAGAATAAGAAAACACTCCCGCTCAACTTTGCAGAAAACATAATAAACCTATTAAACTTTGAGTGCGGGGCAAGAGGAACACTACTTGCTTATTCAATAGGCTTCGTTGCACCTCTTCCATTGACAAGGGCAAAGCTTCAAGAGTCTAAATAAATAGAGCTTTTTGACATCTCTTTTTATTTTTTAAAGCTTAAAGATTAGATCATGGAACTTGAGGGCATAATACTAGATATAGACTATATTATACTTGGTGAGCGAGGCATTATCAGGTTTGCCCTCAAAACCCGTGAAAAAGTATACGAGCTTATTGATAAGAGTTTTTATCCTTATTTTTACCTCATTCCTGCAAATGATAGAATAAGCAAGGAAATGCTTGCTAGCTTTGAGATTCCTGAGGCCAAGGTAAGGCAGGTAGAAGAAAGAAGGGCTTATCTTTTTGGAAAAGAGGTTAGAGTTTTCCAGATATTTACAGACAATCCAAGGAATATACCAGCTTTAAGCGAAGCTATGAGGGAATTTGGTGAGCGCTACGAACACGATATAGTATTTTGGAAGAGATATATTATAGATAAAGATATTTCTCCTCTAAAAGGCGTAAAAGTAAGTGCACATGAAGAAGATGGAAGGCTTGTTGTTGATAATATAGAAAGCGTGGGCTTGAATGAAATTGCGTTGAGCCATATCTCTTTTGACATAGAAACATATAATCCGAAGGGCGTGCCAAGACCAGAGAAGGACCCTGTAATAATGATAAGCTATACCAATGGCAATGATAGCAAAGTTCTTACAACAAAAAAGATTGAGAAAGATTTTGTACTAATCTTTGAGAATGAAAAATCGCTTATCCAAGGCTTTTCAAATATAATAAGTGAGCTTGATCCAGATATAATTGCTGGCTATAATTCATCAAATTTTGACCTGCCTTATCTTCTTGCAAGAAGCAAAGCTACTAAGGCAAACTTTTCTATAGGCAGGCTTTCAGGCGATGTTAAAAAAGAGCACCACGGCTTAATAGAGGCGGTGCATATTCCAGGAAGGGTGAACTTAGACATTTACAATGTTGCGAAGTTTGTTTCTGTTGTAGGTGCTGCTGAGAAACTTATTAAGGTTAACAACTTCAAGCTTGATGAAATTTACACTGCTGTGACAGGGAAAAAGAAGAGGATGGTTGAACGAAGAGATATTTGGCGCCTCTGGGATAGCAATGAACTTGACGAGCTTGCGGAGTATTCGCTTGGCGATTCGCTTGTGCTTGATGAGCTTTATAATTTCTTTATTCCACTTGAGCTTGAGGTTGCAAAAGTAAGCGGAACAACTCTTGGCGAAGCCGCGATTTCAACAACAGGCCAGCTCGTTGAATGGCTTCTTATGAGAGAAGCGCATAAGAATAATCAGATAATACCAAACAAGCCTAGCGATGAAGAGGTAGAAAGAAGGCTTGCCAATCCAGTAGAAGGAGCTTATGTTAAAACACCAGAGGCAGGTATATACAAGAATATCGCGGTGCTTGACTTTAGAGGGCTATACCCTTCAATAATAGTTGCACACAATATAGACCCTTCAACAATATGCAATGATTGCACAGATTATTATGAATCGCCGATAGGGGTTAGGTTTAGAAAGGAGCCTATTGGAATAGCGCCAAAGCTTCTCAAATCATTGATAGAGGAGAGGATAGAGGTTAAGAAAGCTTATAAGAAAGACCCTGACAACAAGGCTCTCGGCGCCAGGAACATGGCCCTTAAGATTCTGGCAAATTCATTCTACGGCTATTTGGGCTACGCAAGGTCGAGATGGTATTCTAGAGAATGCGCTGGAAGTGTAACAGCCTATGGCAGGCAGTATATAATGAGTGTTATAAACGAAGCCGAGAAGAGTGGCTTTAAATCACTTTATACAGATACAGACAGCGTATTCTTGCTGCTTGAAGGAAAGAGCAAGGATGATGTTTTTGCTTTTCTAAAGAAGATAAATTCCATGCTGCCGAGCGGCATGGAGCTTGAGCTAGAAGACTTCTATACAAGCGGCGTTTTTGTGGGCAAAAGAAGTGGAGATGTTGGTGCAAAGAAGAAGTATGCACTGCTTTCAGAGAACGGGAGAATAAAGATAAGAGGGTTCGAACTTGTCAGAAGAGACTGGGCAGACATAGCTAGAGAGACGCAGAGAAAGGTATTAGAGCTTATACTAAAAGAGGGGAGCAAAGAAAAGGTAATAGAAACGGTAAGAGAGGTTATAGAAAAGCTAAGAAGCGGGAATGTGCCGATAAAGGAGCTTGTAATACATACCCAATTAAGAAAGAGTATAAGAAGCTATGATGTAACCTCACCAGAGCTTGCTGCAGCAAAAAAAGCAATAGAACGCGGACAAAAAAAGGTAGATGAACTTGAAGGTACAACAATAGGCTATGTAATAACAAAGCACGGCAATACAATATCTGAGAAGGCTGAGCTTGAGGAATTTGCAACTGATTATGACGCAGACTATTATATAGAGCACCAGGTTATACCCGCAACGCTTAAGATCTTAAAAGAGCTTGGCTATAGTGCTGATGAGCTCAACGGAAAAGGTGTACAAAGGAAGTTGTGATTTTATGGATGAGCTAGATTATAAGGGCTATGAAGCTGTTGGAAAAGCTACAAGATCTGCTCTTGAGTATGGAAGGGGCTTAATAAAAGAAGGTGCTAGGCTTGTTGATGTAGCAGAAAAGATAGAGAAATATTTGAATGAGAAAGGATTTGATTTCGCTTTTCCTATAAATATATCGCTAGATGATGAGGCTGCCCATTATACGCCTATGAAAGATGATCCAAAGGTGTTTGGCAGGAATGTTGTTAAGCTTGACCTTGGAGCAAGAAAAGATGACTACTTGGGTGACTCTGCAATAACGATAGACCTTTCTGGTGAGTATGGAGCATTAGTAGAAAGCAGTGAAGAAGCAGCTAAAGAGGCAATAAGCCTTGTAAAAGCAGGCTTAAGTGTTGGTGAGATAGGTAAAGCAGTGGAAGAATTGGTTAGAAAAAGAGGCTTTAATCCTATTAGAAATTTGGGAGGCCACGGTATAACCAAAGGGGAGCTTCATACTAATATATTTATCCCAAACTACAACAATGGCGACAAAACAAAGCTAGAAGAGGGCGATGTTATAGCCATAGAGGTCTTTGTAACAACAGGCGAAGGCTATGTCAAGGATGGTGACTATGTACAAATATTCCAAAAATTCCCAGGCATGCCAAGAAGCCCTGTTGCTAGAGACGTTGCCTCTTTTATCGACTTAAATTATAGAACATATCCATTTGCGATGAGGTGGCTCCTAAGCAAATTTGATGAGTTTAAGGTAAAGGCTTCGCTTAACGAGCTTGCAAGGCTAAACCTGCTTGAGGCTTACCCTGTACTCGTTGAGAGGAGCAAGGGAATTGTTGCACAAACAGAGTATGAGATGATAGTTGAGAAAGATTCGTGCAAACTTATAACATGATTATTTTGTAAAGACTTTACCCAAGATCTCATTTTTACCCTCTTTTGTATATTGAGAGGCCATTCCAAGGTAATAGTAGATTAGCAAAATATTGATAATAATAAAGGCAAGCAAAATAAATGCATTATATGATGCAAAAAAACTGTATAAATATGAAGCTTCTACAGCATTTAAGCCGATAAAATAAAGCAGAGTTACAAGCAATGGGGCTTGGCAACCACATGAAACAAAAAAGCTACCGAGAAGATTTATAATAATAGAATATGCGCCGCCAGCATATCCACTGGGCTTTGATGTGTTTTTTATAATAAATGTTGCTATAACAAGCAAAATGGATGATGAGAGTATTAGCAAGCCTATCAGCACTTCTGAGAGCCTGCTCAATATTATAAACTTGTTTGTACTAATTATTGCCAAGTATATCATGGCATATATAAAAGAGCCTAAAACAAATTCAAGAAAATAAAATCTCTTTGTGAATATGTATCTGAATGTTTTTGCTTTAGCCATGTTTCTAACTATTATAGCCAGATACACTCTCAATTCTCTGTATTGCTGGCAGAGTGCATATAGGTGCTGTATTATTTATTGAGGCACATGTCATTGCTATGTAAAGGTCTGCCCCGGCATATTCACGCCATGCAAACATATTGTTTGGATGTGCTAGTTGTGAAAGAATTTGCTCGTGCGTCATATATTCTAAAGGTATTGGCGGCTGTGAAGGGTTTACATTGCCAAAGTCAATAGCATCAGCACCAGGAACTACGAACCTACCCCATATTGTATATGGTGTACCTTGGAAGTTGTTGAGGTTAGATATCAATTGAAGAGCAGCAACATAAGGTGCGCTGCCTGTAGACTCGGCCTTTTGTATGAAATAAGAGAGCGGCTGCATTGCAAATCCCTGCCTTATAGGCGAAGCATAATCTATTGAAATAAAATTGATATAACTGCTGTTGTAGAAATCGCCGAAGTCTACGGCACTACTTGCATTATATTCTGCAGGCGCCCAATAAATAGTAGGTAGATCATAATCTCCAAATGCGCTATAACCCTTAAACAGTGCATCGAACTTTCCGAACCTTCCAAGGGCAAGAGCCATAGCCCACTTGTTTTCAGCACAGTAGAGGCATGAGATAGCACCAAGATATATCACTGATGGCTTGCCATTCACTATTAGAAGCGGGGCCTTCTGAGGTTGAACACCAACCCCGTCTATAGAACCATTTAATAGCATTAAGCCTGCCTGCTCAAAATATGAATCGGATGCATTATTTATAACAGCAAGTTCACTTGCATTTAGAGGCGCGTTTATGTTTGTAAGTCTTGATCCAAAGCTTTGATTTTCCGTTATTACAGGAGCGTCTGGAAGAGACATGCTAGGTGTTATCAGCGAGCCGTTTACATATATAGCTTTTGAAAATGAAGCATTTGAAACTGTTGTTACAGAAGAAACAGTAGTAACGCTTGTAGGGGCACTAGTCTTTGGCAAAGACACTATTGCCAATATGCCAACTATTATTGCTATAATTCCTATAGCCAATGCAGACCACGATACTATCTTTAGCGATTTGACTATATCTTCTATCTTCTTTTCTTCTTTTTTCTCCTCTTTTATCTGCTTTTCCAAATTTTCTTTTGAATCTACCATTTAAACCACAACCTCAGCAAAAGTTAAAACTAAATCCTTTTTAATTCTCAGATTTAAATACTTTTGCTTAATGAACGCAGCAAATCGGAAAGGATAAAAATGAATTTTATCAGAATCTATGTGGCAAGAATTTGTGAAGTTTTATAGTTTATTTAGTCTTACTTATTTATATATCTAATAATTTTATCCAATAATTTTGGTAATGTTATGTATCAGATAGCCTATTCTGCAGAGAAAACAAGGCAGACTGTTGCTTATTCTGATGCCCACTGCCATCTGAACTTATTTACAAATCCAAAAAAGGCTATAGAAGATGCGCTCGCCAATGGTGTAGAGCTCATTGTTACTGCAGGTGGTAGAAAAGCTGACAATTTAGCTATGCTTAGCCTTCTAAACGATAATGTTTTTGGCGTTGTTGGAATAGACCCGGAACATCTTGAAGATGCACAGGCTGTTGAAGATATTAAAGGCATTGTTGAAAAAAGTAAAAATGTAATAGGAATAGGCGAAATAGGTTTAGATAAAAAAGTTGCAGATAATGAAGAGTATTACAAACGCGAGATTACTCTTTTTGAGAAACAGCTTGAATTGGCAGAAGAGCTAGACCTGCCTGTGGTAATACACTCTAGAAATGCACTAGATGATGTGCTTGCATTACTTAATAATTTCAAGCTAAGGGCTATGTTCCACTTTTTTGAAGGCGATGAAAAATATGTTGAAAAAATAAAGACACACAATTATATTATCTCTATACCACCTGTAGAGACAAGCAAGAGGAATAGAGCGATAAAAGGAATGCCGCTCAGCAATATTGTAATTGAGACAGATGCACCCATTGTAGGTAAGGATATAATAGATGTTATAAAATCTGCATCTATTGTTTCAAAGATAAAGGGAATTAGCATGGAAGAGGTTGCAGAAGCTACCACTGAAAACTTAAGAAACTTTTTCTACATATAAAATCTAGTAACTGCATTATCTGCATGTGTTTTTATATATAGCAGTGCAATATTTAGTTAAGGGCCCGTAGCTCAGCTTGGATAGAGCGGCAGCCTTCTAAGCTGATGGTCGTGGGTTCAAAATGCTTATGGAAATCCCGCCGGGCCCGTTTTAGGTGATTCTATGAAAGACCAGAAAAAGTATGAAAGTACAATACAACAGATAAAACAACAGATTGACTTATTGCTAAATGATAATAGTGTGCCGAGAAATGTGAAGAATGCGCTTGATGAAGCTAAGAGCGCTTTAGACAAAGAAGAGGGAAGCTATGCTGTAAGAGCCTCAGCTGCTACATATAAAATAGATGAGGTTAGCAATGATATAAACCTGCCACCATATGCGAGAACTGTTATTTGGAATATACTCAGCCTTCTTGAATCTATAAAAGATTAAATTGTTAATGGTTAGATGAAAAGCCTGAAAAGGAGTGTAACCTTCTGGCAGGCACTTTCAATAAACATTAGTGCAATAATAGGCGCTGGAATCTTTACTGTAAGCGGAGTGGCAGCTGGACTTGCCGGACCTTCTTCAGTAGTATCTGTAGTTGTAGGTGCACTGATAGCGATTTTTACAGGGATGAGTTTTGCTGAATTAGCACACATGTATGCACGTGAAGGTGGCAACTACGAATATTCAAGAGAGGTACTTGGAAGCTATGCCGGATATATTGCTGGCTTCATCTGGATCATTGCCACTATAGTATCTGGTGCTGCCGTTGCGTTGAGTTTTGGAGGATATTTCTGCAGTATTTTAAACATTGCAAGCCCAGAAATAATTGCAGCTTTGCTTATTCTCATTCTAGCGATTATAAATTATTTTGGTGTAAAGCACTCTGCAAGGCTTGCAACAATATTAATAGCAATAAATATAGCAATACTTATCCTTTTTGCTGTTGCTGGGATTTTCTTTGTAAAACTTAGCAATTTCACTCCTTTCCTTCCGAAAGGAATAAATGGTATGCTTGCTTCATCTGCGTTTATCTTCTTTGCATATACAGGCTTTGCAAGAATAACGATGCTTGGTGAAGAGATAGAGGAACCAAAGAAGACAATACCAAGAGCTATAATTCTTTCTATAGCAATCTCTGCGATAATCTATATTCTTGTTATGTTTGTTCTTATCGGGATTGTTCCCTATACTCAGATCGATAATTCAAAATCACCGCTTGCGCAGGCTATTTTCTACGCAACACACAACTCTGCGCTTGAATACACTATTTCTGTAGGCGCTATGATTGCTACGATCAACGTGGACCTTGCAATGATTCTTGGCTTATCACGCGTTGTATTTGCAATGGCAAGGGATAACGACCTGCCGAAGAGTCTTGCTAAGATTAATAAATATGGTGCACCAAGCACAGCGATACTCTTTTCAACTATAATAATGATATTTGCTATATTTAGTATAAGCTTCAAGAACATAATATCTTTTAGCAATGCAGCCGCATTGACTTCTTATGCAATAGCAAACCTTGCCGCAATAAAACTTGCATTTATGAGAAGAAGAAACAAAAGAGGCATGCTTTTTAGATACAGATATTTCATTGCCATACCAATTCTAGGCTTTATTCTAACTATTATGTTGCTTTCTTTCCTTACAAGGCTAAGCATAATTTTAACATTCTGGACCCTAATAATAATAACCTTCTACTATATCTTGGTAAGAGCTGAGAGGGAAAGGCTTGGAATAAAGAGCGTTTATAAGAAGGAAAAGAAGAAGATGAATTGGTAGCAATTTTCTGCGTTGCTTATTTATAATTATTCAGGCATATGTATATGGGGGGATCATGGATAAGCTTAAGCAACTAGCAAGTAGGCTCACCGGCAGAGTTATAATAAGCTCAGAGGTAAGCGAAGAGGATTTAGCCGATATTGAAATCGAACCCCTTATAGGCCATGTTATAACTTATTTTGATGACAAGCCAATAGGCATATTGGATAAGGCAACTCTCAACAAAATAATAGAAGAGATGAATAGTGAGAAGAAACCTGTTGAGATAGAAGTTAACAGGGTTGCTGATTTTAAACCTAATGCAAAGGAGTTTGATGCGGATATAAAGATTAGAGAAAGCAGTATAGAAAAAACAGCAGGAACCACAGACGACTTTGTTGCTTATCTCAATGACAGATTCAAGAGGATAGGCGAGATCATAAATCAAAGCATGCTGAACACGGCTAACGGTAGGATAAATAGTATAGAAAAGTTAAAGGAGTATGCAAACGGTAGGGAAGCAACTATAGTGGGTATGGTCTTTGATAAAAGAGTAACAAAGAATGGAAACATACTTGTAAACCTTGAGGATGGCACAGGGGTAGCAAAAGTAATATTCATGAATAACGACAGAAATAGTGATCTTTATAAAAATGCAAAGAAGATTGCAAACGATGACATTATAGCGGTAAAAGGCAATATCTCTGGTGTCTTTCTCATTGCAAACGCAATACTATGGCCAGATGTGCCAATCCACAACAGGCATGTGGCAAAGGAGGACCTTGCAGCAGCTTTTGTTTCAGATACACATGTTGGAAGCAAGCTCTTCCTTGAGAAAAAGTTTGGCCAAATGTTAAGATGGCTCAATGGAGAAGTTGAGTATAGAAAGGATCTCGCACAAAAGGTTAAATATATAATATTAGCTGGCGATCTTGTAGATGGTATAGGGATATACCCTAATCAGGAGAATGAGCTCGTTGTACCTGATATCTACAAGCAATATGCGCTTCTATTTAACTTCCTTTCATCGATACCAGAGTATATACATGTGTTTGTGCTTGCTGGCAACCATGACGCTGTTCAAAGCACAGAACCACAGCCAAGGCTCACAAAAGAGCTTATAAGCGATTTCAAGTTAGATAATATACATCTCGTTACGAATCCTTCTTACATAAAGATACACGGCGTTAATGTACTTGCTTACCATGGCACATCGCTTGATTCAGTTATACAAGCAATTCCTGGCTGCAGCTATGCAAAGCCTGAAACAGCAATGGTTGAGATATTAAAGAGGAGGCATCTCTCGCCAATTTATGGGGGCAACAAGGTATTGCCAACAAGAAAGGATTCTCTTATAATAGATGAGGTTCCAGATATTTTGCACATGGGCCATATACATAAAAATGGTGCAACAGATTATCATGGCACACTAGTAATAAACAGCGGCACATGGCAAAGCAGGACAACATACCAGATAAAGCAAGGCCATATACCTTCACCAGCAATACTTCCTGTGTATGAGCTTAAGAGTATGAACCTCTCATATGTAGACTTCAATACGCTAGGTGAGTAGTTGAATATTACTGATTATTTCAATAATCTTTCACAAAAATTTGATGAAGCATTTGAATTAGCAAACAAAGCCCGTTCAAAAGGTTATGACCCAAAGAAAGAAGTGGAGATAAAGCCGGCACCCGACCTTGCGAGCCGCGTTGAGGGCATTATAGGTATACAAGGGCTTGCTGAGATAGTAAGAAAGAACTACGGCAAGGATAAAACAGAGACAGCATTCAAAGTTGTAAAAGAGGTTTGCACAAATGAGATGTTTGGTTCTTATGAGACGCTAAAGAGAATAGAGCTCGCTACAAGGATTGGATTAGCAATAATAACAGATGGAGTAGTTGTTGCACCAACAGAAGGCATACAAGGTGTTGCACGATACAGAAATAATGATAATACAGATTACATAGCGGTTATATATGCTGGCCCTATAAGAGGTGCTGGTGGTACTGCTGCTGCTCTTTCTGTTGCATTTGCAGACTATGCAAGGCGTTTCTTCAATATAAGTGCATACAAGCCAACACAAGATGAAGTTGAGAGGTATGTTGAAGAGGTTGAGCTTTATCATATGAAGCAGCATCTTCAATATAGACCAAGCGATGATGATTTAAGAAGTATAGTAAGCAACTGCCCTGTCTGCGTTGATGGGGTTGCAACAGAGGACATTGAGGTTACTGCACACAGAGACATTAGAAGAATAGACTATAATGGAAAAGAAGTAGTTCTTACAAATAGAGTAAGAGGAGGCATAGCGCTTGTACTTTGCGAAGGAATAGCCCAGAAGGCTAAGAAACTCATAAAAGAGGTGAAGAGTGCAAATCTGGATTGGGATTGGCTCAACACCATAATAAAGGTAAATAAGGTTGAAAAAAGCAGCGATGAGGAAAAGGTGTCTGTCTTCTTGGAAGAGCTCGTTGCTGGAAGGCCTGTAATTGCTTACCCTGGCTATATTGGCGGGCTAAGGCTTAGATACGGAAGAAGCAGGCTAACAGGAATTGCCGCAAAGGGCTTCAGCCCTGCTACCATGATTATATTAAACAATTTTGTAGCTATAGGAACACAGCTCAAGGTTGAGCTTCCTGGAAAGGGCTGCGTTGCATCTCCTGTCGATTCTATAGAAGGACCTTTTGTTGTTCTTAAATCAGGTGAGGCATTAAGGATCAATACAGCAGAGAAGGCGCTTGAGCTAAAAGATGAGGTTGCAAAGATAATCTCGCTTGGAGATATACTAATTACCTTTGGCGATTTCAGAAAGTCAAACACGCTTATACAGCCAACAAGCTATGTTGAGGAATTCTGGAGCCTTGAGCTAAAAAATGCAGGCTACGATAAAGAGGTTAATGATCCTAGCTTTGAAGAAGCATATAGGCTTGCACTAACATATAATGTGCCTATACATCCAAAATACCTTTTTGAATTTCAGAGTATTGGCATAAATGAACTTGAGGAGCTTGCAAAGGCAATAATAAGGAAATCCAAAATAGAATATAATGGCGATGAAAAGCTGTTAAACATAGAAAGGCTTGTTATACAAGAAAGCAGCGTTAAGAATATATTAGAGCTCCTCCAAGTGCCACACAAGGTAAATGAAACTGGAATAATCGTTGAAAAAGAGTATGCAGAATCACTCATCGCAAGCTTGGGCTTTGCAAATGGAATCGATGGCAGACTAGAGATAAGTGAAAGAGTAATGGATAGATATGCAAACAGCAAGGATAGCCTTGAAGCTGTGAATAGCGTTGCACCATTTAAGATACCAAAGCGCTCAACATATATAGGTGCAAGGGTTGGCAGACCTGAAAAAGCAAAAGAGAGATTAATGAAGCCTGCGCCAAATGTTCTCTTTCCGATAGGCGATTATGGCGGCAAGGAAAGAAACATAACAAAGGCCTATATTATAGATGAGAAAAAGTTTAGCAATAAAGGAATAGAGGTTGAGATAGCAAATTATAAGTGCGAAAAGTGCAAGCGCTACTTACCTGGACCTTTCTGCTATGATTGCGAATCAAGAGCTGTTATAGAGAGGGTTTGCCCAAAATGCGGCTTTCATACCTATAGCGAAAAATGTGAGCGTTGCGGAAGCGAGACGATAGGCTATATGACTAGGAATATAGATATAAAGAGCCTTATTTCAGACGCAATGAAAAGGCTTAAGCTCGGCAAATTGCCAGATACGCTAAAAGGAGTTAAGGGCCTTACAAACAAGAACAAAGTACCTGAACCAATAGAAAAAGGTATTCTAAGAAGCTTACACAATGTGTATATATTTAAAGATGGAACAGCAAGGTTTGATGCAACAGATGTGCCTATAACACACTTCTATCCTGCTGAGATAGGTACAAGTATAGAAAGGCTAAAGCAATTAGGCTATGAAAAAGATGCTTATGGAAATGATCTTGTAAGCAATGAGCAGCTTGTTGAGATGAGGCACCAGGATGTTATAATAAATAGAAAGGGCGCTGAATACCTGCTCCGTGTTGCAAACTTCGTTGATGATTTGCTCGTTCATTTCTATGGTCTTGAGCCTTATTACAATGCAAAGAGCATAGACGACCTTGTCGGACAGCTCGTAATCACTTTGTCGCCGCACACCTCATGCGGAGTAATGGGCAGGATAATAGGCTTTACCGATGCAAATGTAGGCTTTGCCCATCCTTACATGATCTCTGCAAGAAGGAGGAACTGCGATGGAGATGAAGACACAACAATGCTTCTACTTGATGCACTCATAAACTTTTCAAGGGAATACTTGCCAACAACAATAGGAGGCACTATGGATGCACCACTTATATTAACGCTTCATGTATTGCCTGAAGAGGTTGACGATGAAGTTCATGCAATGGAAACAGTTACTTCCTATCCGCTTGAATTTTATCAGAAAAGCTATAGCTATCCATCACCAGGTGAGATTAATATAGAAACGGTAAAAGACAGGCTTGACAAAGAGAGCAGATTCTACAATATAAACATAACACATGTCGATAGCAAAAACTCTATTGCTTCTGCACCGAAGAAGAGTGCTTATACAACATTCAAGAGCATGCATGAGAAGGTTGAAGCTGAGTTTAAGCTTATGGACATGATAAGCAGTGTTGACAAGAGAGATGCAGCGAAAAGGCTAATAATAAGCCACTTTATACCAGACCTTATAGGTAATCTGCATACCTTCTCTAAGCAAGAATTCAGGTGCAGTGTTTGCAATGCAAAATATAGGCGCGTTCCTTTAAGCGGAAAATGCCCAAGAGATGGAGGCAAGCTACTGCTAACTGTATCAAAAGGGGGTATAGAAAAATACCTTGATTTGGCCCTTGGCCTGGCAGAGAGATACGAGCTTGAGCCTTACATAAAACAAAGGCTTGCCTTAATAAGAGATGAGATAAGCAATCTGTTTGATGAAAACAATATACCAACAAAGCAGTTTAGCTTGTCAAACTTTATCTGATTTTAGAAACCTCTTTAACAGCATTTTCAAATATCTCTAGACCTTTTTCTATATTTTCCATCTTCATTGTAAGAGGGGGTATTATCCTTATTGAAGATATGCCTGCAGGAAGCAATAGAAGGCCATTGTTGAAACACTTGTTTAATATCTCTTCCCTCTCCTTAATACCATATTCTTTTGTATACTTATTCTTTACAATTTCAACACCTATCATCATGCCTATGCCTCTAACGTCGCCTATAATATCATAGTCCTTTTCCATCTCTTTTAATCTTTTCATTATGAAGGAACCTTTCTTCTTTATAGCTATGCTCAAGCGCTTCATATTTCTCTTTACATAATCAAGAGAGGCGTTTGCTGCTGCTATCGATACCAAATTACCACCAAATGTGTTTGCATGTGAGCCTATAGGTATTGTTCCTAGGGAATTTCTTGAGATTGTTGCTCCTATTGGCAAGCCCGCACCGAGAGACTTGGCCATTGTATATATGTCTGCCTCTACACCAAAATTATCTAACGCAAGGAATTTGCCAGTTCGCATGTAGCCAGCTTGAACTTCATCATCAACAAGCAATATGCCATTTTCTTTTGCAAGCTTGCTGAGCCTCTTGAAGTAATCCTTTGGCGGCACTATATAACCACCTTCTCCTTGTATGGGCTCTATAAATATAGCTGCAACCTCGCTCGGTGCAACCTCCTTGCTAAGTGGGTAATCTTTTATAAAATCGATGCATGCAAAGCCGCATGAGGGATATTCCAAATGAAAAGGACATCTATAGCAATATGCAAAAGGAACGTGTATAGTTGAGTTGAAAGGGCCAAAGCCTGAGCGCTGTATATTTTTTGATGCTGTGAGCGAGAGCGAACCCATTGTTCTTCCATGGAATGCGTTGTAAAATGCCATTGTATACTGCCTTTTTGTAAATATCCTTGCGAACTTCAGCGCGGCTTCGTTTGCCTCGGTGCCTGAATTTGAGAAAAAGACCTTTCCAAAACCCTTTGGAAACATTGTTATGAGCTTTTCTGCAAATTTAACAGGAAGCTCTGAATAATAATCAGTAAACGCTGAGTGCATAAGCTTGTCTATTTGTTCCTTAACCGCATTTCTTATTTGCTTGTTTGCATTTACACCCAAATTATATACAGAAATAAAACTGGAGAAATCTATAAACTTGTTGCCCGCAACATCATATACAAAATCGCCATCACCATGCGAAGAAACGAAGGGATAGCTTTCCCTTGTTGTGGGCATTATTACTCTTTTGTCCCTCTCAATGATATTCTTTACCTTCTTTGTTATTTTTATCATAGTTTAGATTTATCCTAAAACTTATTTATGTGTTGCCTTTTCTTTTTCTGTGCTTCTTTTCTCCAAAGCTACTCCTAGCACTCTTTGGAGTTGTGCTTTATCATTTGGGTCTATCTTTTCGCCAAGAAACTCCAAATGCTTGACATTGCATCTCCTTTCCTTTGGTCTTTCTGCGGTTATTATATTTACAAAGTTCTTGTCTATGACTTTTGTAATTACAGCTCTGCTCCCAGCATCTCTTCCAAACTTCTTAATGCACACTCTTCCTACTTCTATTAAAGCCAATTAATCACCCTTATTATTTTTTCCTTACTTTCTTTTATTACTTTTTATCCTTTTTCCTTTTATTTGCCTTTTCCTTTTTATTTGTCTTTCTCTTGCCCTTTCCTATCTCTTCTATTATAATATTTGCAACCTCCCTTGGAGAAAGTTTTTCTGTATCTATTACCAAGTCAAATGGTTTCTTATCCTTTCCAATGCTTATGCCATAGATCCTTTTGTATAAGAGATAGTTTTCCTTGTCCCTCTTCTTTATTATTTCTGCCGCTTTCTCAATGCTTATCTTATCTCTTTTTGCAAGCCTCTTAGCCCTTTCTTCAGGGCTTGCATCGAGCCAAATCTTGTAGCCCGTTTTTGAGAGCCATGGCATCACATAGCTTGCTATTACTATGTTGCCCCTCTTTATTATGCGCAGCACAGCCCTATCGACGCTTTTGTCTATCTCTTCGTTCTTCTCGCGCAGCCTTAGAGCTGAGAAGCCACTTGGCGTGTCCCAGTAATTGCTTGATTTTACTTCGGTGAATTTTGATTTTAATATGTCGCCAACGTTTATCGCTTTCAAGTTAAGCTTCTTTGCAATAATTTCTGCGACTGTACTCTTACCAGCCGCTGGCAAACCCGATATTATTATCGCTTTCATAAACAGCTAATGTGAGATAAGCTGCAGGACATAATTCCTTTGCTTTATCCCTATCTCGTTAAGCTTTAGTTCGCCGTTCTCTATTCTGCTTGCAAGCTTAACTATGTCTGCCGCACAATTTGCGCATAGTACGCCACCAAAGATTCTTGCATTAGCTCTTAAGCTCTTTCCCTTTGCATTCTTGCTAACATTAATACCGTTAAGCTCTTTGCCACATATAGCACAGTGCGGCCTATTGCTTGCTTTCTTTTTGTAATGCATTACATTTCTCTTTTTAGGCGTGACTCTTGCTAGCTTTCTTAAGCTTCTTGATCTGTACATTGGTCTAGGCACTTAAACACCCAAAATCAAGTATAAGATTTAAGGAAAGAATATATATAAAATACTTTTTCTCATTGCACTACTCATGCCTGCCTTCTTGCATGCCCACTTGGTTTATCTTGGCCTGCTGCTCTTGCTCCCTTTTCCTTTTACTTCTATCGATGAGCATAACTGAGAATGAAAGTATTAGTCCGAAGACGAAGACCACAATTATAAAGAAGTTGTTATATGCGATTTTTACACCGTCGATTATTACCGCAGGATGTGTAGGAAAGATTAATGGCAAAAGCCAGTAATATACAACTAAGAATAGAGGCAGTATTATTATCATGGGCTTCATCTGGTTAATCATGCTTTTTGATGCTAATGACATGACTTCTCGCTGTTTAAGCATAAGCTCCTCGTTCTTTGCGCCGTTTTTTACCATATCGCTTAGCTCCTTGCTCTTCTGTTTTATTGTTTCCTGCATCTCATAAACCTTTTTCATGTTAGCCATTTTTCTCTGAATTACAAAAGAAAAAAGTGTATAAAGAACAGCAATAAGCACTATTAGCAAAGCTATCATTTCATCAGCTCATTTAATGATCTTTCAAGCTCGCCTGCCACCTCATCAGCCATACCCTCACTGTTTCTAAATATGAGTATTGGTATATTGAGCTCTGAAGCGGCAGAAGCCATAAATGAAATGTTTAATGATCTCTGCATATTTATCTCTTCTTCACTCTCTTTTTCTCTCTTCCTGCTCTTATCCTTTTTGCGCCTTGCTATTATTTCCTTTGCACTCGCATCTATATAGATAAACGCTTTTGTGTTCAGCTCTTTTAACTCATTTATTGAAAAACCTGGTAGGAACCTGCCATTCTGCTCTACTGAGAGGTGTGTATCTATTATAATGTTGCCACCCTTTCTTCTAAGGCCTCTTATAACTTTTCCTCTAAGCTCCTTTTGCTCGTCAAAGCTTAGGTACCTGAGCTTATCCCTATCAGATAGCCCAGCATATTTAAGCATCTCGCTTCCCATATTAACAAGCTTTGCATTCTTTAGCTTAACCTTGGAAAGAAGAGTAGTCTTACCTGCCCCAGGAGTGCCAGCAATTATAAAAGACCTTATCCTTTCCACACAATCAAGTAAAAATAGGAGGAAAAATAATAAAAAACAAACTAATTTCAATCCTCCATTCCTGCTCCTTCTCCGCCTGGCGTTGGGCTAGATGATGGCTTGCTCTTCGCGCTTATCATATCATCGATTCTTAATATTATCTCTGATGCCTCACTTGCACTTATTATTGCCTGCTCCTTTACCTTGAGTGGTTCTATTACGCCTAGCTTCTCCATATCACCTATAGTGTTCTTGTAAACGTCTACTCCGTATACACGACCCTCAGAGCTATTGTGCTTGCTTCTCAGCTGCACTAATGTGTCGATAGGGTCCATACCCGCGCTCTCTGCAAGCGTCTTCGGAACTATTTCTATTGCATCTGCAAATGCCTGTATAGCTAGCTGCTCCCTGCCACCTGTGTTGTTTGCATATGCCCGCAGGCCGTTTGCAACGTCTATTTCTATGCTGCCGCCGCCTATTACATACTTGCCTTCCTCTATCGCACTGGATATTGCACCTATCACATCGTTGAGCGATCTTTCTACTTCATTTACCACTTGCTGGGTGCTTCCTCTTATGAATATTGTAACGCTCTTTGGATCCTTGCATTTCTCTACAAAGACCATTTGCTCTCCTGCTATCTTGCGCTCTTCTACAAGGCCTGCGAATCCAAGATCTTTTTCTGATAAATCATCAAGGCTTGTAACTATGTTAGCTCCTGTTGCTTTCGTTAGCTTCTCCATATCGCTCTTCTTTACGCGCCTAACAGCCATTATGCCTGCTTTTGCAAGATAGTGCTGCGCTACATCGTCTATGCCTTTTTCTACAAAGATCACATTTGCCTTGCTTGCCGCTATCTTATCCACCATTTCTTTTAGCATTTTCTCTTCCTGTGCGAGGAATGCCTGCATCTGCTCTGGCGATGTTATCTCTATCCTTGCGTCTGTTTCTGTCTTCTCTATTTCAAGAGCAAGGTCAAGGAGTGCTATCTTTGCATTCTTTACCGACTTTGGCATGCCTGGGTGAACGACTTCTTTGTCTATAAGCACACCGTTTATGAATTCAGTATCTTCTATGCCACCCCCTTCCTTCTTTTCAAGCTTTATGAAGTCATGATCTATTGTTATTTTGTTTCCCTCCTTAGTAGCTACTTGCTTTATTGCCTGGATTGCAAGTTTTGATAAGTATCTTTTTGTGCTCTCTCCGCCTATGTTCTTTGAACCTAGGGCTATCATTGCTATCTTTTCAAGCTTGTCCTCATCTTCCATGCTTACGTTAAGGCTCTTCTCCCTTAGCAATTCTTTTGCCTTTTCTGCGGCCATCTTATAGCCCTTTATTATTATTGTAGGGTGTATGCCTTGCTCTATAAGATTGCCTGCTGCCTTTAGAAGCTCTCCCGCAATAATTACCGCTGTTGTTGTACCGTCGCCAACCTCTTTATCCTGAGTTTTTGCTATGTCTACCATTATCTTTGCTATCGGGTGCTCAACGTTCATCTCTTCCAGTATTGTAGCTCCATCGTTTGTTATTACTATATCTCCAAGCTCGCTTACCAGCATCTTGTCCATACCTTTAGGACCGAGTGTTGTCTTTACTGCACTTGCTACTGCATAGCCCACAGCTATATTTGTTCTCTGGGCCTCTCTGCCCAGTATTCTTGTAGCTCCTTCAGGCAAGATTAGATACTGTTGTCCTGCACCAAGTTGATTTTCAGCCATTATATCACCATTTTACAATTAGCATGCATTTTTTATGGGTATAGATTGATAAAAAATCTTTTATATAATATATAATCCAGTAATCTTTTTATACCTATTCCTTCCTGCCAACCAGGAAATTAGAAAGATTAATAAACTATTATTGAAATAAAAATAATGATTTTATGGAGCAAAAGAGAACACTTAACCTGAAGCCTACTATAAAGATACAGAATATTGTTGTAAGCGCAGATCTACACGCAACGATAGACCTTTATGCGCTCTCAAGAAATGTAAAGGAAGTAGACTACGAGCCTGAGCAGTTCCCTG
>JAWDMK010000005.1:0-44873 GCA_046536675.1 Microcaldota archaeon | reverse complement strand
TCCTTCCCAACATAATAGGCACGCCGTTTATAAATGGGCTAAGGTATTCACTCTACATCTCTATAGTGCTTATACTCATAGGCACCATCTTCTCGGCACTGCGGGGTAGAAGATACGTGCAAGAGGAAATGATTCTGAAAAAATAAATTTAGATTTGAGATTGCATAATTATCAAAAATGATAATTTAATAGAAACATTTATATATATTATTATTTCTAAATTATCATAAATGATAATTCTGATTGAATGAATTATATTGAGTTTGCAAAAAACCTTGAAAGGCTTAGGCTTGGCGTATTTACCACTAATGATGCTATACGAATTGTTGGCAAGCCGAAAAACTATGTAAACCTATTCCTGCACAGGCTCTACAAAAAGGGCTTAATAACAAGGATAAGCAAAAGCAGATATGCACTTGCGGGTGCGAGCAAGCTTGAGTTGGCATATGCACTTGCTGAAAATGGTTATATAAGCAGTTTGAGTGCACTTTTCTACTATCATTTAATCAACCAAGATCCTAATAGTGTTGACATAGTCAACACACTTGCAAGCAAAAAGAAAGTGCTTAAAGGCGAGTTCGGCTCTATACAGGTAAGGCTTGTCAAGCTAGGCCCGGGAAGGCTCTTTGGCTACAGGCGAGTGCTAGGTAATGTAAGCTATTTTCTCATAGCAGAGCCTGAAAAGGCCATTGTAGACACGCTGTATATATACAAGAGCACATATGCTGGCTTGTGCATTGAAGCAGTAAAAAGAGGTGTAAATACAGCGTTGCTCAAGACTTATGCTGAAAGAATGAGGTCAAAACGGCTTTTAGAATTGCTAAATGGTGTGTTAAATGCTTAGCGTTGATGAGCTTAAGGGCTATCTTGCTATTACCGGCATGCAGAGCATATGGCAGATTGAGAGAGACTACATACAGCACATTATGCTTAGCGCAATTTATTCAAAGATAGCAGATGAGCTTGTGTTCAAAGGAGGCACAATGCTGCAGAAGATAGGTGTTGTAGACAGGTTTAGCATAGACCTGGACTTTACAGGCTCAATAAGCGATGAAGCACTTTTAGAACTTGCTAAGCACATAGAGAGATATTTTGAAGCTCTAGGAATAAGGTGCGAATATAAGTTTGAAGAAAGAAAGCAAAACAGTGCCAGCATAAGCTTTTATATAGAGGGGCCTTATTACCTTCTCAACAAAACTGAAAGCTCGAAGGTTGTGCTACGCCTACAGATAAGCAGAAGAGAAAAGGTACTGCTCAAACCTGAGAGCAAACTTATAACGCCTATCTATTCAGACTTACTTCCATACCCTATACTGGCTATGCGGCTTGAAGAAGTAGCGGCTGAGAAGGTAAGAGCGATAATGACTAGGAATGAGCCGCGCGATGTATACGACCTCTACTTGCTTGTTAAGAAAGGCACAATAATACACGATTATTTAGTCAGGAGAAAATTAGAGGGATATGCAGAATTTAGCCTAGGAAAGTTTGAAGAGCAGATCAATAAAAAAGAGAATACATGGAACAAGGAGCTTGAAGATCTATTATTCAAGGCAAGCGCAGAGCACATTATTGACTTTCACACCGCAAAAAGAACAATATTAGAATCATTGAACAAGAACGCTAGCGCAACTATTGAATTCAGAAAAGACAATGAAGGAATATTGAAAGAAAAATGGAAAGAAATAAGAGCACATAATATTACGTACCTCTCTTTAGGTAAGTTAGCAAAGCTCCATGGCGCTGACATTTATCCAAACAAAAAAATAAAAATAGATTTATTCTTCTTCGAGGTTGAAGCTGCAGATGTTGCATATATAAGTATACACGAAGATGAAGATGATAGGGCCCTGCTAAGAGATTTTCCAATACCAGCATATCCAAATAAACTTTCTGACCACATAGACAAAATTACAGCGAAAGAAGGTCGCAGCATTCACTTTAAACTTTTTATAGAAAAGGACAAAGCAGGTAAACTACCAGACGTTTTGCATATGGCGCTTCTCTTGTCTGAGGCATAAATGCAAGCAATCCAAAAAAACACAGCATGAAAAGAATAATTTTTAAGCGCGAAAGCATTTCATTACCGATGAAATAATATACTAAGCACCAGATCCGCCAGTGTTTAGACTACCTCGTTAAGTAGCGTACTTTGAGTATTTTTTGCAACATACCTGAATTATTTTTTATTTTGTTCTTTCATATTTATGCAACTTTTCCAACAATGATTATTTTATATACTTATTTTGTATATTTCTATCATGTTGTCTAGCCTACTTGAAAAGATTATAGCTGGAAAATGGATCGCTGGACCAAGCATAAACGATGCTTTGAAAATAGCAGATCATTTCAACAAACTTGGCATGCATGCAATAATAAATTATCTTGGTGAAGAGTTAACTTCAGAAAAAGATGTAGAGGATGCTGTTGAAAAATATGTATCACTTATAAGGGAGATAAAGAATAATGGCTTAGATGCCTCTATTTCTGTCAAGATAACACAGCTTGGCTTAAGGCTAGGAAAAGAATTACCATATAAAAATTATAACAAGCTGGCTGAATCCGCACGCAAAAACAAGGTATTCTTATGGCTTGATATGGAAGCGAGCGATACTGTAGATGAAACGATAAACGCTTATAAGAGGCAAGTAGATAAGGGAAATGTGGGTATAGCGATACAGGCTTACCTAAGAAGAAGTGCAAACGATATTAAAGAACTTGTTAAGATAAATGGGATTGTAAGGCTCGTTAAAGGAGCGTATAGCGTAAAAAGAGAAATTGCTTTTCAAAGAAAAGAAGAGATAAATAAAAACTACGAGAGGCTTATGCTATATCTATTCAAGAATGCAAGAGCGTTTACACTTGCAACGCATGACAGCAATATGATAGAGAGAGGCTTAGAGCTGAATAAAAAGTATAAGAAGGAGGTTACTTATGCTATGCTTAACGGCATAAGAAATGAGTATGCCAAATCTCTTGCAGAGCGGGGTGAAAGAATAGCAATATACATACCATTTGGCCCTAAGTGGATTGACTATGCTTATAGACGTATGCGTGAAAGAGGGCATGTATCGCTCATTATGCGCTCGCTAATAAGCAGTAAGTAGCTTAATATATTCTATTCCACATCTCCTTTGCAAGCTTTCCTGTATACATCATCTTCTTCAAGTCTGGCTCTGCCCTTTCTTTTTTCTCACGATGTGCCTTAATAAACTTGCTCACCTTCTCTATCGCAATCTGCTTGAGCTCACCGGTAAGAAGCTTTCCAGAGCTATAGGCTTGCCTTATCTCCTCAATTTTATTGTCGTCTTCTTCCAAAAAGTAGTAGAGCCACTGGAATGAAACATCAATATCGGGATTGCCACCAAGCTTTCTATGAAGCTCAGTTGTTGACTGGCCGCCTGAGAATGCATACTTCATTACCTTCTTTTTTATTGTATCTTCATCATCATCTAATAGTATAGCAGTATCTGGCTCGGATGAGCTCATCTTGCCACTAACACCTGTTAGAGGTGGAAGAAGCTTAAGGTGAATCGCTGCAGCCTTAAAGTAGCCAAGCTGCTCTGCTATATCGCGTTGCATCCTCCAATAGGGATCCTGGTCTATTGATGCAGGTATAAGGCATGGCGCCTTCTCGAACATAGTTGGCGCAGCTTCTAGCGCTGGAAAATGAATCATGCCTATGTTTGTTGTATTGTCAAAACCGAAAACTGCTTTTACTGTTGATAAGTTTACCTTCTTTGCAATCTGCATAACTATACCATACATGTTTCTTATATACTCGCTGTCCTTGAAGATAAATGTTTTTTCAGGATCGAAGCCTATTGCAGCAATATCAAGCATATTGTCATACGCTATCTCTTCTATTTCGTCAAACCTCTTTTCCTTTAGATAGAATTTTTCATCATCTGTTATTTGTATGTATAGATTTGCATCAAACTTGTCCTGGAGCCATTTTGTAAAGAGGAATGGCATGAGATGGCCTATATGCATCTTTCCAGAAGGGCCGCGACCTGTGTATAAAAAGAACTTATTGCCTTTTTCATAAGCATCTAAAACCTTATCGAAATCCCTGTGTGAAAAAGCGATTCCTCGCCTAAAGAATATATTAAGATCTTTAGTGATCTTCTTAAGCCTATCCAAAATTTCTTTGCTAATTTTAGATGTGCCAAACTCATCTATTAGCTTATCATAATCAACCTTTCCTTTTATCTCCCAAGGCGTTACCAAAAAATTTTCCTTAGCCATAAAACCACTATAGCAAGTGAAGGAACTTTAAGCCGAAAGCGAGAAACACAAAAATAACTTCTATAAGAACAAGGTATGCAGACACCTCATATTCCCTCATCGGCTTCAGATTCATCACGAAATGAGTCAAGCTATATATTTTCTTTCCATACGGTGCCTTAAATGTTCCATCCTTCTGCCTTATGCCGACATCTGTTGTATCAAACCTGCCTCTAAGGTGGAGGAAGAACTCTATGATCCATGGAATAAAGATTATAGTGCCAAAGGACTCTGCGTTGCCCATTATCATTATTGCTACAAGCGCAGCACCAACGCCATAGGTAAAGCTATCACCAGGTATAATCTTTGCCTTATACATGTTGAACGGATAGAATATTATAAGCGATGAGAAGAGAAGGGCTGAGAGCAATATGCCTATATTTGTGCCATAAAGCAGTGAATATATGAGAAGAGCCAAGCTTGCAACAACACCCATGCCTGTTTGCAAGCCATCAAAGCCACCGAGGAGGTTGAATGCGTTTGATACAAAAATAACAGCTAGCGGTATTATTATAAGCGGGTATATAATGCCAAAGTCAACTACACCAAGAAAAGGAATGTGTATAGTAGATACGCCAGCATTTATGGCCATGAGTGGAAGAGCACCTAATAGGGTAAGCAACGGCTTCTGCCACTGCTTAAGGCCTTTCTTAATATCTTGCATGCCTGTAGCCTTAACACGCCTTGCCTTTACATTTATGTCATCTATAAATCCAACAAAGACTATAAGCGCTATAGACAATGCTGTTGCTAGAAGCTTGTCTATGTCGAGGATTGGCGTATAGATAAAGCTCCCGCCAAAGGTATAGGTTAATATGCCAGCAATCAAGCCGAATGCAACAGCTATGCCGCCACTGCTAGGCAAGAGAACAGGCTTTTCTTTGTTGTGGTCCTCAGCTATAATGCCTGCTTCATAAAAGTAGCTTATTACAAACTTTGTTGCAAAATAGGTTATGATAAGAGATATGAGCGATGGTATGAGTATTGTAAGGTATGTGTGGTACATACTTTAAAATGAAAATTATATTTTTATAAACCTTCTCTATAGAATGCTCAGCTCAAATCTATGCTTGGCTTGAGCGGCATTGCCTTGTCTGCCCTAGCTGAGTTTGACTGCTCTTCCTTCACAACCTCAACATCTAAGCCTATCTTACCCTTTATGTATTCGCTTGCCTCGCTGAAGGCATCAAACTCCTCTTCTTCCTTTACATTTATGCGCTGAAGTGTATTTAGCTGTTTAACTACTTTTGCAACATACTTGCTGGCGAGCTCCTTATTGCTAGACTCGCTTATAACCTTGTTTGGGTCTTTTGTATCAACAAGCATGTTGTGCACAGCCCTCTTCTGCTCACTCGCTATTATAAGCTTCATCTTGCTTGCCCTCTTGCCCTTTCGCTCAACAAGCATCTTGGCATTTCTGGCATCATCTATTAGCGAGTCGATAGCCTCTTCTAGCAATTCTATGTTTTCATTTATCATCGATTCATCGTAGCTAGGCCATTTCTCAAGAGCTGCAAAAGTGTTGTTGCCAAGCATGTGCCACATCTCCTCTGCCATATGCGGTGCTATAGGCTGAAGCATTAAGACAACATTCTGAAGATATTCTCTTAACACAACTGCATTTTTTCCGCCACGCTCAAAGTAGCGCTTCAGCTCTTTTATTGAATCGTAGAATATTGAAGTTATAGCATCCCTAAGCCCCAGCTTTTCCATATGCTCTGTTGCTTCCTTTATCTTCCTGTTGAGCTTTGAATATAGCCAATAATCTATTTTCTTTAGCTCGCTCCCTTCGTATTTATCAAGTGATTGCACTGTATTGAATAGGTATTCTAATCTTTCCATTATTCCTTTGGCATCCTTGTCTGTAAAGTTTGAATCGCTTAGCAAATCAGAGCCGCCGTTTACAACTATTCTTATTGTATCTATTCCATAATTTTTTGCACCTGAGATGACAGATATTGTGTTGCCAAGGCTTTTGCTCATCTTTTCCCCTTCATAAAGGACCATGCCGTTTACAACTATCTGCTTTGGCCAGTATGTTTTGTCAAATATTATGGCATGGTTGAAGATATACATCGTCAAGTGGTTGAAGATAAGATCAGAGCCCGAATGCCTAGATGTAAACCTATACCAATATGTAAACGAATCCCTGCACTTCTTTATAATCTCTGAATCTATTCCTGTACTCTTCGAAACCTCTTCCAATGAGCCAATGCCGCGGTATACATAATCAAAGAATTCGGGCTTCAGCTGCTCCGGCTTTATCTCCCTTTCCTTTATTATATGCGATATTGTATAGAATGCAGGATATATTGTTGAGTCAGATAATGATTCTATTATGAACCTGTTATCTAATGGCAGCCTTGTGCCAAGTCCTTGAGCTCTTGCAACAGCCCTTAGATTAATCCAGTCAATAGCAGACTCAAAAGCAGTTCTAGCCTTATCAGGAACAATATTCATCTTTGAGAAAGCTTCTTTTGCAAGTGCCTTCCAGTGCTCATCGCCATAATTAAGGAACCACTGGTCTTCAACAACCTTTACAACTATCTTTGCACCGCATCTGCAGTAAACAGGAGCGTTTGCAAGAATATATAATTCAAATGCGCTCCCTTTTGCAATGAGCTCATTCTTCACCTTTTCCCTAGCCTCAGGCTCGCTCATGCCTTCATAGCCAGGAACAATCATCTTGCCCCAGTGTGATTCTTCTCTATACTCTAGCTTTGTAGCAAACTCAAGCATATCATCTATTGCGTTTACATTTGTATGAAGTATTTCAAGGTATGCAAGCGCAGGTAGGTCTATATGCATAGGCTTAACTTCACCAACACCAACATCAACAAGCGACCTGCCTATCTCTACATCTATAAGCTTTTTTGGCTTAATCTCTGGCATAGGGTAGCCGCTTGCCTTAAGTCTTTCTAGAGCAGCATAATCAAAAGGTGCATGGGAAGGCACACTCATAACAATGCCAGTGCCAATATCAGGCTTTACAAAAAATCCAGGAAGCACAGGAAGCTCCTCATTATTTATTGGATTTATGCACTTCTTACTTAGCAGAGAACTGCCGTTTATAACTTCTATAACATCGATCTTTAATTGATAAGAAAGATTCTCTGCAGCCTCTTTTGCTATATAGTATATCTCGTCGCCTATCTTGCATTTAACATAAAAGGCATTTTCATTTACAAATATGTTTGTAACACCAAATATTGTTTCTGGCCTATAAGTAGCACATAGCATATATGCTTCTTCACCAACAACCTTGAACTTTATTGCAACTTCCTTTTCTATTTCAGGTTCAACACCTCCCTTTGTATCATGCATGCCGACAGGATTGCCCTCATTAGGGCACCACCCAACAGGGTGCTTGCCCTGAACAAGAAGATGGTTTGCATTCAATATACCAAATTGCCACTCTACAAACTTGCTGAATATAGGATCTATGCTTACAAACTTTCTGCGCCAGTCTATGCTCAGGCCAGATGTGCGCATATCGTTTTCTATCGATTTTATAAAGTAGTTTGCAATGTATAAAGGATCAACCATCTTCTTTATCTCTTCCTCAGGGACTCCAACATTCTTAAGCTCTTTTATAATTTCTGGATCGTTGTTCTTTATCCTTTTTGCAAAAGCCAGAACAGGTGTTCCTGTTGCGTGGAAGCCCATTGGGAAGAGAACATTATAGCCGCGCATGCGCTTGTACCTTGCCAATATATCGCCATCGCCGTATGTCTTAAGGTGCCCTATATGCAACGGGCTATTCACATAAGGAAAAGCAACTGTGACCATATACGGCTCTTTATCGTTTGGCTCTACTTCGAATATCTTTGCCTCTTCCCAAGCCTTATTCCACTTGCTTTCTATTTCTTCAAAATTAATCATAAAATCCACTTTTAAGTTTATTGTAAGAAAACTATTTATTACTTTTATTCAATCAGAATATAAACAGGCTTAGCATGATAAACTCTAAAAATTTATATATGTTTAGTTTGGAATAATACTAACTATTTGTTGGTGTTTAAGATGGGAAGAATACCTATAGCTGACGAAAAACTAGCACAGATATGGATCTGTAAAAGATGCAAGGCTAGAAATCCAGCTGGAGCAACAAAATGCAGAAAATGTGGCTATAAAGCGCTAAGACCAAAGAGGAGAGAGGTTAGGGTGAAGAAGTAATTATTATGCTTGTTAAGTGGTTGATAATATGGTAGACCTAACACCAAATGAAAAACTCGTTATAAAGGCTATGCAGGAGCTTGGAGCAACAAAGGAAGATGCACTAAAGACAGCAGACGACATAGCAAAGAAGTGCAACAGGCCTAAGAGCCTCGTTACAAATACATTAGTGCAATTGGCGCAGAAGAATATAGTAAAAAGAGTAGCTAGAGAAAAGGCTGCAGGCTATTATCTTACACAGCAGATAACGGTATAGGTTTTAATATGGGGAGTAGTGAGGAAAGAGATTCTATAGACTTCCTAGCAAAGTACAAGGAGTGGATAGCAATAAAGAAGATGAGTATAAATGATGATACAAAGCCTGAAGAAATAGCATTTCATCTAGCTTCGATAAGGCAGACAATAGACAAGAAGGCTTTTGAGATACTTGGCATCGACACAAAACAACTAGATGAGCTTGCAAACAAGATAACAGGCAGTGCTAGGAAGAGCTACAAAGCGCTTGCAGAGGCTATAGCAAGCCTTGGCGGCCAAGAAGCTAGGGATATTGTTGCAAAGGCATGCAATGGAAAGGAAGAGCTGCAAGAGGTAGCGAATGCATACCTTCTAAGGAAGGTTGTTCAAAACCTTGGCTTCGACTTTGATGTAAACCAAGAGATGCTTGCAAAGGTTTACCCACAGCTAAAGATACCTAAGCCGCTTGGCAGAAAGCCAAAGGCTTGACTTTTTCTCTTTCTGGGGAGTTAGGCTAGCTTGGTAGGCTTCCAGGTTTGGGACCTGGCGACCCGTGTTCAAATCACGGACTCCCCGCTTTAGAAATTTGTAAATTTAATTGAGATTTAATTGGCGTGGAAGTGGTTTTTAAGAAACTGCTTGACTAACTATTCTTAAATTACATGGTTTCCCATATTCCATGCAGCCGCTTGTGAAGTTACTGTTTCTGAATGGTAGATAAATTGCAACATTGCTTAATGGCGAACCACCCAAACCACGCATATAAAGAGTGTATATTTCGCTGCTATTTAATGAAGTATTGTAGAATTGAACATCGCTAAGATAGCCATTGAAGTATGCGAAAGTGGGTATTTTGCCATTTATATAAAATGTTGAAGTCCTCTTTCCTATCTCTATAACCTTAGCCCCGAACACCTCATAGGGTGTAGAGGTTTTATTTACAAGCTTGCCATCAATATAAATGCTTATGTAAGATTTGTTGTATGTACAAACGATCATATGCCATGAGCCAGTGCCAATAAATGGTGCTGTCGCAAACCTCCAGCCTGCTGTATAGTTGCCTTGCACTATTTCATCGCTGAAGACACCACATGCTGTTATGTTTGATATCTCGCCGCCAGTGCCTACATACCACGTTGAGTGAGTACCTTCGCTTATTCCCTGCGAAGCAATAACGCCTGTGCCGTTAAAGCTTTTGTAGTATACCCATGCAAAGAAGGTAAAGTTGCCTGGAAAAGATGTATTGAGCAACAAATAGGTATGGCCATTAAAGTATGCACCACTCTGCTTTGAGCTTGGAGCAATTAAAATATAGGCTAAAAAGAGTAAAATAACAAAAATTAAGACAAATAGAAATTGCTTCAACATATTATCTGCCAATAATTATATTTTTAATCCCCTCAGGTATCTCTACAGAATGCCATGCATTTCTATCTATAATTTTCTGTGCTAAATATCCAGTTGTGGTAAGCTCTTTTCCCCTGAATATTTTGAAGTTTGTGATTATCTCTTTTTCTTTTACCTCTGGTTCTATCACAATTTTTATTTTATCTCCCAAATATAAAGGCCTTTTATATATTGCATGAGACTCTACAATAACAAACCAGAGATTTCTGTATTTTGACATAGCCTTATTAAGCTTTTTCTCGGCAAACGATGAGAGCGCATTAGTGACAAAACGGTAGTAAGAAGAGTAATGTGCAATACCTTGATAGTCTGTATCGTATGGCATAACTTTATCGTAGAAGGTATACATAAAACCAAAAAATCTTCAAATTTAAGATTATTATATTTTTGCAAAAAGGAGAACAAAGAAGAAGTAAATAATATAAATATTAATTAGCAAATTTTAGTGTCTTAGCGGAGCCGCAGTAGCTCAGTCCGGGAGAGCGTCCGGCTGAAGTCAAATATGGAAACCGGAATGTCGTCGGTTCAAATCCGACCTGCGGCATTTATTTTTTAAAGTAAGGTTAGCAAATGGAGTATATATTTGTAAGCGGAAACAAAAACAAGTTTGACGAAGCTAAAGAAATACTAAAGCAATTTTGCATACCTCTAAGCATAGCCACAGCAGAGAAGAAAGTTGAGATACAGGATAAAAGTCTTGAAAATATAGTAGATTACGCTCTTTCCCAATTAGAGCCAAGGCCTGAGAAGTGCTTAATAATAGAGGATGACGGTATATTCATAAAGGCGCTAAACGACTTTCCTGGCCCATACGCTGCACAATTCTATGCAGCAATAGGTCTTGAAGGAATACTAAAGCTTATGCAAGGCAAGCAAGACAGATCTGCATTCTTCAAGTCTGTAGTTGGCGTATTAATGCCAGATGGAGAAAGGCATATATTTACTGGTGTTACAAAGGGCACTATCGCAAAAAGTATTGCCAAAGGCAGAGATTTTGGCTATGATCCTATATTTATCCCAAAAGGAAGTAAAGTTACTTTTGCAGAGATGAGCATTAAGGATAAGTCAAAAGTATCACACAGAGGAAAAGCCTTTTCCAAGCTTGGCAGGTTCTTGCAGAAGTCGTTGTAACAGAATTTGCCAATAAATTATCTGCACCTCGCCTTTGTCCAGCTTTAGAAATCCAAACTTATCACTTTGTACTGAGTTTATATTTAAAAATTCGCCTCAGTCTCTCTACTTCTGGCTCTATCTTGTGCTTTGCAAGCTTCTCAAGTTCAAACTTCCTTAGGTCTGCATAAAGCCTGTCATTGTAGTCACTGTACATATCGTACTTGTTTCTCGGTATTATGTGGATATGCAAATGTTCTATGGACCTGCCTGAATAAGGGCCAACCTGTGCCACAAGGTTGTACGAGCTGTCAGCATTATATGCCCTTAGAAGCTTTGGTGTAACATATCTTATTGTCTTTATCAAATCTACTGCTTCCTTTTCGCTCAGTTCATTCAAATCCTTCACATGCCTCTTCGGCACTATTAGTGTGTGGCCCTTAACCACTGGATACAAATTATAAAGTACGTTCATGTACTTTGTTTCGTAGTAAATCTGCGCTTCAATACTTTCCCTATTGCAGAACGGATCGCTCTTTTTGCTCATATAATCACTCGCTCCATTATAAAGATTTATAATTATGCGAAATCTATTTATTGATAGATGGATAGCGAAATAGATGCTGACAAAAGATGGTATGAGCTCGGCCCTGCAACAAGCCTTGTAAAGCTAGAAGGCTTGGCATTTAGAGAATACCAATTCAATATAACAAAGAGCATACTCCAGGGCAAAAACACGCTTGTTGTATTGCCAACAGGGCTTGGAAAAACGCTCATAGGTATATTTGCGATAGCAGATGCACTATACAAAGGGAAGAAAGCAATGTTTCTAGCACCAACAAAGCCTCTATGTGAACAGCACCACAATACACTTCTTGGGCTTCTCAGGTTAGAACCAAATGAAATACTTTTACTTACAGGCGCGGTTGGCAAGAAGAAGAGAATGATGCTTGAGAATGAAGCAAAGGTCATAGTTGCAACTCCACAAACAATAGCAAATGACTTAAAGCACGCGCTTCTTAGCTTAGACGATTTCGGCATTATCGTTTTTGATGAATGCCACAGGGCTGTGGGCAAATATGCCTATACTTATATAGCAAACGAAGCTGAGCAGAAAGGCGTACAGATTGTTGGCTTAACAGCATCGCCTGGTGGCAAGCCCGAGAAGATAAAAGAGCTTATCGATACACTAAAGATAGAAAACATAGAGGTAAGAATATCAACAGACGAAGATGTTGTGCAATATGTAATGCCGAAATATCTTCATGTAATATATGTTGAGAAATCTGAGAGGATAAGGCTCATAACAAGCTACTTAAGACCACTAATAGAAGAGAGCCTTGAATCATTAAACAAGATGGAGCTTATAGGCTTCAAAAAGTTTGAGCACATACCAAAAGGCAAGCTCATAGAGCTAGGAAACGAAATAAGCAAGATAACAGCAACAAACTATAGATTCGGGGCGATGTATAGCTATATAAAGCTCTTAAACCTGCTTCATATGTATGATCTTGTAGAGACAGAAGGGCTATACGCATTCTCAAGCCATATCGAGAGTCTTGCAAGAAGGGAGAAGAAGAGCAGGGCCATACTAAGCCTTCTCAACAACAAGAATATTATAATAGCAAAACAGATAAGCGATGAAGGTATAAGGCTAGGCTACGAACACCCGAAGGTTGAGGCACTGCTTGGTATATTGGCTGAATACAAGGATAAAAGCATTATTGTATTTGCACAGTATAGATCTAGCATAAAAATGTTAGTAGAGCAACTAAGCAATCATGGATATAATGCAAGGCCTTTTGTAGGTAAAAAAGAGGGTATAACGCAGATGCAGCAGAAGCAGATAATAGAAGACTTTAGAAGCGGCAAATTCAATATACTTGTTGCAAGCTCGATAGGCGAAGAAGGCCTAGACATACCAAGCGTAGATGTTGTAGTGTTCTACGAGCCCATACCAAATGAGATAAGGAATATACAGAGGCGGGGCAGGACTGGCAGGTTTAGAGCAGGCGAGATTTATATACTTGTTACAAAAGCAACAAAAGATGAGGTCTATTTCTTCGTTTCAAGGCAAAGAGAGAGGAAGATGCTCTCTATTATAAACAGCATAAAGGCAAAACTTGCAGCGCAGAAGAGCGAGGGCCAGAAAAAGCTTAGCGTTTGATAAATGCATGAATAGTGGAATAAAAGGCATGGTTAGATTTAAATATTACTTTGAGTATTAATAGTAATCGAAGGGGTGGGGAAGATAAATATGGGGATAGAAAAAGGGAAGCTAGAGTTAAGTAGAGCGAGCGTAGATGAAATACTACAGGAACTCAAGCAAAGCAAAGGATATGCTCCCATAATAGCAGAGGAAGCAGCACACAAAGGAAAAATAAGGCCAGTGGTAATAGAGGCGATGGAGAAATATATAAAAGAAGAAAACGGCCCAGAAGCAGCAGTAATTAAGAGAATGCTGCTCGAACTTCAGATAATAGAATTCCTAGAAGCACTCAAAAAGTAGCTACTGCAAAGGTGTGCCACTTTTGTGGCACACACTACTTATTTTTTGTTACCCCCTTTCTCCGGTTTTTTCTCCGCCCTTTTTCAATAACCGAGTTATATTTATATCTTTCTAAACATATTTTATTTGCAAGCACTAGCATAAGTGACAGCAAAAAAAGAGCATTTTAATATGCTTATGCTAATAAAAGGGTTGTAAAGAGGATGTGGATGAAATACTTAGATATGGTAAAAGGGCTCGATAAAGAACTTCCTGAAGAGCCAGATCTGCTTTATGTTAGGAACAGTGTGAGGATAGAGCTTAAAAAAAGTGCTAGGCCTAGCATAGATGAAATGCAAAACTTTGCCAAGGAAAACAAATTGGCATTTGATATTATTACAAACGGTTCCGAATTTATAGTGAATGAATGGATCAAGAATGCTAGGATAGAGATTCACGACATAGAAGATGAATTGGCATATGAATTTAAGACAAGGGCAGAAAGCAGATACATTGGTTTTACTATGGCTAACATCGAAAAGCTCCTGCTCATAAGTGTGGAAAGGAAAAATAAGGCAAGCTTAAGGCTTCTTATGGGCGGGGAAGGACTGCTAGTTATCGCCAAAGCAGCTGGGCATGCTGGACTTAGCTTAGAGGAATTCTTATATGGCGACAACAGCATTATAAACGAGATTAGTGCTGAAAAGGGCTCAAAGATAGGGCTTGATATTATACAGCTAAGCAACAAGAGGTCTCTTAACTTCTACAATGCTGTGCTCAGCGAGCGCTCAGAGCTTAATGTAAACAACTTTCTCTGCAACAGGGAAGCAAAGTCGAGGAACAAAATAGTAGGCTATGCCAGCAGCAAGGTGATGATAAATAATATTATCATTGGAAAAAATAGTACCATAGACATAGCAGATTTGGTAAACAGCAAAGGCCCTGAAGCAAAGAGTTTTATCAATGCTAGTGCGATAGGCTCTCATGGCTCTATAATATCGATGAAAGAAAATTCTAGCATAGAAAAAGGAGCTTATCGCAGCGAGTCAGTAATATCAACAAGAGGCATTAGCTTAGATAATTCAAAAATAGAGGCAATACCTTCAATGGGTACAGAGGAGAATGAAGTTAAAGCTTCGCATGCGGCTGCTGTCTCGCCTATAAGCACAGAAGCAATAGAGTATCTTATGAGCAGAGGCATTAGCAAAAGTGATTCAAAGAAGCTTATTCTAATGGGTATGCTCGATAAGCATATTATGAGGTTTTCATCAAATGAATATTTAAAAACTAGGATAGATTCGATGCTTAATGAACTTTTGGGTGTTTAGATGTTGCTTGAGATAAAAGACCTTTATGCAGAGATAGATGGAAAAGAGATTCTAAATGGGATAAACCTAAGTGTAAAGAGCGGAGAGCTTCATGTAATAATGGGTCCGAATGGAAGCGGCAAGACTACTCTTGCAAAAGCGATAATGGGGCTCTCAGGCGTAAAGATAAGAAAAGGCGATATACTTGTTGATGGCAAGAGTATACTTGAGCTAAGGACTGATGAGCGCGCAAAGCTAGGTCTTTTCTTGCAGTATCAAACCCCTGTAGAGATAGAGGGAGTTTCATTTCTTTCATTCCTTAATAATGCAAAATCAGCACTAGGCGGGAGCGATATAAAGGAGCTTATGCAAAGCGTGAAAGAGGGTATAAAGGAATTAGCGATGAGCGAAGAGGTAATAAAGAGGCCAGTAAATCTAGGCTTCTCAGGTGGAGAAAAGAAAAAAAGTGAAATTCTGCAGATGCTTGTGCTTAAGCCAAAAATTGCAATTCTTGATGAGCCAGACTCAGGGCTAGATGTAGACGCTGTAAGGATTATAGGCAAGGCTATTAGCAAGAGTGTAAGCAATGGTATGGGTTGTATAGTTATAACACATTATACAAGGATACTCGGTTCACTTGAATTTAAGAATGGAACTGTGCATATACTAAGTAGAGGAAAGATTGTTGAGAGTGGTGGCAAAGAGCTCGCTGAGAAAATAGAGAAAGAGGGCTATGCAAGCTTTGTTAAGGAATAAGTTTTGAATCATTAACCTTTGCTATATAGTTCCACATCTCATCAATATACGCTTGCATATTTGCAAGTTCTTCGCTGCTTAGTCCGCTAAACCTCTCCTGAAGCTTTAGGTATTCTTCCAAAGGCTTGCGCTTTGCCTTGTCAATATAAGGCTTGCTTATGCTAGATAGCTTGAATACACCGTTTTCTATCTCGTATAATGGCCACATACCTGTCTCAACTGCAAGCTTGCCTATATTCATTGTTAAGCTTGCATCAAACTTCCATCCAGGAGGACATGGGGAAAGAAGGTGTATATACCTAAAGCCTTTAATGCTCTTAGCCTTCGAGAATTTTGCCTTGAAATCTGCAAGATACGATATTGATGCTGTCGCAACATAAGGTACATTGTGCATAGCTATTATGAGTGGCAAAGGTTTCTTGAACTCATGTTTATGCGAAGGAGTAGTTGTAGTCCAAGCACCATATGGTGTTAGGCTAGATCTCTGTATACCAGTATTCATATACGCTTCATTGTCATAGCAAACATAGGTTATATCTTCATTCCTTTCGGCGGCTCCGCTTACCGCTGCAAAGCCAATATCACTTGTTGAACCGTCACCAGCCCAGACCAATATGTTTGCATCATCTTTTCTAAACTCCATTGCAGCTGATAAGCCAGATGCGATAGAAGCTGCAGCTGCAAAAGGGCTGTGAACAACAGTAACTGGCGAAGGCATGCCTAGAACAGTGTCACCCATTATTACTGTTGAGCATGAAGCAGGAACTACAATCACTGTCTTCTTTCCATAAACATCAAGTATTGCATCTAACTCTTTTGGTATCGGGCAACCAGGGCATGCCGCATTTCCTTTAAGGAAGTTCATAAAAGCCACACCTCGCTCTCAAGCTTACCACTTAGAAGCTTTTCAACAACACCTATAATCTCATTCTTTCCTAACTCCTTACCGCCTATGCCTCCTATAACACTATAGATAGGGATATTGGCATTATAGAGAGAAGCCTTCACCTCTGTCGCCAATATGCCGCCGAATCCATAGGAATATGCTCTATCAAGCACAATAAGCGCCTTTCTATCTTTAACCTGCATAAGCTTTTCCTTCGGGAAAGGCCTTACAACCCTGAGCTTTGCAAGCCCTATGCTAATACCCTTGCTCCTTAGCTCATCTACAGCCACTCTTGCATCACCAGCCCATGCACCCATCGCCACTATTATATAGTCTGCATCATCACACTTATAGAATTCTATAAGCCCATGCTGCTCCCTGCCGCTGAGCGTAGAATACTCTTTAGAAATCTCTTCTATGACCTCTTTTGAACGCTCCATCGCCTGCATCGCCTTGTATCTATACTTTATATAATTATCCTGTGTTGCTATTGGGCCTATACCTATTGGCTTATCAAAGTCTACAATGTTAAAATCGCGCTCTGGTATAAATGAGTCTACAGTCGCATCATCTAAGGTGCTAAGCCTTTCCATTGTGTGCGTTAGTACAAATCCATCAAAGCCCATCATCACAGGCAGTATTACGCGCTTGTCTTCTGAAATCTTGAAAGCTTGCAAGGTCATGTCATAAGCATCTTGCACATTCTCTGCCATCATCTGGATCCATATCGCATCTCTCTTGCTCACAAAATCTTGGTGGTCATCCCATATAGACCATGGCGAACCAATAGCCCTTGTTGCTATGCCAGCCACAATTGGCACTCTTTGCCCGCCAGCCCAGTAGATTACTTCTCCCATATAGAGCAAGCCTTGCGATGATGTTGCGGTAAAAACCCTTGCGCCTGCTATTGCAGCACCATATATAGAAGCCATAGCTGAATGCTCGCTCTCAACCTTTATAAGCTTGGCATTAAGCTCGCCTGAAGCAGCATAACTAGCAAGCTTCTCCAGCATTGTGGTTTGGGGTGTTATAGGATAAACAGCAAGAACCTGCGGCTTTGCCTGCTTAACTGCATAAGCCACAGCATGATTTCCTACCATAGCTGTAATCACATTTTCACCTCTGCAACCATCTTAATTGCCTTTACAGGGCATACGGTTGAGCACACACCACAGCCCTTGCAATAATCATAGTCTATCTCAGGATAGCCGTCGCTTCTTTTGTTTATCGTACTCTCAACGCACTCTAATATGCACATATCACACTTCTTGCATGCATCCAAGTCTATTACAGGCTTCTCTACACGCCATGTGCCTGTCTTACCCGAAGAGCCTATACTAGGCTTTGAGATCGGTAATTCTTCAGCAAGTTCATCTATATTAGTCAAGCTTCTTCACCCCGTTTGCGCCAAGCTCTATCGCTTTTGCATTAAGCTCACCCCTGCGACCAAACTGCTCTATTGCTATCGCTTCTAAATCCTTTACATTTACAATACCAGAGATCTTTGCAAGTGCGCCCATAAGGGGTGTATTTACCAAAGGCCAGCCAGCAATAACCAAACCGAGAGACTTTGCAATGCTTGTTGCATCAACATAATAAGTATTTTGTACAATCTTTTTTGGACTTGGTGAATTAATAAGAAGAGAGCCTCCATCTTTTAATATGTGCAAATCAACAACATCCAAAAGAGAGACATCGAATATTGCCATTATATCAGCATTCTTTATGCTCTCATGAGTATAAATTGGTGAATCAGATATTCTAACTCCTGACCTAACTGGTGCTCCTCTTCTCTCGCCGCCGAAGAATGGAATAGACTGTGCGTATATACCTTGTTTAACTGCGCCTTTCACCAGGAGTTCTCCTGCTGCAACTACACCCTGGCCGCCTCTACCATGAAGTGATATCTCTATCACCAAACCACAATGATTATTTACACAAAATAATATTTATAGTTATCCATATTTTACACCACTAAATGTATGAAAGCAAAAATAAGGGCTTTTAGATCTTAAAATCCTCTGCATGATTGCAAAAAGTAGCCTAACACTCTTAAGTTTTCGAACTATTATATTAATCACGCCTCTCAACAGAAATAAATGCATCCAATGGAATTAAAGACCTATTTACAACTTTGAATTCCCACTCATTTGACTTAAAATTAATTCTTTCACCATGTTCATCTTTAATTAACAATATTTTAAATTTCCCGCTAATAAGTATATCATTTCCCTTTCTTTTGTTTTCGATTGCTTTAATGATACCCTCCACTTTTTCGCTATTAGTATATATAACCACATGGTAATGCTTATCTGAACCCTGTGGGATATCTGTTATCAGCATAACTCTTTCTTCATATTGCCTGTAGCCTATAATCTTCATATTTTTAATCTCTATTGTATTTTTGCCAGAGCTTACTAACTCTTTGGCCATGCTCATTAAAGTATTATAAACAGCTTGTTTTTGAGCTGGCGTTTTCTCCATAATTAAATTTTATTTTTTTCTCGTTTATAAACATTTATCCAATTTTGTTCAGAAAAATTTAATTTATAAAGCAAACGGTATATAAATAAAAATAGGCAATTAGATAATATAATCAGATAATGTATCTCTGCAGGATTACATGGATTTAAATAAATTTTTCTCGAGGATAGCGCCAAAGTATGACAAGCTAATTGAAATGCTCAGTATGGGCTTGGATAAAGAGATAATAAAAGAGGCTGTAAAAGAAACAGAAATGGGCAAAGGCAAGAAAAGTATTCTTGACGTCGCTACAGGCACAGGGCGCATAGCGTATGCAATTGCAAGGTCTCACAGCAATTACAAAGTTGTTGGAATAGATATAAACAATGATATGCTGAGCGAAGCGATTAAAAAGAGCAAGGGACTTGCAAACTTAAGCTATATGCTTGGCAATGTTGAACTTTTAGGTTTTGGCAATGATTCATTTGATGCTGTTGTTACAGCTTTTTCACTTAGTATTTTTGACAACTTAGATAACGCGATTAGCGAGATGCATAGGGTGCTCAAGCCTGGCGGAAAGCTTATCCTTCTAGACATGCTCAGACCAAAGGATAGTGTGCTTAGGAAATTAACCCAACTTTACTACTCTGTAAATATATTACCTGCACTTGATGCCAAGCTTAAGCATGATGTTGAAGTTTATATAAGGCGCGGCTTTAACGTAGATAAGGAATATGTTATCAGGCTGATACAGCAACACGGATTTAAAGAGATAAGAGAAAAAGATCTTTCCGGAGGCCTCGCTTTTGTGATAGTAGCAAAAAAGTAGCTACGCAAAGATTATACTTGCATATGCGACAACAGATGAATAGTCGCCGTTTGCATCTCCTGAATTCGCATATTTTAAAAGATAGCCCGACTTTGCTTCCTTTTCCTTTGCAAAAATTGTGGCAACAGTTATGGGGCCAAAACCGCATGCGGTATCGCCGCTCTGCTCTAGTCTTTTATTAAATTCAAGATAGTCTAATTTTAGCAATGCCTCGATTGCAGGCATATCCTTCCTTTTCGCTACTTCGGCGCTTTCGTAGTGATTGAAATCTGAGCTTGCTATCACAGCCACTTCCCTACCTAGCTCTTTGCTTGCCTCTAATATCGCTTTTGCAAGCTCTTTGCTTGCTCCTATGCTTTGATCACCCATGCAGATAAACACACATTTAGGATCTTCAACAGTTTTTTGAAGGAAAGGCAGCTGAACCTCGATTGAATGCTCATTTGAATGCGCTGATTCATCAAGATTTATGAAGTTTGATTTCTCAGCGATCAGTTTTGAAAGCTTCAAGTCGTTTTTCACAACGCCAAATGGCATATGCCAATCCTCTGCAGATATAGCTATAGGCGCACCATAACCTGTATGGTTAGGGCCTATAATTATGAAGGTGTCTACTTTCCTTGCATTCGCCATTATCTTAATAGCCTTATATGTATAAGCAGCAACATGGCCAGAGTAGATGTAGCCGGCATGGGGAGCTACAAATGAGACTGCATGCTCAGCAATTTCCTTATCAACATTAGCATTCTGCAACGCTTTATCTATAAACTGCTCAAGCTCCTTCCTGTCAAATGTGTAGAAAGACCCGGCAAATGCTTCGTAGCGCATCGTATCACAATAAAAATATTCAACATAAAAATAAATATATGCAAGCTAAAGCTAAGAAAGAAGCAAAGATTTTTAATGCTGATACAGAATATGCAAAAAAGGTTTTAGACAGGCTAATTGAACGTTATGGCGAGCAGCATACTGCACTTATCTACAAAAATCCAATGCAGCTCTTTGTTGCTGCACTGCTCTCACCGCAGAATTCTGATATTCAGGTCAATAAAGTTACAAAAAAGCTTTTTGATAAATATAAAAGCTTTGAGGATATTGCAAATGCGAAGATAACAAAACTAGAAAAAGATTTGTCGAGCCTTAACTTCTACAAAACAAAAGCAAGGCACCTCAAAGAAAGTGCAAAGATAATGGTTAAAAGATATAATGGCAATATTCCAAAAAGCATTAATGAGCTCATCGTTCTTCCAGGAGTGGGTAGAAAGATTGCAAACGTTGTTCTAAACGAGCTTTACAATATAAATGAGGGTATAGCTGTTGATACCCACTGCATTACAGTAGCCAATAGGCTGGGCTTTGCAAAAAGCAAAAAAGGAGAGGTTGTTGAGAAAGAGCTGATGAAAAAAATACCGAAGGAGTACTGGGGCTTCGTTTCTAACTTATTTATAGCGCTCGGGCGCGACACATGCAAGGCAAGAAATAAAGAATGCTATAGGTGCGTGCTAAAAGATATATGCCCTAGCAGCACAGAAAAAGAAAAGAAAAAAGATTAAGCGCATTTGCTATAGCCGCATACAGGGCATGTTGCGCATCCCTCGCCCACAATCATAAGCGCACCGCACTCTGGGCATCTCTCACCGCCGGTATATTCCTCTAGCTGGAAGTTCTGTGCCTCTACCTTTATCTCTTCTAGGGTTTTGCTTGTAATCTCCTCCTTCTCCTTGTGCAGCTTTGCTACCTCTTCTAATCTTCTTTGGTGATTATCAACAGTTGTAAGAACCTGCCTGCTCTTGCTCTTATCTCTATATATTGTTATGCCCTTGCAGCCGAGCTTGTATGCAAGCATATAAGCTTCTTCTACCTCCTGTGGTGTTGCATAGCTTGGCATGTTTATTGTCTTTGATACAGCGTTATCAACATATTTCTGGAATGCTGCCTGCATTTTCACATGCCACTCTGGAGAAACATCAAAAGCGGTTACGAAGAGCCTCCTAATCTCCTTAGGTATTTCTTCTACATCCTGTATAGAGGTTCTTCCCGCAAGCTTCTTCATGAGGGCATCGCTATAGAAACCATATTTTATTGCAAACTCCTCGAACACGTTGTTTACTTCTATAAGGTCTGTACCCATGCTTGAACTAATGTTTCTCTTGTATACTACAGAGAAGAGCGGCTCTATACTTGATGATGCACCGCCAGCTATTATGCTTATAGTGCCTGTAGGGGCTATTGTTGTTACTGTAGAATTTCTTAGAGGCTTGTAGCCGAATCTATACCATATACTGTTTTCCCACTCAGGGAATGGGCCTCTCACCTTAGCAAGCTCAGCACTTTCTTCTCTAGCTTCATCTGTTATGAACTTCATCACCTTTTCAGCAAGATAAAGCGCCTCGTTTGAATCGTATGGTATACCAAGCTTTATGAGCATATCAGCCCAACCCATAACACCTAAGCCAACACGCCTTATTGCTTTCGTTACCTGTTCTATCTGTGGCAGAGGATAGTTGTTTGCGTCAATCACATCGTCTAAGAACCTTATAGCAAGCCTTGTTGTGTACCTTAACTTATCCCAGTCGATCTCATACTTTCCGTTTTTCTCTTTCAGCATGCGTGAGAGATTTATTGAACCGAGATTGCATGAATCAAAAGGATAGAGTGGTTGCTCTCCGCACGGATTGGTAGATTCTATAGGACCATACTTCGGAACAGGATTTGAGTATGTTGAATTCATTCTGTCTATAAATATAACTCCTGGATCCCCTGTTCTCCATGCCATTGTAGTCATTAGATTCCAAACCGCTTTTGCATTGAGCTTCCCAACCTCCTTGTTGTTCCTTGGATTTATAAGGCTATACTCCTCATCGTGCTGCAATGCATTCATAAATGCTTCTGTAACAGCAACGCTTATATTGAAGTTTTCTAAAACACCCTCTTTTTCTTTAGCTACGATAAAATTGAGTATGTCTGGGTGGTCTACCCTAAGTACACCCATGTTTGCGCCTCTCCTCTTGCCACCCTGCTTTATTTGCTCTGTCGCTGCGTCGAAGACCTTCATAAAAGAGATAGGACCCGAGGCAACGCCGCCCGTGCTTCTCACTATGTCACCGCTAGGCCTGAGCCTTGAGAAAGAGAAGCCAGTACCACCGCCCGATTGATGGACAAGCGCAGCCCACTTAACAGCATCAAATATCTCTACTATCGAATCTCCAACAGGCAATACGAAGCAGGCGCTTAGCTGGCCAAGCCTGGTACCTGCATTCATCAATGTAGGGCTGTTTGGCATAAATTCAAATCTAGTCATAACATTGTAGTATTCGTTTGCAAGCTTTGCTATATCTTCCTCGCTCGCACCATATCTAGACTCTACACTAGCTATGGCGTTTGCAACCCTTGTAAAGAGCTGCTTTGGTGTTTCTATAATCTTGCCCTCTTCGTTTTTTAGCAGATACCTAGCAGCAAGAACAACTAGAGAATTCAAAGGAAGCTTAAGATCGTCTACTATACCTAGTGAAGCCTTATAAGCCCTTATCTCAGCACGCTTGTTTCTATATATAATGTATGCCTTAGCTGTCTTCTGATCAACGCCCATGAGCACCTGCTCTACAATATCTTGTATCTGCTCCACATGCACCTTCTCCTTTCCAAGCTCTACAAGCTTTTGCACAACAAGATCTGCATACTCGCTCGCCTTATTCATTAACTCCTCATCGCTCAAGTTGCCATCGTATACTTCCCTCATAGCCTTGCTTATTGCTATCGCTATCTTCTGCTTGTCGAAAGGAACAACAGTTCCATCCCTCTTAACAACCTCCTTTACCTCCATAAAAAACACCTAAGCATTTCTCTTACTCTTAAGCATCATCGCAATCTTTCTAAACTGGTCTGGCGAATCAAAATTATTGTATACACTTGCAAACCTAATGTAAGCTACCGGATCAAGCTTGTAAAGTTCATTCATCACCATCTCTCCTATCTTTCTGCTTGTTACCTCTTTCTTGTTCTGCGAGATAAGCTTTCTCTCTATCTTCTCAGCGATCTCTTCCATTCTCTCTCTGCTTATAGGCCTTTTTTCGCATGCCTTCAGAATGCCATTAAGCACTTTGTTTCTATCAAATGGCTCCCTGTTGCCATTTTTCTTTATCACTGTTATCTCTATTGTATAAACACGCTCATAGGTTGTAAACCTTCTCTTGCATGCATCGCATACCCTTCTGCGCCTTATGCTGTTATCTGATGCAACAAACCTTGAATCTATCACACGCGTCCTATTTGAACCGCAGTAAGGGCAGCGCATACCATCACAACATATAGTATTTTAACCACACCCAAAATACAATCTGTAGTATATTTATTTAAATACCAACCGCTTTCAAAAGGAAGAGGAGGTTAATTTTTTTAGCAGACTTTACAAATGTTGCAAAAAAGTAAAAAAGATCATTTTAAGAACTCAAAAATTTTCAACTGCCTTATAAGCTTTAAGGTTTTCCACTCAGCCCTTACATGCTTTAATAGTCTTTCGTTATCAAGATTCCTTCTTATCATGTCTATCGTTATTTTGTCAGATGGGTAGCCAGAACCAAGCTCAAAGCCAAGACTCTCTTCAAGCTCTTCTATTGCTCTATCTCTTGTTACCTTAGCTATTATGCTAGCAGCAGAGACAACAGGATATTTTACATCCGCCTTATGCTCAGCTATTATCTTAGCTACAGCCTTAGCCGCATTGCCACCGCCGCTGCTCTTCTCCCTTCGTCTCACTCCATTAACCCCATTAACCTTCAAAAGCTTTTTAGAAATAAGGCTAACCCTTATACCAAACTTCTCTGGAATAACATCAGGCGAATCTAAATATATCTTTTTAGGATTAGCTTCACTCTCATCGATAAGCCTTGCAAAGTGAATCGCCTCTAGTTCATTGATTGAGATGTTGCTCCGCATAGCGTTGTTTATCTCTTCAGGTGTTATAGCATAGGTTCTTACATCTTCTGCAAGAGAGTAAATATCATCAAACAAAAATTCGCGCCTCCTCCTACTCAGCATCTTTGAATCCCTTACCCCTATCTCAGAAAGCTTCTTCGCTTTGCCCTCATTTATGCTAACTAGACTAACTACTAACGGCCCTAAAACAGCTCCGCGGCCAGCCTCATCACCGCCAGCTATTATAATAAAAACCACCGTCAGAGCGATTTTCTGTCTACAACTATAAAGTCATTTACAGCAAGCACAGAATTGTAGTTTATCTTTAGCTTGCCATCTTTAATATCGAGCTTGTTTACAAACTCGCTATCAGCATTAGCGTCTATTATCATTGCTGTAAGCTTTCCTGTAACTTCATTAATCTCTGCATCAAGGAATTTTCCTAGATCGAAGCCATCGTTCGTTACAACCTCTTTTCCAACTAGCTCCTCAGCGGCTATATATTTTACCATACAAACACCTTTTTGTATTAATTATTTAAAATAGTTAAGATTTTATATATTTATGTTTTTATCGAGAAAAAGAGAACAAAAGAAAATAGGGGAATTTATGAAGGATTTTGGAAGTTTATTCTTCAAGGAAAAACAGGTAAAGGCATTTCTACTCATGGCAAGCACAAATAACCAGCAAGAGTGGAATATCTCTAATTTAGCAAAAAGCTCAGGTATTACCTATGTGCATCTAAGCAGATTTATAAACGAGTGCGAGAAAAGAGGATTGGTGGAGAGCACAAGGCATGGCAGGATAAAGGGGATAAAGCTAACACAAAAAGGTATTGAAGTAGCTAGCCACCTATCAAGTATATCAAACTCATTAAGCAAGATAGAGAAAGCTGAGCATGCAGAGGCGGAAAAAGAGGCTGAGCCTAAACAACCTCAACAATAGATCTCTTCTTCATTGCATTAAGTACATGGCCATAATCTCTGTAGTGTGCAAATGCTGTAAGAACAAGAGTGTACTCGCCTTTTTCTGTGCCTGAATTACTATATATATCTGCCCTTAATTCTTTTTCTTCGTTTGGTGCAAGCTCGCCTATTCTTATTTCTTTAGTATTTGCAAGGCCCATTTCATCGAAGCTTATTCCCTTCGGCAATTCAATAACGATAGAGCTCAAAAGCGGCTCATTTGTCATATTCTTTACCTTTATGAGCATCATAACGCTGCTCTTTCTGTTCGCATAGAGCTTATAAGGCACAAGCTCTGTCATAATCCTATAAGGTGCTTGTTTTGATAACTCCGCGGATACATCTTTCTTCCCAAAAAGGCTAAATAGTTTCATATGGCCACCTCGATATAAATAGACAACAAAATTATTTAATTTTTACTAAAGGCAATAAATAGCAAAAAACTAAAGAAAATAAAATAATCAGCTTGCTGTTGTGTTAGCAGAAGCGTATGCTCCTTCTGTGCCTATGACTGAAACCCTGTACTGATCACCTGGTATTACAGCTATTGTTATGTGGCCGTTTGCAAAACTTATCTTGCCGTCAAATGTTAGTGTAGCGCTTCCATGTGCAGGTATGGTATAGCCGTTGTTAAACTCCTGAGCTAGCTCTGCAATATCTTCGCTTTCATTTGCATTATTAGAAGCTACACCGTTTGTATACTTGACAAATGGCAGTACAAGTGTGCCGTTTTGCGTAGCGATGAAATTAAGTACTCTAAAGTGCTCAGCCTCTATAGAAATCTTTATTTGACCTACCTCATTAGCTATTCCCATGTTGCTTAGTATTGAGTTGAATGCAGGGCTTTTGTTCTCGATCATTTCATCGAGCTCTTTTTCTGATATATTAAAGTTGTGTATACCCTTCATTATCTTTGATATGTTTTCTGGCGAAAGCCTTGTTGATGCATTTAATGATATGTTAAACTCGCTTCCGAGCTTCGTTATCTCGCTTTGATTAATGCCTAGTATTTTTGAAGCATTGCCAAGGGTCATGTTACTTAATGAGCTTACATTAAAGTTGCCATACCCTAAATTAGAGTTGCCATACCCTGGCATTCTCATGCCTGTATTATTTAATGTATCGTTTGAAAATCTTCTTACATCTATCCATTTATCTTTTATCCTTATATTTGCAACGCTCGTGTTTATTGATATACTCTCATTTCCAAAGAGCAATACATGCTTTATCCTGACGCTTGTATTTGCATTGTTTACCACGCTTACCTTAAACAACGTTATATTATTGCTCTCGGAAAGAGAGATGCTAGATATGGTTATATTTGGCTTTATAGATTCAAGCTCATGCCTCTCTGTCTCGTTTATCGCGACTTTTGCACCAACGGTAGCTGAAGCGCTTCCAGGCACTACAACTGCCCTAAGCGAAGGCACAAGCACAAAAATAACTGAATTGTTTGTATATATTGAAGCCACAACAGGTGTTATATCTATTAGAGCGCTCGCTGTGCCGTTTACTCTCTGAGTATTTGAGACATGCACTATAATTTGTTGGCTTGGAACTGTAACATTGTATGTCTTGTTGTCGATTGTTATTGTGGCACTGGTTATATTGAATTTCACCATATCAACTGTAGAGTTCTTTGGTATATTTACACTTCCTATAACCTGGCTTATATTGACTAGCGATAGTAAGTTCACAGATCCTGTATTAGTTGAACTAACCCATTCGCTTGTCCCATTAGCTAGCAACACATGTGCACTCAGCGAAGAATAGGTTATGACTAGGGCTTGGGTATTGTTTGGAACCTGTGGCGGGTCAATAAGCTGAAATGTTAGCAAGCCCGTAGCAGCAGGCGAAGGCGAAGTTGTTGTTATTGATGTTGTTGAAGGTTTGCTCATTAAAAGCGCTATCCCAATTACCAGGATAACTATTATTATCCCAGCAGCTATCTCTGCCTTATTCATAGGACCACTATTTATTATGTTGATTAGTAATTAGTAATAATAAAAACCTTTTCATTTATTAAGTTTTTAAATAGAGCTTGGTTGTGATGTTTTGAAAGAACAAAAAAGAATAGCTATAGTATTGGCTGCCTTAATACTGGTATTATTAACCTTTAGCCTTACATTTCAGCAAAAGGCAATGACAAATCAGCTCTCGCTACTGAAGAGCTGCGACCTCACAATAATAGCAAACAACAATACATATAATACCACAATATATGAAGCGATAACGTCGGCAGAGCAGGAGCAAGGATACATGAATGTATCAATTGTTGGAAAAAATGTTGAATGCAAAAATAATTGTGGCATGCTCTTTCCATTCAATACATTGCAGGAATCATGCTTTTGGATGAAGAATACAGAGTTTCCGATAAAGCAGATTTGGCTTAACGAGAGTGGCGGCGAAGCTAAAGTTGTATATATAGAAAACGCTAGCCCATATAGCACCAATATTGTGTGTGGATATGGCAATGCAGTCTTGGAGCTTCCAATGAATTATACAATAAGCAATCTCAGCGTTTCAAAAATAGGATATAACGCTTTATTTTATTTCAAGAATTGTTGACCACAGATATGAAGTTTATTGTATAACCCAGTGATAAGGTATTTATAGTTTTGCCACCAATTCTCTCAACATCCTAGGTGAATTTTATGGATTACTATGAAGAAGCAATAAAGCTTGCGAGAACATATAAGGGCAAGATAAGTATAAGGCCAAAAATGAAGATTAAAAAGCAGAGTGATTTCTCATTAGTATATACACCAGGAGTAGCTGCTGTTTCAAAAACCATAAAAGAAAGAGGAGAAAAATTTCTTACATACAAGTGGAATAGCATTGCAATAGTAACTGACGGTACACGCGTTCTTGGCTTAGGCAATATAGGCCCAGATGCAGCGATGCCTGTAATGGAAGGTAAGGCCCTTCTCTTCAAGTACCTCGGAGGTGTTGATGCCATACCAATAACGTTAAGTGTAACAGAGAAAGACAAAATAATCGAAGCAGTCAAAGCGATTGCACCATCATTCAGTGGCATAAATCTAGAGGATATAGAATCGCCTAAAGCCTTTGAGATACTTGAAATTTTGCAAAAAGAGTTAAACATACCTGTATGGCATGATGACAACCAAGGCACAGCAGCTGCTGCACTTGCTGCGTTTATAAATTCACTAAAATTTGTTGGTAAGAAGCCGGAGGAGGTAAAGATAGTTTTTATAGGTGCGGGCACTGCTAACATATCAACATATAGGCTGTTCAAGCAATATGGTGTAAATCCGGGCAATACTATATTTGTAGATACAAAGGGTGTGCTCTTTAGAGGCAGAGCTGATGAGAATGAGCTTAAGAATAGCAACCTATACAAATATAATGTAATGCACGAAACTAATGCTGAGAATGTATCAACAATAGAAGATGCTGTAAAAGGGGCCGATGTAATAATAGGTGCATCATCACCCGGCACGATAAAGAAAGAGTACATAAAGAGTATGAATAGCAGGCCTATCGTATTTGCACTTGCAAATCCAGAACCAGAGATAACAAGAAAGGAAGCACTTAAGGCTGGTGCAGCTATATACTGTAGTGGCAGAAGCGATACGCCGAATCAAGTAAACAATTCTTTAATATTCCCAGGACTATTTAGAGGCGTTTTAGACGTTCAGGCAAGCAAGATTACAGATTCGCTTGCTATTGCGGCAGCGATTGAGCTTGCAAAATACGCAGAGCAAAAAGGTCTAGACAAAGATTATATAATACCAAAAATGAGCGAAGAAGATGTATACTTCAGGGTAGCTGCTGCTGTTGGCGTTGAAGCACAGAGATCCGGCATCGCATCTACAAACAAGAGCTACGATGAGCTATATGAAGAGGCTAAAGCGATGATTCTTAAAGAGAGAAAATAATTAGTAAACATCGCCGTTCTCTTCCTTCTTTTTGTCTTCATAAGGCGCAACAACTCTTCTGTAAAACTCCTGCTTTATGCACTCAAGCACACCCATGGCCCTGTTATAATTGAAATACCTGGGCTTGTAAAGACTTGCGAGTACTCTTGTAAAAGTGTAGTTTATCTGGCCATCAACCTCTTCTGTGCCCTTCGTTTTGAGAAAATCAATCAAAGGCTGCAACAGCTTATCGAGCTCCTGCCTCTCTTCTTTCTTTATATAAGGCATATAAGACCACCCAATTATAATTTAAATAGGAGAGAGGCATGCTACCCATACTTGCTTTCCTTTTTGCCTGCTTCAGTTAGCCTTACAAACCTTGCATTTCTTCTAAATTCATCTAAGTTCCTAGCATTAAGGTATGTCATTGCTGAGCGAAGTCCGTTAACAAGGTTGTTTACTATCTTTACAGCACTTCCCCTATATTCTATCAACATCTCTGTTCCTTCTGGCGTATAGCCCTCGATCTCTACAATCTCGTTAAGCTTTGAAGCCTTGTCAGCATATGCGCTTATTGAAGCCATTCCGCGGTATAGCTTATAGTTTTTGTTCTCTTTTGTTACTATAAATCCTGGGCTTTCATCTGTACCTGCAAGTAGAGAGCCGATCATAACAGTATTGGCACCAGCTGCTATAGCCTTTGCCAGATCTGCTGATTTCCTTATACCACCATCTGCTATTATAGGAACGCCCGCATTGCTGCAATCCATAATCGCGCTGAGTTGTGGATAGCCTACACCAGCAACAGACCTTGTCAGACACGCACCCCCAGGCCCTATGCCAATTTTAACAGCATCAGCACCAGCCTTAGCAAGGTTAACAACACCTTCCTTTGTTGCAACATTTCCGGCAATCACATCTATATCATAATTGTTCTTTATATAGCGAACAGTCTCAGCAACCTTTTCCAGATAACCGTTTGCAACATCAACAACGATAAAGTCAACATCAGCATCTATAAGCGCTTTTATCCTCTCCTTATAATCACCAACAATTCCAACAGCTCCACCCACAACAAGCCTGCCGCGCTTATCCTTAGTAATATTGCCACTATTTTCGCTTAGCGCTATGTCCTTGGCAGTTATCATGCCCTTAAGTCTGTTCTTCTTATCGACAAGAAGAAGCTTCTCCACCTTTTCCTTTGCAAGAATCTTTTTGGCATCTTCTATGCTTATCCCAAAGCTAGCTGTTACAAGATCCTTGGTCATAAGCTCGCTTACCTTTTTTGAATCATCTTTCTCAAACATATAATCTCTTTTTGTTATTATTCCAACAAGCCTCTTTCCCTTAACTACTGGAAAGCTAGAAACGCCTTTTTCAGCAGAAATAGATTTTAGATTGGCAAGAGTATCATCTGGAGAAACGGTATATGGATTTGTTATTACAACACTTTGCGCTCTCTTAACTTTTGTAACCTCATTAACCTGTTCTTCTATTGTATTGAATCTGTGTATAACACCAACGCCACCAAGCCTTGCCATTGTTATTGCCATAGATGAGCCTGTTACTGTATCCATGTTTGCGCTAACAATAGGAATAGAGAGCTTTATTCTTGGGGTTAAATTTGATTCTGTGTTTGTCTCTTTTCTAGAGCTTACGTGCGATAGCAATGGAACTAGTAAAACGTCATCAAAAGTAAGACCTTCCTTTATTTCAACCATATCATTTAGATTTAGGCACTTTGACTCTTAAAAACCTTTCTCAAAATTTATAGAATTGAATTCTTTAATAGAGCTTAGCGCGTTGATTTGCAATGGTAAACATTATAAGCATGATTTGATTTAGATTGTTATTATAGTAAGCAATGGAAAAGCAGAAAACTCAAAAAACACTAGGAGAGAGACTTGAATCTGGAAGAGGTGAAACAGCAATGAAATCGCATGAGATTTTAATTATAGGTGAAATTATAAGTAAAACAAAGAGAATAGATGAGAACAAGCTTGGAGGCAAAGGTGCATCTTTAGAAAGACTTAGCCTCTACGGATTCAATATAGCCCCAGGAATCATAATCCCTACAACCGAATTCGATAAATTTATGAAAGAAAATAAGATTGATGAAAAACTTTATGCAATATTGGCAAAAGAGAATAATAAAATAAACTATAAGGATGCATTAGATCTTGTAGAACTAATCAAATCATCAAAGATATCTGATGACTTGTTAAAAGAGATACACAAGAGTCTTACAAAACTAGGTATAGCTAATTCAAATTTAATAGTAAGAAGTTCTGCCAATGTTGAAGATAGCGAGAGATACAGTTTTGCTGGCCAGTTTGATACTGTGCTTGATGTAGAACCATCTCAATTAGCATCAGCTATCAAAGAGGTTTATTCATCGATATATAACCCCAGAGTACTAAAGTATTTGGAAGATGCTGGTTTGTCAATAAAGAATGTTAAAATGGCGGTTGTTATACAAAAATTTATTGAGACAGATTTTGCAGGTGTTGCATTCACAGCTGACCCGGTAACAGGGGATAAAAATAAACTGATAATAGAATATGTAAAGGGTCTTGGAGAGGGTCTTGTCTCAGGCACCGTTGAGCCTACCAGTATATCTATGATCAAAGGCCAATCCAAAATGGAAATAAAGAAGCCTGCCACAAGCTCAGAGGAATTAGAGGTAAGCAAAGTTCAAGAAGTGGCACAGGTCGCATTAAATATTGAGAAGAGGTACGGAGCGCCTATGGATATTGAATGGGGTATAAAAGATAATAAACTATTCATATTTCAGGCAAGACAAATAACAACAGGAGAGGAAAAAAAGGATATACCGAATTTCACCGTCACAAACAAATATTCAGTTTTGAAAGGAATACCCGCAAGCGTTGGTATGGCAACTGGAGCAGTAAGAATAGTAAAGAATATTACTCAGCTTAAGGAGCTAAAGGAGGGAGAAATACTAGTATGTAACATAACATATGATAATTATTTGCCAGATATGCTCAAAGCAAGCGCAATTATTACGCAACGTGGTGGTCTAACCTCCCATGCCGCAATTGTTGCAAGAGAACATAAGATACCATGTGTTGTCGGAGTAACTTCTGTAATGTCGATATTGAAAGATGGCGACCAGGTCATAGTCGATGCCTCAAAAGGGGTTATTTATTCAGAAAGGAAGTTGGAAAATGAGACAATACCGGAAGAAGCCATGGATATAATCTTAGAGAGATTAGTTCCATACAAGGTTTCTTTCGCTGCTGATAAATCAATAATTCTTACAAAATCAACGGTAGCTGCACAATTAGAGGAACCTAGCACACACGTCTTGCTTGAGGAAATTGGGGACTATATAATAATACATAATCCACCTGTTATCAAAATAGACAAGAAGCAGGTTAAACAGTTAGAAAGTAAATATGGCAAGCACGTATTTATCTTTGGTAATGACAAATATGAGGCATATACAGAAGTTACATTTGCAATGCAAAACGACTCAAAGTTCAGACAACTAGTAGAAAGACTTAAAGAAAGTACAAAAACCAGTTCTAGCATCGAAGAGTTTTCCAAATATTGCTTAGAGAAAGACATCATGTGCTTGCGTGAAGCAGAGAGAATTTTGAAAAAAGAAAACATTACTGCGATAGATGCGTGCGCAGCACTCGCTAACATAAACGATTCAGCAATATACTTTACACTAGTGAATACATTACTCACAACTGGATACGGTGTAGATTATATAAGGAAACAGTATAGCACAATAAAAGATAAATTAAAAGTAGAATTTGCAGATTTAATAATAGCCATAGACGAAAAGAAGGGTGAAGTCAAGGAATTAAGAGATAGGCTAAAAAGCAATAAGAAAGCAGTCGAAATATTTGATAACATCGTTGATGTTTACACAAGTTTGGCAAAATGGAAATTTGAATCTGATAAGTTAGATAAGTGGGAGAGGCGGAAAGAATTGTGGAAATTAGCTGCAAAGGAATTTAAGCGCACCACAGGCCATGATGTTAAAGAATTCTTGGCGGGTCAGTACGGTTCTGGAACTAAGTTGGTAAGATTTTTCAAAGAGGTAGGCTATAAAGGGCAAAACGTTTAAGTTTACTGAAAAATTTAGTAGCAAACTCTATCTTTTGATGTTGATAAGATTCTGTACAACCAAAAATCAAGATTCCAGAACATATTCATAGGACACTCACCATCGATTGGGATTTCCTTGCTCTAGATAACAAGATGAATTCTTCTGAAGTAGATTATTTTATTATTCTTTTCTTTTACCTTTTATATTAGGTTGTTGAAAATTATATCTATATCACTCAACCACCATTCTTGCAGTGCCTAATTGTACCGCCTCCACATCTTTTCTACCTGTATTTTATTATGTATGCAATGAGGCATGCATATGCATGCACCATTACTTTGCCTATGCCTATGAATCTATTCTTTGCAAGACCAAACATCTCTTTAAGCCTTTAGAATAACCTCTCTACTGCCCATCTCTTGCCGTAGTCTTTGTCTTTTGGTACTGAGGATTTGCGGAATCTGCGATATTACCAAGACTAAAGCCATGGTGCGATGCGATGCTTGTGATTGACAACAACGAGCTTCTCAAGAACTATCCAGATTTGACGGTTGAAGCAGCATTTAACAAAGAAACAGAGATGATAGGCAACGCTGCAAAGAAGCTTATAGAAGCACACAGCACATTAAAAGTTATATTGTTGAATAAGAGCATTGAGAATAAGAAAAATGAAGATATTGAAGAATAAATTAGAGAGTTAAATTGGAATTATTCCAATTATAAATGTATTTTTAATTGCATGCGATCCTTCAGAGTTCTTTGCCTAAAAATTAGCTGTTTCTGTAGCTAAATACAAGCCCATAGTGGTTTTGGCTTGGTTGAAACTCCTTCACAAGCCTAAAGTCCTTGAATATATTAATATAGTCTTCTTTGCTGAGCCTTATGCTAAGAGGTGGTCCAAAAGATGTTTCTTTTTTCTCCCAATCTATTATCACCACTTTGCCAGTATTCTTTAGAATACGCTTTATTTCATTATATACCTCATCCTTTAGCATGTCGTGAAAAGAGTTTGCAAGCAGTATTGCATCAACACTTTTAGATGGTATTGAAGTGTGTGCAGCATCTTCAATAAGAAAGATTACATTAACCCCATTCACAGCTTTCTTTGCTTCTTCTATTGCTTCGGCGCTTGCATCAACACAATAAAGCTGTTCAGCAAGCTTCTGTAAATATTTACAATAGAATCCAGCACCACAGCCAAGCTCTGCTATCACTTTTGCGCCTTCCATTATAGGCTGTAGGTATTTCTCGGGCTTCTCCATAGCTTCGCGCATAGGAGTTATATGCATTCCATGAAACCCACGACCATGCACATGACCAAAATGCTGGTTTGCCTTAGTTGCATTATACTTATCATCCATATAATCACAAGAATTTTAGGACAACTCTCGTATCGCTGATTATGTTGCTTATTTTTGCATATTCATTAGGGCTGTGCGCAGTCTCATCTATTGTCATCCACACTATTGAAGGCATGCCTATTTTCCTGAAATATTTTGCAACTGTGCCCCCTCCTACTCCCATAAGCTTAGGCTCAATATTTTTTGCTGCTTTCACTGCCTCTGAAAATTCTTCAACAAAAGCACCACTCGTTGGCTTAGGTGTATCTTCGCGTGAAACAATGCTTATATTTATTTTACAGCCATGCTGCTTTGAAAAATCAGCTGCAGTCTTTCTAACAAGTGAAAGCACGGCATCTATTCTGTACCTTGGCAGTATTCTGCAGTCAAAGTACTGCACATCAGTGCCTGGTATTGTATTGATATTGGGCACATTCTGCTCTTTCTTTGTTGGCTCGAATGTTGAAACTGGAGGCTCGAAGAGCATATCCTTGCCATCGAATCTTCTATGGAGCTTATCATAGAGCTCCGAATAAAAGAGCATGCCGAGCCTGTTTGCATTGATTCCTTTTTCTGGCGTGGATCCGTGGCTCTGCTTGCCTATAACTTCAAACCTAAGCCAGAGCACATGCTTCTCTGCTATTTCTATCATAGATCCATCACTGTTGCCAGCATCAGGCACTAGTGCAAAGTCTCTTTTTGAAAATATTTTTTTATTTACAAGGTACTGTGCACCATATACGCTTCCTACTTCCTCATCAGCCACAAATGCAAGGCCAAGCCTAAAGCGCGGCTCTGCCTTTGCCTCAGTAAGATGCTTTGCTACACCTAATGCAAGCATTATGCCCTGCCCATCGTCTTCTGTGCCCCTGCCATAAACATAATCTCCTTTTATTACAGCCTCAAACGGTTTTGTCTTCCATAATGAAATGTCACCCTCAGGCACAACATCTGTATGTGCAACTATCCAGAAGGTCTTTTTATTGCTTGGGCCATACGTTGCTATAAGATTTGGCCTTGTAACACCATGCGAATCCTTGACATTGTACCATTTTGCCTTAATGCCCATCTCAGAGAGCACGCCTTCTATATACTTTGCCTTCTCATATTCGCCTGTGCCGCCTGATTCTGGCGATATAGCCTTTATTGGTATCATCTCTTTATAGGTCGTTTTTATGAACTCTGCATAATTGCTGTCTAATTTCAAATCCATTTCAATACCGTTTATTTGACTTCTACAATTATATTGCCTACAACTATTCTCGCACCGCTCAGATTTGCATCTTTGAAATTCGCACTATCAAGATTAATACTATTAAGATTTGCATCCATAAGGATTGCATTACTGAAATTTGTATCCTTAAGATTTGCAGCAAAAAGGTCTGCCTTCATAAGATTTGCATTGCTAAGATCTGCATTGCTAAGGTCGGCACCAATAAATTTTACATTCATAAGGTTTGCACTTACAAGCTTCGCACCTTTTAGGTTTGCGCCTGAAAGGCTTGAATTCTCAAGGATAGCTCCACTAAGATTTGCGCCTTTAAGATCTACAAAATTAAGGATAGCATGGCTAAAATCTGCATTCTGAAGATCTGTATTGCTAAGGTTTGCAAAACTTAGGTCAACACCCCTGAAGTCTCTTTCACCATTCGCATACCTTTCCAAAAGTTCTTTTGCGGTTAGTTTTCCCTTTTTAATCTTTTCTTCCATTCTACCACTTATATAGTAGAATTAAGCCATAGCTCGGCGCCATACTCATGAGCTAACCCATGAAATATTAGTGCTATTATCTCAATTTTGAATAGCTGCCTTATGTCTATCTTAGCATGTTCAAGCCATAAAAGAGCGTTAGGATTAGAGGTTCGATGCATACTTCTTGTGCTCATATCATTATCCATCAAGTATAAATACAAAGATTATTTATTTAACTCTATCGTTGATTTTATGGCAAACGCAACCGTACAAGCATTGCTTGCAGAGCACACACACAAAGTTGCAGACAGGGACAAAAGCGGATAAATTTTATCTACGAAGACAAAATAAGTTTTCTAATAAATTATATAACCTCCTACGAGTTAGCCCTGAGAGGGGATTGAACCCTCGACCTCCTGTTTTCTTGTTCTTGATTAAACTTCTTCTTAAGAAGTTTACAAGACAGGCGCTCTACCACTGAGCTACCAGGGCGTCATTCTGATTTAGATTGTTTTAATTATTTAAATATTTTGTTAATAAAAAGCTTCAGCCTCAAAGAAGAGTAAATAAAAGATATCCAGTAGTTGCCACCAAAAAGCCGAATTTCTGCCTTACTGTTATTTTTTCATGGTAAGCGATAAGACCTATAAGCCAAATTATTATTGGGTCTAAAGAAAGAATAGTGCTACCAAACACAACTTTATTGCTAAATGAAACGAAGGCAAATAAGATATTGCCAAAGCCATCAAATAATCCTGCAAGAATGAGAATAGCGATTATTGAAATTTCGAGCTTTGAAAGGTTTATTTTATAGTAATTTTTTGGTGGTTTTGCTTTGTAGTAGAGATAAGCAAAAAATGCACCAAACACCCTTACAAAAAGAAGGGGCGATATAAAGCTCTTGTAATACAGAAATGCAAGTATTATTATGGCCCAGTATACTGCCCACATCACATTGCCTATAAGCGCAGGAACTAGCCGTTTATCAAGCTTAAACTTCTTGCTAAGCAGGATAAGCGAAATTCCTATGAATATTAGTATTATACTTGCAGCCTTTTCCATACCTATATGCTCACCAAGCACAAAAATGCCAAAAAGTATTAGAATTATTGGCTGAACTTCAAGCAGTATATAGGAGTTTGATACGCCGCCAGATGGTACAGACTTGTATACAAGTATGTAGCCCAAAAAGAGCACAAGGCCGCCAACAAGCCCGATGAAAAGCAAAAAGAGTATATTGCCTAAATAAGGATAGGCCGTAGCTAAAAGCAACATAGGTATAATACCAATCGCAAGCAGTATCATTGATGAAAGCTCTTTACCAAACCTATTTATGTATAACTTTGATACTGCATCTACAAATGACCAGGATAAAACTGCCAATAAGGATGCAATTATTATATAATCCACAAGGTATATTTTTCACAGCCAGATATATATCTTTCTATATTGTGCTGATTTTGCTTTTAAACATTCCACATGCGCCAGAACTCTGCCTTAAGCTTCTTTACGTAATTAGGGTCGTTGCTTATCTCTAGATGCTCTATATTCTTATGCATGCCCCTATATGTTAGGTTTGCAGATCCTGTTATTGCTTCGTTATCACCAACATAAAATTTGGTGTGGATAAATTCTTTTGGAATCTTTAACTTTATGTTCTTTGGCCTCCTATTAGATAAGCGTAGAATAAACAATGCAAAGAAAAGAAAGCCAATAATAAGAATAGGTGTATAGCTCAAGCCTGCTAGCCATAGTAGGTAATAGAATGAGAATATTATAACTGAAAGCAATAAGGTAAGAGACGGAAAGCCACCTTTTGTAAGTATCTTTTTTGCCTTTTCTTCAGGCGATGATGATATTATGTATATCTTCTTGTTGCGGGCATGCCTCAAGAGGAACCTAGCATAATATTCATCTATATATGGCGATACAATAAACAAGTTCTTGCTCCTTCTGATTAGCTTCTCAACATGCTTGTATTGTTCCTGCTCCATGCTTAAAAATATGATTAAAAGAAATAAAAATATGCAAATGTAGAGCAGATTATAATACACAGCTTATAAACAAAACTAAAATTAAATATTTATACTAGTTTTTCAAAAAGCAAATTATGGAATCACAACAAAAAGTTGATGAAAAAAATGATGTTGGCATTTTTAAAGGGCTTTTAAGGCACCCTAAGGAAATCATACGTGATATTAGCACTATATGGTTTGGTGCATTTGTAATTGGTGCAGTTGTGTATGAAGCTAACCAACATTTTGCTACAGACTATTATGCGCCGGCACTTGTATACTTTACATACGCAGCCTTAGGTGCGATTACAGTTCTTATAGGAGGATCAAAATATATTGCATACCTCGAATCTAAAAAAGCGAAAGAATAAGCTCTTTGTATCTATTTATCATCTTCTCTTCGTTAAACTCATTTGCTATTTTTTGTGATGCTTTCTTTGCAGCATCATATATTTTCTTATCCGAGTGCATTTCATTAATCTTATTTGCCAAATCATCTGCGCTACTCGGATCAAAGCTCTGAACATTTATCTTCAATTTTTCAAGGTCTTTTGGGTAGGCTTTCTTTGACAACAGCATAGGGAGAGAATGTGAAGCAGCTTCGAGCAATGTTATGCTAAAGCCTTCCCAGAATGAAGGTAGTACAAAAATGTGAGAAAGCCAATAAGCGCTATTGAGCATTGAATCATCTAAACCGCCGGTAAACAAAATCCTTTTATCATCTTTTGCAAGCTCAATATAATCACTTAGAGAAGGACCTTCGCCAACAAGCAAGAGGAGCATGCTCTTGTCTTGAATTTTCTTGAAAGCCTTTATAAGAGTACTTACATTCTTCTGCCTCTCAAACATGCGCCCAACATACAAAACAATAAACTTATCATCTAAGCTGTATCTCTCCTTGAATCTCTTTATTGCTTTTTCATCTCTCTTTGGCTTTGCTATGCCGTTTGGTATATATGCTACTTTTTGCGTGTATTTTTTAATTCCCTCTTCCTGCTCAGCGTTAAGCGCAACATTTGCATCGAAGAAATTGAAGAACTTTCTTTTCATATTATTAATACTTAAGCCAAGCATACCAGTACCAAGAGTAAAAGGTAGGGAGTTCTTAGATAACATGCCTTTGAAAACATCACCAGAGAGATTTACATGATCTATGTAAATCGACTTGAATTCAAACCAGCGCTTTGCTAGTCTTATTATAGGAAAGTCTGCAAGTGAGTTTGAGATAACAACATCAGGCTTGATCTTGTCAAACAAATTTTTTAGCTCACCCTTGCTTATACCTATGTTAATTAGCCTGCCAGCTAGAAAATAGTAGCCCGCTCGCATAATCCAATTCTCAGCTAGCCCTGTTTTCATCTTGCTATGAAGCTTTATTGTGCCTCTTTCTATGATGTGGCAGTTTTTATTGCACTTAAGATACGGTGTTTCATAGCCAAGATAAAAAGTCTCAAAATAATCCGAGAGCCTGCTGTGTAGCTGCGCTGCAACTCTAGCTTCGCCGCCGAATCTATTCATCTTTGAGCCCATGTCTAAGATCAGGACTCTTTCTTTCATCTAAGACCCTATTATTTTTATTCTATCCTGCCCTGCTCCTTTGTATATATGATAAGGTCTGCAGGCTTCTTAGGCATAGGATTTGCCCTTAGCCCATACAGAGCCTTTATTCCTTTCTGCAGTGCAAGCTCTACAAGCCTTTGTGTTATTATACCGTTTAGAACAACACCATATATGCCGTTTGTCTGCTGTATTGTAGGTATTAGCTCGCGTATTGGTATATCCTTGCCGTATATTACTTCGCCTGCACTGTTGTAAAGCCTTGCGTTTAGTGTATTTGAAAGTTCATCTAGAGCTTTTGCAAGTTGCGACAAAACAACTGCCTTCAGCACCGGCTCCTTTGGGTTCTGTGCTGATGATGAACCTGAGCTTTGAAGCTCATGAGTACTCTCATCCTGCTGGAAATCCATCTGATCTATCAATGCTGGTTCTTCATTGCCAATTTCTTTTAGCATTGGCTCCTCGCTAGACTCGCTTGTTTTCTCAGCAGGCTCCTGAACTTGCTCTTGCTCCTCTTCAGGCAATTGCTCCTTTGCTAAGTTGTTCTTGGCTTGCTGATTTTGCGTAGCCTGCTGCTTCCCTTTGCTAATGCCAAGATACTGGCTTAATGGAATCTTTGTACGCAGCGCCTTTATTATCTCCTTCCTTGTAAGCTCTTCCACCTCTTTGCCATCAGGCGCCTTTGCAATATAATCTACCTCTGCCACTTTTATAATAGACCTTATAATCATGTCCCCTCCTCTGTCGCCATCTACAAAGAGCGTCACGTCTTTCTCATTGCACAAATTGATTATACTTTTAGGTATGTTGCTTATCGCTCCTCCAAGTGCTATTACGTTTGTTATATCATTCCTAAGTAAGTTAAGCACATCTGCTCTGCCTTCTACTATTATTATCTCATTGCTCTTCGTAACATCAGGCCCTGCTGGGAGATTCTCAGGTCCATAGTTTACAATCTCGCTTGCCTTTACCTCGCTCTGGACAAGCTCAGCAAGCTCCTTGCTGTCTGGCAGCTCGGTCGTTAGAAGCTGCCTTACTAGCTCCTTCGCCCTCTCGAGAAGCTTTCTTCTCTTCTCTGCCCTTGTATCCTCTACCTTTGTTATCTTGAACTGTGCTTCATAAGGGCCTACTCTGTCTACTGATTCGATCGCTGCAGCAAGTATACATGTCTCTACCCTGTCTAGAGAGGCTGGCAAGTAAATCTTGCCATATGTTTTGCTTCCTGACTGTGATAGATCTATTTCTATTCTTCCAATCTTTCCGTTCTTCTGCAATTCTCTAAGGTCTAGATCATCGCCAAGCAAGCCTTCTGTCTGACCAAAAACTGCTCCTATAATGTCTGGCTTATCAACCAGACCTTCTATGCTAAATGTCCCTTCAATCATATATTTTACAATATCTAGATATGTTTTCGCCACAAAATCACCTCCTTACATTAAAAAATTTATCCATGGAATCAATTATCTCTTTTGTTGGTCCCATTATACCTTCTATACTGTTGGTTCCAAGAATTTTGAGAAGCCTTATACCTGTATTTTCATCGATTGTTGAATGAGGATATTTTGCCCTTATAAGTGCAATAGCTTGTTCTTTTTTATTTTTTCCAGACCTGTCATAGTCTGTTGCAATGATTATTTTCTTACCATCTATATCAAGGTGGTTATACATAAGCCTATCTATTGTTACTGCGTTTATTGCTTTATTTGGTATAAGCCCATTGCTGCTAAGGTACTCGACTATGCTTTTTAGTGCTTCGATGTCATGCTTTCCTTCCACTATTACCACTATGTCATCATTCTGCATTCTCTTTATTATCTCTACAATACTTTCGCTTCTCTGTTTGCCGTTTGCCAATCCAACCACTGTATAGAATTAGCTGCAGCTATTATGCCTGCTCACCTTTGGCCTTGGCATTACGCTCCGGCACAAATATGGTTAAGCATGAATAAAGCATAAATTCACTGCAACTAATTTATGATTATATATCAAAGCAAAACTTAATATATATTTCCTATAATCAATAGATTGATGAACAGATATGTAAAAGGCGCCAGGGGAGAAAGAGAACTCTTAGCAAAGTTTGCTGAGCTTGGCTACTCTGTTATGAGGAGTGCGGGTAGTGGTGTAAACTCGATAAGCCCAGATATTATAGCAATTAAGTCAGGGAAAGGCTTTGCTTTTGAATGCAAGGCTTGGGAAACGAGCGTTGCGATAGAGCCAGAGAAGTACAACGTTCTCAAAGACTGGGAAAACAATACAGGGCTAAAAACATTTATAGCCTGGCGCATGAACGGCAAAGGCTGGTTTTTCATACCGATAGGCAAGCTAAGACAGACGGAAAAGAGCTATAGGATAAGCAAGAAAGAAGCTTTCGATAATGGAATGAGCATGGAACAGATCCTTTCTCTTTGAAAGAGAATACCACTATTCACAGCATTAGCAAATGATTTAAAAAGCTTGTTTAACAATATGCTTATGCTTTTCTCAGTGGGGTGATATTTGTGGGAGGTAGGGGGTTTAGTCTCTATGACATCGAGCAGTTTATAAGAGAGGCAGGCGCAGAGAAGGTAACAGAAGATGCCGTTCTTGATCTTGAAAAGGAGCTCGAACGATTAACAGAGAAGATAGCTAACAAAGCACTCAAATATGCGAGGCATGCTGGCAGGAAAAAGCTCATAAAAGGTTCTGATATTTTGCTGCTCAAGAAGGAGTAGCTGCTTCTTCTTTTGATTCTGGTTTTTTATCTTTTATTATTATTGCATCAACATCTATTACTCTCTTTGAATTAAAAGCTATATTAAGATAGTGAAGCATCAAAAAGTTAAGATATAATGGATTTGTCATTTTGGTGCTACCTATGAAATGATTTAATGGATCCATAGCTAGAATAAGCTTGACCTCCCTACCTGTATCTTCCGCCTTTAAGAGCATATAACCATATGCAACAACCCAATGCTCGTTATAGCCTATCATAACATAGTCTCCTTCTTTTAATTTCTCAAATATAAAATTCAAATCAGTGTTTTTCTCATAAAAATAGGCACCATTACTCTTTATTTTATTAACCTCTTTGTTATATTCGTCTATTGTTAAAATCTTACCGTTTCTTTTGTATTCGCCATCTTCGTATATGAATTTGGCTGAAGAATAGATCTCTATATCGTATCTGTCACTCAAAAGCCTTGATAAAAGTTCGCTAAGATAAATAATATCTTCGCCCTGTATAGAATCAGTTTTTACTTTCCTCACATAATATAACTCTGGATTTTCAAAAAGTTTTTCTATAGCAGAAGCTTTTTCTGGAGCCAAAGTTTTTACAACTGAATCTGCAGAAACTATGCCACATGAATAAAAGTCAGGTTGTACTAACCAGACTATTGGTTTTTCTCCTGATTCTTCTACTATATAACGAACATCATTGACTACAACAACATCTGGCTTTACACGTTCCATGCTAAAGATTGTGCACCTTTTCATATTTAAATTTTAATGATTTACTTATAAAACACACTTAAAAGGTTAAACCCTTATATGGTTATGTGCAGCGCATATCTTGCATAAAGGCCAAGGAGTATTGTGATTGATGCTGCGCCAAGTGATAATATAATTGATTCTGTAACCCTTTTAGCCACACTCTGATCGCTAAGTATCGCTATCATAGAAGAGACTATTGCAAGAACAAGTGTTGTAAATAATATCGAATAAGCTATGCCGTATGCCCCGCTTATTCCTAATGCAAATGGCAAGATCGGGAAAAATGCACCAAGCAGATAAGATATACCGGTCCACAGCGCAGATAAAGAAGGGCTTCGCTTCACTTTTGCGGCACCAATATCTCTTTCGTATTTAGTTGATAAATAAGCACCACTTGACATTGAGAGTGCACCTGAAATTGCAACAAGTAATCCAGCAATTAACACCAATATTGGAGAACGTAAAGCTGCGCTAAACCCGACAGTAGCTGCCAAAACCTCAACAAGCCCATCGTTCATTCCAAAAACAACGTCACGTACATTGGCAAGAACATGGTTCATAGACAAAAGCATGCTGCCTAATATATCTTCTACGCGTTCTCCCCTCACCATCTTTCTAAGCAGTTCGTTTTCTTTTGTGCTAAAGCTAAACTGCTTCATAGCAGCGTTGAGCTTCTCGTTTGTAATCATTTTATTATATTCCATTAATTTCATGGTAAAAGCTATGCCAAAAATCTTTCTTGAAAGTAAGATAAGAAGCATGTGCAAAGTGTTGTTCCTTTGGCGTACTTTAAAGCCATTAATCTCAAGTATACTTTTAAGTATAGAAGAGTGTAAAGTCTCTATTTTATAAAGCCGAAGAAGAACATTTTTTACATTTTGGTTTTTCTCATGCTGCGATAGTATATTATATACATGTGCATGGAAATCTTCATCCTGCTGAAGACCTTTGATATAATCCTCTTTGCTTAACATAATAAGCTTTCAAACTTAAGCAATTTAAATTTAACTC
>JAWDMK010000004.1:0-47778 GCA_046536675.1 Microcaldota archaeon | reverse complement strand
TGAGCCAAGTATGCACAATATGAGCTCTTTTGCAGAATAAAAAGTTAATTGCACTGTTTAATAAACATCTAAAAATATCTAGCAAGAGTTATAGTTAAAACACAGTTAAGCATTTTATTTACCTAGCCTGATAGTATTACAGTTGCATTAGGTTGGCATCCTCCGCCACCCCTACCAGAGCTTATGTAAACCTCATATTTTTGTGCAGGCAGATAAACACTTCCTATATTTCCAGGGCACCAATTTACAGTTCCCTTGTTGAAATATTCCTTGCCATCTGCACCTACTATCTGAACAGATATATATCCTGATAACCCACCTCCTGCACTTACATTAATTGTGCCTCCATTCCAGCTGCAAATACCCGATGTTTCACTGCTAAATGCTGGCTCTGATAAGATAAAGTTGCCACACGAACCACTTGGCATGCTAGATGGACTTGGCGTAGGCAGCGCCGTTGTAGATGGTGCTGATGTATTAACTGAAGTACTCTGAGTTAAGTTTGCATGGTATCCTGGGGATTGCGATGGAACAATAGTTGTTACATTTGCTGTAGATGCAGCGGAAGCACTGCTGAAGTAGAGTGAAAGCGGCACAAGTGCAAATATAATGAACAGTATACCAATTCCCATGTTGAGCCATGCGCGCTTGCTAATACCTTTTTTGAGATTCTGCGCTGCGCCAGCATATACAGCCATTGTTCCACTACCCTGATCTGGCACCATCACTTTAACCGGTTTGCCATCTATGCTTTTATTTATATCTGCTGCACCGCCTAAGCATGTATAGTCGGAATTAGCAGGAATATACTGCTCAACCAGGAAGAGCCCGAAATTCTGCAGCATGTTTAGATGTATATCGTTTGTAATATTTCCCTTGAGGTCTCTAATCCTATCTTTGAAATAAAAATTAAATTTATAGCCAGGTATCTGCGACAAGTCTAAAGTGCTGTTCTTGTTTGCGGCTTCTTCAATGTGTGGCATGATTTCAGCAGCAGCTTCTTTGCCCTGTTTAACATATGCAAGTGAACCTGAAAGTTCCCTTAATACAGCAGCGCCAATCCCTGCCTTGTTTAATTCAATTGCACCCGATACTGCTTGTACATTAGGTGCCTTCACCAAGTCAACAGCAAGATATCCACTATCATCTGTGAACAGGGTTGGTACTCCTTTTCCGATTCCCCCTACCCATTGCACAACCAGTTGTCTGTTGTTCCTCCCATAGACCTGATAAAATGCAGCATATAGCCCTACGGAATAATATATACATTCAGCACCGCTGATTGGTGCTTTAAGTGGTCCTGTATTATAAGGTATAAACTTTCCTTGCATTTTGTTGAGATTGTATGTTGCTACATCTATTTTTACAACAGGGACTGATGCCAAAAACTGTTCAAATGAAAAATCTCTGAAGAATAAATAAAGAAGTATTGCTCCTGAAATAAGAAACTCTGCAAAGACAGTAATCCGGAGCGGCTGTAAAGGTACTGTTGTTGCGTTTTGATAGATTGCAGCGAGCACCCCTATTGGTCCTATAAGCACTAAAACAATAAGCATATACCATGGCCAGTAGTAACTCATTGTTTTTAACTTTATATTTGTTGCATAGTTCGGAGTATATTTTAAGAATTCCGTGGCAGTTGCAGAAAGGTTAATCGACTGCGCTGCATTTGAAATGTTAATTAGAGAATTGGCGCTGAAATTTGGCTCGAATAAACTACGAATGCCAATATTCGATACCACTGCTCCTGAATTTTGCTGGGCCTGTTGGTTGTTTTCATTATTTGGTGCTTGGCCTTGAGGCTGCTGTTCTGATCCTGCAACACCTGCACCGAATGCGATTGGGATTACTTCAGGACCCTGTTGTGCTTGCGAAGGTGCATTAGTACCAGCAGTTTGATCTGCACTAGTTGGCTGATCTTCAGTAATCTTGTATATATTTGATCCTATCGGTATAAATGTACTGGAAATTACAACAATAACGGCATTCCCAGGCATAGCGGTTGTAACTCTTTTATGTTTTTGCTCAAGCTTTTCAACTACTATACTCGAACCTTCCTGCCAGCCGTCAAATGTTACCTTGTCACCAACACTAAGCGTATCTGTAAGGTTTAGAAAGAAAGCAGTTTCAGGGCCCACTTTAATTTCATAAGTTACTTTTCCTATGGGCTTCTTTGCCATTTCATGCGCCGAGGTTTATCTTGACATCTGCCTTTTCCTCTGGTGGTGCCTGGAAGAGAGGCATTGCCTTGTAGCCTAACACTCCTGCAAAGAAGTTGTATGGTATCTGGTTCATTCTTATGTTGAACTGCGTAACGCTGTCGTTGTAGAACTCCCTTGCATCTGCAATCTGAGACTCCAGTTCCATTATGCTCTGCTGCAGCTGTATGAAGCTGTTGTTTGCCTTCAAGTCAGGATAGTTTTCAGCAACAGCAAAAATAGACTTAAGCGCATTTGAAATCTGGTTTGAGGTATTAATTTTTGATTGAATATCATTTTGAGGTATATTCATCCACTGGCTCCTCAATTGTGTTATCTGGGCCATAAGCCCCTTTTCATACTTCATGTACGAGCTCACTGTATCTATGAGCTTTGTAAGTGCATCATGCCTTTTCTGCAGCAAAACATCAATATTCGCCCATGCTTTGTCAGCATTCTTCTTCAGTGATACCAGTGTGTTGTATATTATTACAAAGGTTATTACCACAATCAGTACGATTAGCCCTATAGTCCCTTCAATCAGTATATCCATGGAATCACAAATATTATTTCTGATTAGTTTGATTTAAATATATATCTCTTTTGTGCACTGTTAAACAGATACCCAAGACAAGGTCTATAACAATTTCTGCTCCAAGTTTCCTACAAAGCCGAAATCAAGATAGATAATATTCCTAATAACGGCTCTCGTTATATTTGTAAAGAGAAATAGTGAAATCATTCAATAATGCAAATACTTAAATATCTAATCAAATCTCTTATTTATTGATATGGAGGATGTGCCAGCAAATACACATGCTTATGAAAAGGTTAATCATGGCAATAATGATTCAGCGTCAATAGAAGAAAAATTAAAGAAATTAATTTCTTTATCGAAGGAAGTATCAATGCCGGGCAAACAGGAAATATTAGATCTCAACTATTTAAATACAGGTATAACAGAAATTACTAATTTAATCTCAGATAAGTATCTGAATTCTTTTCGTGCCAAACGAATCCTAAAACTTTTAAACTCTCTTAATAGTGTATATAAAGATTTTGAAGCAAAATACAATATAGTTTACTTACCTTTTGTTGTAAAGATTAGTAAATCAAATACTAGAGGAAATAAAAAAGTAAAACTGAAAGTTTTAAATTCTGCTGCATTTGCTTTTAAACCGAGGGATGAGCAAAGTGTACAAAATGAGAACCAAAGTGGAATTTTACCAAGAACACCTGAGATTCTGTGGGCAGAGAAAGAAGAATACGAACAAAAAGTAACACCTATTAGTGCGTATACCTTTACAGATGCAGAGGGTGTTGAAAGGAAAGCATACACATTTGAACTATCTTCTGGGAAGTTACTTACAATAGTATTTTACCCAAAAAATGCGCTTCCATATAACGATGGAATAGTAAATAATAAAGAGGTTATATTTTTAGGGAGAGAACCCAAAAGCAGAAGTGTTGAAGCTACAAAAGCATTTTTTGAGAATTTGCGTAAAAACTCTTCTGGATTTAGAGAAGAAGCAGGTGATCTGTTAAATGCTGGTAAGGATATAGTCGTATTTGTTGAAATTGATCCAATACAGATAGCGAAACTTGCCCAGTCATTAGGGTCTAAAAGCGACTTAGTAAATAAGATAGTAGATCATGCCAAGTTAAACACGTGGATGGTGAGTGAAGAAGAGAAGAAGGTTATGGATGCACTTATAGCATCTACAATAATTAATGAAAAAGGTGATTTAACTTCTGAGAGAAATTATGATGCTGCTTATAATGTATTTATGTGGTTGATGGGAGACAAAGCTGCAGAGGCGAAGGTACAAGAAAAAGTAGATAAGCTAAACAAAATTATTGAAAACTGGGAGTTTGAGCATAGAATCTACAACACAATTTACGCTTTAAATCAAGCGAAACTTTTAGATATCGAGAATCTTAATAGGGTAGATAAGATCCTCTCATATTTGATAGAAAGCGACGGATACTTATCAAAACGCTATAATAATTTAAAATTAGACTCTAGTAGACTTGTAGATATAAAAAATGCATTGGAAAACCGAAGGGAAGAATGTGAAAAAGAACTAATTATGATGCAGGCAGTGCAAAATACCCTACAAGAAGAAATTAAGACCATGCAAGAAAAAATTAAGACCATGCAAGAAGAAATTAAAGGTATAAAAGGTATTGTTAGGGTAGGAGAAAAAAGAGAAATTAAAGAGTTAGATGAAAAGGTTCAAGAGTTGAATGAAGAGATTCAAGAGTTAAACGATAAAGTCTACGATATAAATAAGGAAAAAGCGTATATAGATAATTTAATTCCAAAAATAGATGCCATAAAAACACTTAGAGATTGGAGAGAAAAAGTGAGTATTTCCCTGGACAACTATAATGTATCTGATCTCGGAAATAAAAAAATATATGAGAAAATTAAAGAGTTAGTACTCAATGAAAAAGATTTATTAAATCAGCTGATCAAAGTTATGGAAAATTCACTTTCATCTAAAGTTAAGTCTCTAGATGATCTTTTCTTTGTTCATGTAACGCAGTTTTTACCAACAGAAACACCTAATGGAAAAGTCATTGTGCCCCTTTTTGATGCTACTCTTAACGCCAACCGTTTTGAAAAAGAAAGGGTAAAAATAATAACATCAGAAGACTATAAAGATTATTTGAAAGAGTTTGAAAAGATAGGCAAACCTAAAATCGAACCTAGAAACACGGTTCATGGGGCAGCTAATCATACTATAGAGAGCATTCCTATGACAGGGTACTGGAATGATATGCCATTTGTAATAATTGCTCCATTAAAGTCACTAATACAACTTAATAGGGACCTAGTTTCTGTAAACGAAGAAGATATTATTTTCAGAATATCTCCGGGTGAAGGATTAAAGTTACCTGATGAAACAATAGTAGTAAGGCCTGCGCTTACACCCGAAGAGGAGCAATCGCTAGAAAAGGAGAATAAAGCATTTGAATTTATAGATAAAAATAATGTTATATATAACCCAGAAAAAATAAAGCGCGATGAAGTTGTTAAAAAGGTCTTTGAAATAAAAGATATAATAAACATTTCTGAAGTATCTATGAATATCGGCGAATTAATTTCTCTGATTTCTGCGCAGCTTGGTGTATCCGCCAAGAGGGATTCAGAGCTGATTAAGTATAACCATATAAGTTCTTTCCTTGCCATTGTTGAAGGTTTATTAAAGGATGAAATCTCTCCAAAGGAATTTGAAGATAAGAGAGCAGGATTGCTTAATGATATATTTAGTGTGTCTAATGATGCCGAGCTTGGAAAGAACTTTGCAGCTTTGCCCGAAGGTTGGCCAGAATTAAGAACTCTGTTTCTTGGAGGTGTTTTATAATCAATTCATTCTTTTATCCTAATCATTAAATCTCCAAAAATGCAATTTCAGTTACAATAATGCGTAGAAGGATTGTTCAACAATGCAAGTTTATTATTCTTTATTATGTTTCAATCATTAAAAAGCAGGTTTATACGTTATGGAATCTATAAAGGCATCGAAAGCCAAAAGTACTGTTGAGTGTGACTACGCCATCAGCAACCTTGCTTTGTACACTCCTAAACTTGCGATGCCAATTTTCGCAAGATATAGCTCCAATAGTTTGGGTCTTCGTTGCCATTGGTATATACTTTGCCGTTGAATCTGCATTAGATGAACATCATACTAAAAAGATTGCTGCTGAAAGGGCTGAAACCATTTTACGCCTTCATGAGGGTATAAGAGAAGTATACCTAAACAGGAAGAGGCATTAAATTTTTTCTAACAAATTTACTCATTGTTTTTATTTTTGAGTTTTAGCTCAGTATATTTAAATTTGTAATTCCTATTATTTTCGATGGATGAGCAAAAAAATAAGCGAAGCCCTTTGGTTACATTGCTAATCCTATTAAACGTAGCATCAATAATCCTTCTCTTTTCAGCTGTTTTCACTATTCAGCTGCTTTCAATAGCATATGGTACAGGCGCAGGAGCTCTTATACAAAGCAAGCAAGATAACATGAATGTAGCTCCTTTGCTAGCGCCAAGCGTAGCTAAGCTAGGAAGCATATACTGGAGCATAAATGAATCCTACCTTTTGTTTATAATTGCACTAATCATTGAAGGTATAGCATTCCTGCTCTTATTTAAAGAAGGAGCGAGGAGCAGCGGAGGTAGGTATATCCTTATGCATGTATCTCTTTCTTCCATTTTTATTGCTCTCTACTATATAATAATAGCAAGCCTCTCAGTTGCAAATATTGAGCTTTATCTTTTCATAGCAATTATTGGCATATTGCTAGTGCTTGCATCTGATTTTTATTTGCTATATTTATTTGGATCAATGCCAAGAAAGCAGGGAAGAAGGGTGATGATAAATATAAATCCTTCAACACCATTTGGCAACGCTCTTGAGCTGCAAGAGAAGATCTTTTCCCAGCTTAGCGGCAATTTAAGAATCGTCGACAAGCACTTTAATTCTTCTAGCCTCGAAAATCTATACAGGCTAGTAAGCCCATACCTTAAGAACATAAGTGCGATAAGGATAATAACCTCTAAGGAAATGCTTGACAAAAGTTTTGCCACAAACTATAATGACCTTAAGGCTGAGCTTGCAAAGAATAATGTTGAGATAGAGCTTAGAATAATGAGCGATGATGCGGCAAGGGAGCAGCATGAGCGCTTTATGTTTGATTCAAGCAATGCTTACAAGATACCTCCATTCAACATTATAACAAGGAAGAGCGAGCATATAGTAAAAATATCCATTTCCGATGCTAAGAAAAGGTATAATGAATTATACAACTCTTCTACAAAAATTGAGAACTATTACTCTATAGAAGGCTCTAAGTCTAGCTAGTCTGGTCAAGTTCCATGCTTTCTCTTATCTCTTTAAGCGCTTCCTGATCGTTTGTTGCTATATATGGCGAAAGGTCAAGGTTCTTCGGACTCTTCTTTGGCTTTTTATTATAAATCTGCCTAAGCAGCTTGCCAAGCTCAGCATCGTAGTCTTCCCATTTTATGCCAAGCGATGTTATGTAATCCTTTTCAATGCCTGTTGCTATAAGATGCGCATACTGGTAATCGTATGCATCATCAATAAGCCACTTTTCAGGAAGCTCGTGGTGCAGGCCTATGCTTTGGACAAGGTCTACATCTTTGTCATTAATCTTGATGCTCTTTGGAAGATCCTTGTCTAGGTAGATAATTTTTCCATCTTTTGAGTAGCCTCCTGTATATTTTATATCATAGTCTGTATTTACAACAACATCGTTGCTGCTCAGCATGCTTGAAACCTCGCCTATCTGCTTGTCTTCTAAATACACTTTCTTATCATCAACATTAATCTTCGTCCCAAACTGCAAGTCTGTAGGAGAAGCGAATACAACAAGTGAAGGCAACTTTGAGTTTACCGCCTTTATAATAAAAACTTTTTGATTGCTGCTTCCTTCACCATTTGGGGCATCATTATTGCTCTTTTGGCGATGCTCTATAACAATGTATTCTTCCATTTCTTTACACTTTTGGTCACTTTTTATATTATATTTGCATTAAAAAATAATAAACTTATGCAAGAAAATTCGTCTTAAAATAAAAAGATAACTTTATCTTTTTTTCTAGAGCTATATTATTGAACCCGGTACCGAGGCGAGCGTATGGTTAGAAAGAGAAAGGCGACCAATGGTGTGAGAACCAATGTGAAAAAAAAGTCAAACAAGTTGGGAAGAGTAAAAAATAAAAAAGTAATAAAGGGCAAAAAGAAAACAAGGCTTGCGAAAAAAATATTTAAAAGAGAGGAGAAAAGAGAACTGCCAAGAAGTTTTCAAGAGCTATTGGAAGAGAGGATTGCGAACAATAAGATTGCTTTTGTAAATGCACCAGCGATACAAGATATATTATACAATGCAACACCCACGCTCAGGCAGCTTGCATACAATTCCGGCTTCTCATTTGGAAAAGCTCTTTATGAGAAATCAGACAAGAGTATAGGCAAGCTCGTTGATGTGCTACAGGCTGCTGGATTCAAGAATATACTTTATTATCCTTTTGAAGACAAGGCTATAATAAAAGTAAAGCCGGAGAGTAGCTATAACATAGGTAAAGAGGTGCATATCTTCGAGTCAGGCATAATAGCAGGCTATATGAGTGCTGCATCTGGCAAGATAATACATGTAAATGAGAGGAGATGTGCATTTAACGGTGCCGATGTTTGCGAATTTGTTGCAGAGCCTATAGCAAGCGTGAAGATAGAAGAAGATTACGATGAGAACGTTGTTGAGAACCTTGCGCAGGTGCTATCAAAGAGTGATTCAAAGCTTTCTCAAGAATATATGCTTTTTTCACTTCTTCCGTTAATGAAGGAACCGGTAAAGAGCGAGATCTCAAAGCTTTTCTACGCTGCAGGCTCTTTTTTGGGTAAATCAAATCCAAACATAAATAAGATAGCAGAGAAATTTGGTGTTATTGCACGCAAAAGAGGAAATGGAATATTGCTCAGCTACGCTCCAACTAATTCTATGAAGGGATTTGTTGATCTATCCGCAGCGTTCTTTGCTGGATTGGCGAAGAGCGTGTATAACAAAGGTGTTGAAATAAAGGAAAGTCTTTCAGGAAATGCATACAAGGTTTATATAAAGCCACAGGCATAGCATATATAGCAAAGCTCTGGCTAATCTTTTTTCTATAGCAGCCAAAGGAAAGCTTATAAAATAAATTGTTTTAATATAAAAATACAATCTATTAACCGTGAGTCTTTATGCTTGAGAAACTAGATCCGATACTTAAGTTTGTTCCTTCTATTAAGAAGCCAGAGGGTCCTCGCGGCTTCAAAGAAAAGCTTAAGTGGACTGCCTTGATAATGACAGTATATTTTCTAATGTTTAGCATACCCGCTTATGGTGTTAACTTAGTAACAGTGACAAGCGGTGTATATCAGCTTATAAGTATAATCTTTGCGGCTAGGATTGGCAGCCTTATAACAGTAGGCATAGGGCCGATAGTTCTTGCAAGCATATTGCTTCAGCTTCTTATGGGTGCTGGCTTAATAAAACTTGACATAAATAATCCTGAGCAGAAGGGTAGGTTCCAAGGTATACAGAAGCTTACAGCAATAATAATAGCGATCATAGAAGCATACATCTTCGCGGCTACAGGCTACGTACCTATAATAAACAATTCATTCTTTAGCATTGTTGTTTTGCAGCTTGCTCTTGGCGCAATCTTTGTAATATTCCTCGACGAGATGATGACAAAGTATGGTATAACCTCTGGCATAAACCTCTTCATAGCAGGCGGTGTTGCATACTCAATAATAGCTGGAACAATATCTATAATAATACCTGAATCAGTAAGCGCAATATCAAGCGGCGGAGCAGCAGCGATACCAAATGCTATAATGGCTTTTGGCCCATTATTCTTTGCATTAATTGTATTCTTAATCAGTGTATATGTTTATGATATGAAGGTTGAGCTCCCACTTGCTTTTAGCCAGTTTAGGGGTGTTGGGGGCAGACTACCTATACCTCTTCTCTATGTAAGCGTTCTGCCTGTTATACTTGCAACATCATTCATACTGAGCCTTGATGTATGGTTTAGATTTCTTGCTGGTGTTAGCGGAAGCTTGGCAAATCTTGCAAAATTCATTGCATTATATTCTCCTTCAGCCACAGGTAGCGTTCAACTTACTGGTGGACTTATTTACTTGATCTCGCCTACATTCCCACTTCCTTATGCTACACAATATGGTGGAATAGGTAGCTATGCAACATACTTTGCAGCACTGATCAACTATCAATCACAGCTATTCCTTCCATGGGGTGGCTACATTTTTGTGCCTGAGTGGGTGCATGTAATTGTATATACTGTAGTACTTGTGCTCCTATGCATAGTATTCGTCAAATTCTGGGTGGAGATGACGGGCCAGAGCCCTAAGAATGTTGCTGAGCAGCTTCAAAATGTCGGCTGGCAGATACCTGGTTTTAGAAGAGATCCAAGAATAATAGAAAGCATACTAAACAAATACATTCCTACCATAACCGTTATAGGCAGTATAATTGTGGGCCTTCTTGCTGCACTTGCAACCCTTACAGGTGCTGTTGGTACGGGCATGGGGATTTTGCTTACAGTGGGCATAATGTATATGACATACCAGCAGATTGAGCAGCAGCATATGCTTGAAGGCTACCCTGCATTGGAGAAGTTGCTCTCTTAGTGCGCTATTTCTACAGCTAGCTCCTTTGCCTCGCTAAACGGCATTGCTTCGTAGCCAAGCTTCTTTAAGTTGCTTGCCATTAGCTTTGGGTTGCTTCCATATGTATATACAACCTTTGCCCCTACTAAATCAATATAGCTTGCAGCCTGGTATATATCAGCATGGTCGCTGAGCGGGAATTGAACATCAGTATTAAATCTAAAGAGCTTTGCAAATCCCGTAGCCACTCCCGTAAAGACTTTTTTATTATAAGCGATGCTCATCTTTTCGGCAAGTTCTCTTAAATCTTTTAAGCTTACTATCCCAACAAAGTTGTGCTTTACTATTTTGTTGAATCTCTCTTCGTCATCATATATCGACGCATATTCAAGGCTGATGCCAAAACTGTTGTAAACCTTATTTATCTTGCTTATTCTTTTATCGACTACAGGAATTATGCTTGCATTATTCAATATTTTTATAAGCTCCTGCGCCTTGCCAAGAGGATAAGCTCCAAACAACACAATACCTTTTTCTAGTTTCATTAATACATACTTCCTTATCGTATCCTCTACTTCGCTTCTCTCATCAAATTTTACATTGAGATATGGGTATGTCGAATCTATTATTAGTATGTCTGCCTCTTTAGCCTCTATCTTTTTTGCAACGCATGACTCTTGCAATTGGTAATCGCCTGTATAAAGAAGAGAGTAGCCTAGTGAGGATTCTATGAAAAGCTGCTTTGAGCCGAGTATGTGCCCCGCATCGAGGAGCTTAAAGCTGCTTGGAATCGATTTAATATTAAGCTCTATACCATTCCTAACCTTTATTAATTCATGTGTTTCATCGCTTGCTATAGCATTGGTATTTTTCTTTGCACCCCTTATGTGGTCTGCGTGTGCATGCGAGATAAAATTTAGATCAGCATTTTTGTCACTAGTATCTAAAGCTATCTTTCCCTCAGGAAGGTTCAGATACATAAGGTCGCCTAATCTTATTTGGAGGATGAGCTTTAAATAATTTTTCAAAATTCGGCTTTGATCTAAATGAAGTAAATTATAAATATTATATTCCGCCTATTTTCTATTTGGTGATCTATTTGGAAGACTTAATAATAATTGGTTCAGGTCCAGCCGGCCTTAGCGCAGCTATCTATGCTGGAAGAGATGATATTAAACCTCTAGTAATAACAGGAACAACTGCAGGTGGACAGCTTCTGCTTACAACAACAGTTGAGAACTTCCCAGGATTCCCAGATGGTGTTGAGGGTTCTGAGCTTATAGATCTAATGCGAAAACAGGCAGAGAGGTTTGGAGCAAGGTTTGTAGATGGCGATGTAACTAAGGTTGACTTCTCATCGAGGCCTTTTAAAGTATGGGTTGGAAGCGACGAATATGAAGCTAATTCGATAATAATAGCAACAGGTGCGTCTGCAAAATGGCTCGGCTTAGAATCTGAGAAGAAATTTATTGGCAGAGGTGTCTCAAGCTGTGCAACATGCGACGGTGCTTTCTTCAAAGGAAAGAACGTAATAGTGGTTGGTGGCGGAGATACCGCACTTGAGGATGCTCTATTCCTTACAAGGTTTGCAAACAGTGTTACAGTTGTGCACAGAAGGGATCAGCTTAGGGCTAGCAAGATAATGCAAGAGAGGGCCTTTTCTAATCCTAAGATTAAATTTATATGGAATACTGTTGTTGAAGAGATTAAGGGAGACGTAAAGGTAAATGGGGTAAAGCTAAGAAACTTGGTAACAAACGAAGTAACGGAGATGCCTATAGACGGCGTTTTTGTAGCTATAGGAAATCAGCCAAACACAAAACCTTTCGAAGGTCAGATACAGTTAGATGAACGCGGCTACATTATAACGCATGATATTGTCTTTACAAATATCGAAGGTGTATTTGCTGCTGGCGATGTTGCAGACCATTTCTATCAGCAGGCTATAACAGCAGCCGGCACAGGCGTTATGGCTGCATTAAGGGTAAGGGAATATCTTAGCAAGATAAAATATGGAAGTTCAAAAAGCTAGAAATATTCATTTATCTTCTTCTGGCCTCTTCCTTTTATCAGGTTCGATACTCTTAAGCCTATCTTTCTTACCTTCTCACCAGTATTGTTTTTCTCGAAAAGCATTATCGCTATTCTTTTTAGCCTCTCTACATCTTGCGTATAATAACCTAAGCTATCTGTATGCAGATGCTCATCAAAGCCTTCATACCTTATCTTTAGCGTAACTGTCTTAAAGTAAAAGCCCGCCTTATTTACCTCATTTGCGACCTCATCCGCTAAGCTTAATATTTCATTTTTTATTTTTTCGCTCTCATCTGTATCATGCTCAAACGTGTGCTCCCTTCCTATCGATTTAATCTCAGTCTCTTCAAAAACCTCTTCGTTATCGATCCCATTTGCATGCTCATAAATCTCTAAGCCAAACGAGCCAAACTCATTTATGAGAAGCTGCTTGTTTGCCTTTGCAATATCACCTATCGTTTTGAAGCCAAGCTCCTTGAGCCTTTCAGCGCTTTTCTTGCCCACGCCATAAAGCTTTTCTAATTGCAAAGGTTCGAGAAACTTTTTGGCCTCTTCTTCGCGCACAAGTTTTATTCCATTGGGCTTTGCAGCCTCGCAAGCCATCTTAGCTATCAGCTTGTTCGGGCCTATACCTATTGAGCATGGTAAGCTAAAGTTTGCATAAATAGAATCTTTTATCTTCTTAGCATATTCATACGCTTCTTCATAGTTCTTTACTCTATTCGATATGTCGAGAAAAGCTTCATCGATGCTCACCTGCTCGAATTTATCTGCAAAATTCCTTAGCAATGCCATTATCTTTGCTGATACGCTCTCATAATAAGGTTCATCTACACGCAAAAAGATTGCATCGCTCTTTAGTCTATAAGCAACAGATATTGGCATACCACTTCTTATTCCATAACTCCTCGCTATATAATTGCATGTGCTTACAACGCCCCTGCCGTAGCCGTTCTTTGGGTCTGCCCCAACAACCACAGGCTTGTCCTTTATGCTTGGATTTCTAACCTCTTCACAAGCGGCAAAGAAATAGTCCATGTCTACAAGTAGGACAACCCTCATCTCATCTTTCCATTTTTATCTCGACAACCTTTCCGTTTGGCTCCTCTTCCCTAAATACCTGTGTCTGGAATTTATAAAGCACTATATCGCTCCTTTTCCACATGTTTGGGTGAAGTCCTGCCTTAATGCACACATTTTCAAGGAATTCCTCAACATTCCATTTCTCTTCTACAGCAACTATTGGGAGGAGAAGTCCACTATAATAACCATATTCTATTATAAGCCCGTCTCTTCCTATCTTTATCTCCTTCTTAATTTCTTCTGGAGTTCCTTTTATCTGCTGCGGCTCGCTCAATATACTTACCTCTATTATAACATCATTGAGCTCCTCAACAGAGAGCGGCATAAATCTTGGGTCTTCTGTCGCTGCGGCTATAGCTGCATCTACAAGCAATCTTTTCACGGGCCCAATTGCTCTAGGGTAGCCTATACAGCCACGCAAAGTCATTGTTGGATAATGATTTATTGTTACGAAAACACCCGCTTTTTCGTTGAATTCTGAAAGTGTATTTTCTATCATACTCTTTTCAAACCTTGGTGACCTTATATAAAGCTCTATAGCATTCCTTGCAGCCTTTACGAGCTTCTCCCCCTCTTTTAATGTATAAGTTTTCAAATTCTCACCTAATATAATGTTTGTTAGTTATATCTGGCTTAACAGCTATATTTATCTTAGTTCCGCATTTCGGGCATCTAAGGTCATTTGTAACGTTATATTCTAGTATATCAAATATAAACCTCTTTATCAAGAGCGTGCCACACTTTGGGCAATATGTATTCTCATACTTATGCCCTGGCACATTGCCTAAATAAACATATTTCATGCCAAGCTCTTTTGCAAGTTTATAATGCTTTTCAAGTGTTTCAACAGGCGTTGCTGGAATATTCATCATTTTATAATCTGGGTGAAACCTAAGGAAATGTATTGGTGTTTCATCGCCTAAATTATCTCTTATCCATTCAATAAGTTTTTTTGCATCATCTAGCGACTCTCCAACCTTTGGAACAACGAGATCTGTTATCTCTATGAATACTTTCTTTTCTTTTAATACCTTGAGCGTTTCAAAAATCGGATCTTCTGAGAATATGGTGATATATTTTCTTGCAAATTCTGTATTTGCATTGCCTTTGAAATCTACAGTCATCGCATCTATATAATTTGATGCAAGCTCAGCAGCCTCCGGGGTCATATAGCCATTTGTGACAAATGTGTTGAAGAGCTTGTGCTTCCTTGCTTCTTTTGCTGCATCAATTGCATACTCCATAAATATAGTGGGCTCGTTGTAAGTATATGTTATACCATCAACCTCATATTTCAAGCCCAGCTCTACAAGCTTATCAGGCATTATCTCTTCACCAAAATGCTCATGCACATGGCTTATGTCCCAGTTTTGGCAATAAAGGCAGTTAAAATTACAGCCTACTGTGCCTACGCTCAGCATGCTTGCTCCTGGCTTAAAGTGAAAGAGTGGCTTTTTCTCTATCGGGTCTATATTAAGTGCTGCAATCTTGCCATAAATAGTAGAGTATATCTTTCCTCCAATATTCTTTCTTACCCCGCAAAAGCCTATGCCCCCTTCAGGAATATTGCATCTCCTTGCACAAAGATTGCATATTGCTCTTCCATTTGGATGAGCACGATAAAGCACGCCTTCTTTTTCCATCAATATTAATATGCAATATAAGATATTTAAAACAGATTAAAACAGGCAAAAATAAAAAAGAATTAAAAATCAGAGATTCTTTTCTAGCACTTCGTTAGCGAATTCCCAATTAGCAACGTTCCACCATGCATCTATGTATGCATTTCTGTTGTTCTTGTATTGTAGATAATATGCATGTTCGAATTCATCCACAATCTGCACAATCGGTAGCTCAGCGATGTGGTTTATAAAATGATTCTCTATAGTAGAGATCTCAAGTCTGTTTGTCTCTTTGTCAAAAAGAAGAACAGTCCATCCTGTGCCCGTAAGTGATTTCATTGAATCTGTAAACAACTGCTTAAATACGTCAAAGCTTCCATACTGCTTGTTTATGAGATCTTCTAACACTCCGCCCGGCTTGCCGCCTCCCTTGCCATTGGGTGCCATGGCTCTCCAGAATATGCTGTGCAACTTGTGCCCGTTTACGTTGAAGACTAAATTCCTTATCACTCCTGCAAGGTCATAGCCTTTAACATCGCCTTTTGTAATCTGATTTATCTTATCTATAGTTGCATTAGCTCCATTCACATATGCCTTATGGTGGCCATTATAATGCACATCCATGATATCTTTGCTTATATATGGCTCAAGAGCATCCAAATTGTATGGCAAACTAGGCAATTCATATTTCTTTAACTCGTAGTCCTTTTCCATGATATCACATTTATAACTTTGTTATAAGGTTATAAAAATTTATCTTAAAAATCTGTGCAAAAAAGATTAATATTTGTGGACTCGGCGGGAATCGCACCCGCGACCTCCCGCTTGCGAAGCGGGCGCTCTGCTACTGAGCCACGAGCCCGGATATGCTATTACTTTTTAAGCTTTATAATTTTATAAGCTATTAGTGCTTGCATGGAGCAGGAGAAAAGGAAGAAGCTTGAGAAGATTTTCGAGCATATACTCAAGGAGGTAAAGCCTGATGAGCTTGAGGTAAAGAGCACTATAGCCCATGCCAATGAGATAATAGGAAGGCTTAAGTCTATTGTACCGCATGATGTTGAGCTGAGAATTGTTGGCTCTATTGCAAGGAGCACAAACCTAGCAGGCGATGCTGATATTGACATATTCATGCTATTCGATAAAAAGTACAGCGAACAAGAACTAGAAAGGCTGGGGCTTGATTATGCAAAGAGGATTGTAAACAAGGAAAAGAACGAGAGCTATGAAGTAAAGTATGCTGAGCACCCTTATACTAGAATTCATTTAAATGATATAGGCATGGATATTGATCTTGTCCCGGCTTACAAGATAACAAGTGCAGAAGAGCTTGGCACTACCGTTGACAGAAGTCCTTTGCACACAGAGTTTCTTAATGCACATCTTACAGATGCGCAGAGAGACCAGATAAGAGTATTAAAATTCTTCTTGAAGATGCACCACATATACGGTGCAGAAGTTAAGGTGAAGGGCTTTTCAGGCTATTTATCTGAACTTCTTGTCTATACATTTGGCTCTCTTATTGATCTTTTTGAAAACGCTTCAAAATTCAAGCTTCCTTTGGTAATAATACCCGCAGAGAAGAAAGTGGTGAATGATGCTAGCATAGCAAAGAAGTTTAACTCGCAGTTTGTTGTAATAGACCCTGTTGATAAGAATAGAAATGTTGCTGCAGGAGCATCGATAGAATCATTGGCTAAGTTTGTTCTTTTATCTAGGCAGGTTATAAGCAAGCCAAGCTTAAAGCTCTTCTATGGGAAAGGTTTTTCAAGCAAAGAGGCTCCAAGGCTACTCAAAAAATTTGAAAATGACTCAGGGCTTAAGCCCATACTCATATACCTTAAAGTTCCAGACAAAAGCGATGATATAATATGGCCGCAGCTCAACAAGGCGGGCAGAATACTGCTTGATCTTCTCGCCAAAGAGGAATTTAAGGCATGCATCTTTAATTCTTGGATTGAAAAGGGCAACGGCTTTATACTATACTTCTTTCCAAACGACTTGTCGAAGGCTAAGCTCGTTAAGGGGCCAGATGTATTTCTTGGCGAATACTCAAACAGTTTTGTCGAAGCACACAAGAATGCTTTTGGAATAATAGTAAACAATACACAGCTCTTTGCACTGGAAAAGAGGGAAAAGCTCGAAGAATTAATAAAAAAGCTTTTGAAGAAGAAAGAGCTAAACGGTAGTGCAGACATAAAAATGAAGAGTGCAAAGGTGCTAAGTAGAATACCAAGGCGCTTTGCCGAAAGTGCCTATATAGCTCTTATCGAGAAGATCTCGTTATGAATGGTATTAGCTCCTCAAGCAATTCTATATTTTCTTTCTTTACCTTTTTGCCGTTCAATATATCAATAACCTTCTCCATTAGCTTTTTATCGCTTGAAAAGAATTCATAAACTTCTCTATAGTTTTTTTCAGCATTTATGCCAGAATAATCTAGAGCCTCGCTCTCGATATTCTCAAGTATTTTCTCATCTGGATAGCCCCTTGCCTTAAGCCTTTTGTATATTTTTTGAAGGTGCTCCCTCAATACTATAGCTATCGCCCCTTTAATTTTTATATCAGCAAGTATGTGGCCTTCTATTATTACATTGCCATCTTTAGCTAGTTTGTTTAGCACTCTCTCAAGTTCTTTCATCTTTACTATCTTTGTGCCAAACTTGTCAAAGCCAGAGTAAAGCTTATACTCTTCAATTACCTTGTTTGCCTCTATAAGCCTTGCTCCAGTCCTTTTGCTAAGCTTTTTTGCGAATGTTGTCTTGCCAACGCCTGGAGTGCCAAGTATTGCAAGAACCTTATTTATCTTTTTCATACTATCTATATTTTGATATTTTGAAGCAAAGATAAATATAGCTGGTGTTTTCATGGAGATTGAAGAAAGAATAAAGCTTGACATAGAAAAGTTCAACGATTCCGTTAAGAAATTTGATAAAAGCAGAATAAACAAGATATCAGAAGCAGATTTAATCAATGTATTTGAGCTAGCTAAAATGTACGCGAGCGACTCAAAGAGCTGGCTTGAAAAGAAAGATTACTATACTGCTTTTGCAAGCATATCATATGCACACGGCTTGCTAGATGCTCTATTGAAAATTCTTCACATCGGGTAAGTGAATGAAGGAGGGTAAGGCAGAGATAGAAGTATTTGATGGCGTATTCTTCAATCCGAAGATGGCAGGGCTTAGAGATATATCAGTTTCTTACATTAATGCGCTTTCAAATAATGCTAGTGTGTTAGATGCAACAAGCGCTACAGGAATAAGAGGTATAAGGTATGCTCTTGAAGCAAACGCATCGCCCATATTCCTAGAAATAAATAAACGAGCGTATGAAAATACTGTACATAACATAAATCTAAACAAGATCAATGCAACGGTATTTAACAAAAGCATACAGGAATTTGCAAGCAGCTATGATGGTGCTTTTGACTTTATAGATCTTGATCCTTTCGGCTCTTCTGCACCATACATATATGACTTGCTCAAGGTTTCAAAAGATGGAACAAGGCTTATGGTCACAGGTACCGATACCGCTGTTCTTTGTGGTGCACATGCTAATGCTTGTATAAAAGAATATTTCTCAATACCAATGCACAATGAGCTCTGCCATGAGTCTGGGCTTCGAATTATGCTATACTTTATTGCCAGAACAGCGGCACAATTCAACTTTGGAATAGAGCCAGAACTATCTATAGCGAATATGCATTACATGCGCGTATTTGTAAGGCTTAAGAGAGGCGCAAGTGAAGCAATAGATTCTGTAAAGAAATGTGGCTATGTATTGCACTGCAGCAAATGCAGGAACTTTAAGCAATTGAGCACGCACGAATTCAGCAGGAAGTGTGATTATTGCGGGAGCGAAATGCAGGTTTATGGGCCTATGTGGCTAGGTAAGCTTAAGGATAATGTTGTTGTAGAAAAGGTGATAAGTGCATTTAGCAGTGAGTATAGCAAAGAGGCTCTAAGCTTGCTGAGAAGCATATATGAAGAGCCAGATGATATATTTTTCTTCTCCATACCAAAGCTCACCAAATATCTCCACATAGGCTCTGTGAGCAGGGACGATGTGGCGAATGAGCTTAAGGAGAATGGCTTTAGAGTAGGCAGGAGCCATACTGATAGAAATAGTGTAAAAGGTAATTTTAAGATAGGCGATGTTATAAATGCAATAAGAAAGGTTTCTACCTAGTTATTACTGTACAGTTTTTGAGCTTTACTACATCTAATGCTTTGTTTATATTACCTATAGCAGCTATACCCCCATTCTCCCTTACAAAATCTATACAAGCCTCTACCTTTGGCTTCATGCTTCCCTCACCGAAATAGCCCTTCTTTAGGTATTGCTCCATCTCTTCTATGCTTGCCCTTTGTATGAGCTCCTCATCTTTTTTTCCGTAGTTGAGATATGCCCCGTCAACGTTTGTAAGTATAAAGATTTTTCTTGCCCCAAGTTCTTTGGCGATGAGTGCGGTTGTATAATCTTTATCTATAACAGCTTCTACAAATTCAAGTTTTTTGTTTACTCTTGCAAAAGGTATACCACCCCCACCACCTGCAATGACAATGCCATTCCTTGCAAGCAATTTAAGTGCTTCTAAGTTGAGTATCTTAACTGGTCTTGGGCTTGGTACAACTCTCCTAAAGCCTTTCTCAAACCGCTTAAATCTGAGCCCTTTCTTCAAGAGAGCATCTATCTCCTTTTCGTTATAATATCTACCAATGGGCTTTGTAGGGTTGTTAAAAGCATGGTCCCTTTTGCTTACCAATATATCTGTAAGAAATACATTTGATTCAAGTCCAAGAGAATTTTTAAGCTCCCTCTTTATTGCATAACCTATCTCCGCCTCTGTCTGTGCGGTAAGAATAGAGAGCGAAAAATGCTCTACTTCTGCTAGCTCCCCAACCTGCGGTCCGTTTCCATGTGTTATAACAACATTACCGTGCTCATGCAGCATTTTAATAGCAGGAAGAGTACTTTTAACATTCGTCATCTCCTCGTCGAGAGCATTCCCGCCTATCGATACAACAGAGAGCATATTCACAATATTATTGAAACCGAAATTAATATATATGAGTTTGAATATAAACTAAATCAGAGCTGAAAAAGCTCGAGTGGGGAAGATGGAAGAAGATATAGGGGGAGTAGATAAAAGTGGTGGCTGTAGCGGTAAGATCGCAGAGGCGATCGCTAGTAAAAGATGCGCTGCAGACGACAAAATATACGATACAAAAAGCGCAGAAGAAAAGGACCTAGCGTATATAGCAGAAAACACATGCATGTTCTGTGGAAGAAGGTTCAAACCTGGTGAGCTGAAAATAGTGCCGCCACAGAGAGTGCAGGAAGAGGACATATACGTAATGAATGGCATAGTGCCAAAAAGATATATCTGCACAAACTGCTATGAGAACATGACTTCTAATACAAGGGAGAAGATAAAGAGCGACTATATTGCTAAAATTGACGAGACAGAAAATAGAATAATAAGAACAATAGTAAAAGGGATGCTCAAGCCAAAGGCAGTAAAAGTTTAAGAAGAGCCCGCCCAGTTAAGATTGCAGGACAACTTGGATTCTCTACCTTCCTTTTTCCCCTTTTTTTATTTTTCTTTTATTATTCTTGTCCTATTTTTGATTTATCAAAGCTTTTGGTGTCGACAACTATCATTGTATGATTGTTATCGTAGCCTATTGCTTGTTTGAAAACATCTGGATCTATTGTTATTGTACTGTCAGAATAAGGATCATTTATATAAAATCCGTCTTTATCATAGCCCTTAACAACAACCCAATGTGGTGAGGATTCAAGATAAGGATTAATTATCTTTCCATCTATGAGTACAATAGGTATCTGCTTTGCAGAGAGCGCTTTCTTTATCATATTCAAGCTAACAGGTGCAAGTTCTTCGTCTATATTCATACTCCTTGCCTTTTCCCTTATCTCGTTGAATGATGCGGCAAGTGTATCGAGATTAATGTTCTCATATACTGCGAGCTTCCTTTCATAGCCCTCATCTTTCATGTTGCTTATAATGCCAACCTTTGCACCACGCTTAGCAAGTGCATATGCAAGGCCATACCTCGAGCCATGCCATACGCTTCCATTAACCGCTTCTTGCCATATATCATATTCATGCTCTCTTCTTAGCTTAAAATCAGGGTTTATATACTTAAGCACCATCATTGCACTAGCTGCCGAGCTTGTAAATTCCTCTGTCTGTGGGTAGTGTGGCAGCTCAAACATTACACTATCCTTTATCTTTGCCTTTTTTATCTTCTCTATAATGCTTCCCCTTCTGTACTTTGAAGTCTTTGCCTTTGCTTCCTTCTTCTTAGCAATGCTTTTCTCTTTTGCGTTTTTACTCTTTTTGCTTTTAGTATTTTTCTTAGAATTTGAAATCTTAACCATATAATCACCTTTAATGTGCAGGGGAGGAGATTTATTCACAAAGATTGAACTCCTGCAGGCCTAAGCCAGTAGATCTTGAGTCTACCGCGTTTGACCAGGCTCCGCCACCCCTGCGCATTATTAATTATAAGCATTCTATATAAAAACCTTCAAGTTTCTCATATTTATTTGTTTGCCTGCCAAATAATAAATTAAATGGAAATGGCAGATAAACTTAGTTTAAATCAGTTTTTAATTAGTTTTTCTTATTTATATTATTTTCTTTAGTTTTGTTTATAAAGGTGGTAATTTGGTCGATGTTGAATTAAAAAAGGTAAGCGATGTAAAGTTTGTGATAGAGAAAGACGAGAGTCGCGGCATGAATACAAATGTGGTGCTCTACTCTAAAGATGAGATGCTCAATACAGTAAAGAAAGATAAGACGATACAGCAAGCTTTAAACGCAACTACTCTGCCAGGCATTGTGGGCAATGTGATGCTCATGCCTGATATGCATGAGGGCTACGGCTTTCCTGTGGGCGGCGTGGTTGCATTTGACGCAGACAACGGCGTTATCTCACCAGGTGCGATAGGCTTTGACATAAACTGCGGCGTTAGACTTATAAAGACAAACCTTACAGAGAAAGAAGTAAGGCCTAAGCTTAAGCAGCTTATGGACAAGCTTTTTGTTAATGTGCCTAGTGGGGTTGGAAGTAGAATAAACCTAGGTTTCTCAAATGCTGATCTTAAAAGGATAGCCGAGGAGGGGGCAGAGTATGTGATAAGCAAAGGATTTGGTTTTAAGGATGATGCAGATTCTATAGAGGAAAACGGGCATATGCAAAGAGCCGATCTGTCAAAAGTAAGCAGCATGGCTAAATCACGAGGTATAAACGAGCTTGGCACGCTTGGCGCTGGTAACCATTTCTTAGAAGTACAGAAGGTAGAAAAGGTGTTTGATGAAGAGAGGGCAAATAGATATGGCTTATTTGAAGGTCAGATAGTGGTTATGGTACATACAGGTTCAAGGGGATTTGGACACCAAATATGCAGCGATTATCTAAGGGTGCTTGTTGAGTATCAGAGAAAAAACAACATAAAGATAGTTGATCCAGAGCTAAGCTACGCAAAGATCGGAAGCAAAGAAGCTGATGATTACTTAGATGCTATGGGTTGCGCTGTTAACTATGCATTTGCGAACAGGCAGATAATATCCAATTCTATAAGGAAGAGCTTTGAAGAAATATTTAATAAGAGTGCGGATGCTCTTGGCATGGAAATTCTTTATGATGTGGCGCATAATATTGCAAAGCTTGAGGAGCATACATTTGAGAATAAGAAAGTAAAGGTGTATGTGCATAGGAAGGGTGCTACTAGGGCATTCGCCAAGGGCAGGGAGGAAATACCAAAGAAGTATAGGTCTATTGGACAGCCTGTATTGATTCCTGGAAGCATGGGTACTGCCAGCTACGTTCTTGCAGGCCTTGATGGTGCGATGAATGAAACCTTTGGCTCTACATGCCATGGCTCAGGCAGGGTGATGTCAAGGCACCAAGCTGTAAGGGAGATACCAGCATCGAAGACATTTGGCTCATTAGAGAGCAAGAACATAGAGGTAAGGGTAAGAACAAAGAAGCTTATAAGTGAAGAGGCTGAGTGGGCGTATAAGAATGTGGATTCAGTTGTGGAGGTTGTTGAAAGGGCTGGGCTTTCAAAAATAGTGGCTAGGAATGTCCCTATAGGGGTAGCTAAAGGTTGAGGAGCTCGTTTATCTTGTCGAGCAGGAACTTTGAGCTTGGCATGCTTATCGAGTTGCTTGCAAGGGTTTGAAGTACCTTTTTTGCTTCTTTTAGTTTGCCATTTCTAGCATAAAATTCAGCAAGCTCAAAGCTAATTGCAGGCTCACCGCTATTGATGAGCTTATTTGCAAGTTCAACAGCGTTTTTGCTGTTTGTCTTTAGCGCATAGAGTGCCTCTGCATATTCAATAATGTGCTGGTTCTTTTCGTTTTTACGTAGCTCCTCTAAGGCTTTGTAAGCATAGTAACTTCTATTCAGATTTATTTCTGATAGAAACTCTATATAATAAAGCTCATTATTAATAGCCTCATTTTTCTTGCATTCAAAGATTACATCATATAATAGCGCCTTTGCCTTTGCATAAAGCGCATGTGATTCCTCTTCATTTTTCGAATTATCTTCCATGAATCCTCCAAGCGCGTAGTTTTTCTCTTTATGCTTAATATCCGAGTTTCTCATATAAAGGATTGCAAGCGCATATGTATAAGCAGGGTTCCCTTTTGCAATTACATTGCTTTCTATAGCGCTTAGATCATAGTACTTCATTTGTGCTATATTGCTATTTGCAGTGTTTAGCTGCTTGAAGAGCACATCATCTGCAAGCTCGTTCTCGCTTCTGTCTGTATATAATTTGCAGAATGGGCATATCGAGCCATTTTGAAGATAGGAATAAAATATATTTCCGCAATATGGGCATGCATATTTAAAAGCTTGTTGTGCTGTTTGGTTTTGCATGATTAACAATCGCAGATTATAAATTTATACCTTCTCAAAAACAGCGAAAAGATGCTTTTTGTGGAAAGGCTCAAGCTTTATCTTCTCTATAAGCTTGAATTCGCTGCTAACCTTATCTATAAATTCTTCATAAACCTCGCTTGGCTTCTTTGCACTGCTTATGCTCTGCGATTTTATTGCCACATACGCAAATCCGCCCTTCTTGAGCGCCCCTCCATTTGCCAGAAGTATCTCAGCTTGGTCTCTCGATGAAACATCCTCATACAATATATCAACCTTTCCAACTTCTTGCGCATAAGCGTCTACATTCCTAGCATCACCTAGTATTGGAAGCATATTGCTCCTTTTTTCGCACACCTTTATCAGATCGCGCATGCTTCTTTCCGATATCTCTATGCAAAAAAGAATACCACCTTTTCCTATAATATCGCTCACATGGCTACATGTTGTGCCATTTGCAGCACCAAGGTATAGAACATGCGAGCCTTTTTTAATATGCATCTCCTTTAGGCCGTTAAGTATAGCTGCTGCAAGCTTGCTTCTATATGGGTTCCACATTCTATACTCTTTTTCATTAACCTTAACAAGCTCTTCGCCATATACTCTCTCTCCTGGTACTAAGTTGAGTGTGGCTAGCCTAGAATCTAATTTATATACATTTTCGAATATTTCTTTAACCTCCATAAAATCCTACTCTATAGTTAAAATTATAAATTATGTTAAGAATATATTATTATTCTAGGCTGATTTGATGTTTGATAATCTTGCAGTCCTTAAATTCTTATTCGATACCGTAGAACTTGGCAAGAAATGGCCCGAACAAAAAGAGCTTACAGAGAAATTTTTAGAGAATGTGAAACAAATCTTCGGATTAGACGAAGTATTGATGAAAGAAGTAAGCCCTAACAGGGAGAGCCTCGAACCCTCTGAAGAGTATGTGATAAACACAGGGAAGGTTTATATCGATAATAGGCTAAGCAGCTACTCAGCATTTCCAGAGCTAATAAATCTATATAACTCTGGTTACAAAAGCGTTGCAATATTTCCAATAACTGCTGATAACAAGCCTGTTGGTATATTGAAAATGCTTTCCAAAAGCGAGGAGAGATTCAGCCAAGATATTTTAGATGCACTCTCGCTCGGTGTTTACATTTTTTCACATCAAATAATAAGCAGGTCAGAAAGGGAAAGAGCTAGAAGCCTAGCCAAATATTTTGATGCTTCTTTTGAAGCTATGGTGCCACAAGCGCTTGTAGAAACGAGCGGAAAGATAGTAAAGGCAAACAAAAGTATGCTTAACCTATTTTCGAAGAGTTCACTGGAATTTGTCGGTAGAAGCATAAGTGAATTCTTTAATATTGATGGCAACATGCTTGCATCGCTTGGTAGAGGAATAACCGCAGAGGTAAACGCACCGAATGGAAGGGTATTTTTTGTTTCTGTAAATATGATAAATAACAGGCTTATGCATGTAACCTTCTTAGACATTACCGAAAAGAAAGAGCTTGCGGAAAGGCTCAATGTGATAAGCAACAGCTCTCTAGAATTTATCTTTGAGCTTGATAAGGATACTAAAGTTGTATGGCTCAGCGAGAATGCAGAAAAGGTTCTTCCGCAAGCGGGGCTTATGCTAGGTCAAAAACTGATAAACCTAGTAAACGAAAAAGATAAGCTTAATGCACAGCTTCAGAAAGACTCTTTTACAGACAAATTTACGCTCAATCTTGGAAACAACACATCTAACGAGGTGAAGCTAAGCTTAATCGCTACTGAGAAAGGCTATCTCGGTTTAGTCTCAGACAATAAACTAGAAAGATATGTGCAGGGCCTGAGCTCAAACTTCAATGAGCTTCTGCAAAACACAAGCGATATGATAATAGTAACAAACGAGTTAGGCTATATAAAAGAAGTAAACAAAAGTGTGGAGCAGCTTCTTGGTTATAAGCTAGATGATCTTGCTGGCAAAGATATATCATTACTTTATGGCAACGAAGGTAAGGATAGCATAAGAAAGGCTATCGAGATTGCGCGTGGAGAAGGTGTGGCAAGAAGCATATTTGCTAACCTTATTTCAAGAACTGGCGAAGAAGTGCCAGCATATCAAACTATAAGCAGGATTATAGATGAGAGGGGAAACATTTCTGGCTATATTATAATGGGAAAGGAGCTTCTGACAAAAAGAAGGATAGAAATGTTAGAAGAAGCGCTTGCAGATTCAAAAAGAAATGAAGAGAGGTTTAAGAGTGAAAGTGATCTTAAGACACAGTTTATTTACAATATATCGCACGAGCTAAAAACTCCAATAACAAACATAAAAGGTTTTTCATCTCTGCTTGAAAATGGCGAGTTTGGCGAGCTCAACAATGAACAAAAAGAATATGTTAAAATTATACTAGATGAGAGCGAGAGGCTCATGCAGCTTATACAGCAAATACTAGATGTGGCAAAGCTCTCATCTGGCAGGATAAAGCTTGACCTGCAGGAGGTGAATTTGGCAAAACTAGAAGAGAACCCGAGCATAAAGGCTCTAGAGGAGGTTGCAACAAACAAAGGCCTTATCTTCTCATGGAATGTAGATTATAATGTGCCTGTAGTAATAGCAGACCCGAATAGGCTTATCCAAGTATTTGTTAATTTGATAAGCAATGCGATAAAGTTTACAGAGCACGGAAGCATTACTGTGAAGATATATAAAAAAGGAAAGAATGTTAGGGTAGAGGTCAGTGATACAGGTATAGGCATAAGCAAAGAAGACCAGAGAAAGCTTTTCAGGAAGTTTTATCAAGTGCCCAAAAAAGGCCTTACAAAGCAGGAAGGAGCGGGCACAGGGCTAGGCTTGTCCGATAGCGAAGGAGATAATATCGCTGCACAAGGGCAGGATAGGTGTTAACTCAGAGCCGGGAAAGGGCAGTACCTTCTGGTTTACAATTCCTATAGACTTAAGAAAAAAGAAGGAAGGTGCCCAAGCTAAGGAGGAAGCATAAGAAAAGAAAAGCTAATGTGGTATATAAGGCATATACGCCCCACAGAAGTTTTGTATGCTACTTTGGAATGTGTATATCTTTGTTACCTGAGTAAGATTCATGTATTTGAAAGGTCCTTCAAAAGAGACATTAAGAAGAGTAGGTGTAGGAGTTAAGCTAACCTTCAAATTTAGTAAAGCGCCTGTATAAAGTTTTGAAGGGGTAACACCTATATAGGTTACAAGGTATGTATTGTTTGCTAATTTTGTTACATTTATATTAATATTTCTTGGAACAGAAGGACTTACATTATAGAATGAATTTGGGCCTACTGCCTTCATATTCTCTAATGTTTGGAAAGTAGCATTGTAAACGCTTGCATTGCATGCCCTGTCTTTCTGATAAAGTGCTGCAAAGCTGTTCATCAATATGCCAGGTGCGGTTGTGTTTACAAAGCTCATAATCTGCTGCATCGGTATAATAGAGGACTGATTTATTGTTGTGGTTGTAATACTTGTGGATGTTGTGGTTGATGTTGTAGATATGATGCTAACGTTTCCAGTGTAAAGCATCCTTTCAATAAATGATGTTGGCTGCAAATATATGCTTAATCCACTTGTTTTTAAGCCGAGGCTTGGATCTATTGGAGTAAGTTCAAGTTCAGCTACTTTGTAATTTGATGATATTAGCAAGATGTGCATGTCCGCAACTTTTAATTCTTCACTACTTATATTAGCAGAGCCGCCTCTAGTTAGATATACTGCGAGCACAGGATAAGCCAAGACAGGGGTTTTTGTTATATATAATGTGGCTGAGCTGTTTGTTGAGTTTTTAAGGTAAAGTACAAAAGTATCGGTAGATGATGGCAGCTTATAAAGTATGCTGCTATTCAAGGCTAAACCTAATCTTGTTGGTGCATTAACATAATATACATGCGGTTGCGTATATATTATTGCAAATATGATCAGCGCAACTAAAATTATTACAACAGCAATTGCTATTGGCAGTTTGTTGCTCCTTTTCTTTCCTTTTTTGTAGGTCGGGTTCATGCAATCAATACTATTAATTTGAATATAGATTTAAATTTATCTTTTATTGCCTTTTTCTTGTTTATTTTTGTTGGAATTGAAATATGTGAAATAAAGCAAAAGAATAATATATTTTTATACTTTACATAGAATAAGGGCGATCATATGGACATTAACGAGCTTAAGTCAGATCTTATCTCTATTATAAACGAGAGGCAGCAAATAGCCTATAATGATCTTTCAAATATAGCAAGCTCCAAGGGTGCTACAGAAGAAGAGCTCAACAAGGCGCTTAAGGAGCTTGAAAATATTAATGCGATTGCATCAAGGAAGAGCGGCGGTGTACTTACCTATTATATACTACAGGAGGAGCCACAGCTTAGGAAGATACTAGTTGTAGAAGACGATAAGAACATAAACAGACTTATGACTCTCTCTGTTGGTAAAGGGTTTGAAATAAGAAACGCTTATGATGGCAATGAAGCAATGGAAATGATAAGGAATGATAAGCCTGATCTTGTAATTCTAGACCTTATGCTTCCAGGCATGGATGGCTTAGAGATATGCAAAACAATAAAAAAAGACCCTGCTTTGAAGGATATAATTGTTATAATTGTAAGTGCAATGGATGCAACAAGCAACAGGTTCAAAGGTATAAAGTATGGTGCAGATTATTATATAAAGAAGCCTTTTGATCCTGAAGAACTTAGAAGCTTGGTTACTATATTCTTAAGAAAGAAGGGCAAGAGGTTTGATCCTCTTATAGATCTGCCTAATGAAGACAAAATATCAGAAGCGGTTGAAAAGGCATTGCAGAGCGATTATGAGATAGGAAGGATCAAGGTGAATGGCCTTGCTGGTTTTGCGATTACATTTGGTGCGAACGCAGGAATAACAATACTAAGGCTTGTTTCACAATTGCTGCAAGATAAGGTGAAAGAGGTTAATGGCGAAGCGTTTGTTGGCTTCCTTGATAGCGATGACTTTATAATCGCAGGAAGGAGCGATGCGGTGAAAAAGATTGTTGAGGGGCTAAAGGACGAGTTTGAAGCGGTACTGCCTTTTGTATATCAGAGCGAGGGTTATAAGCCTATAGAGCTTGGAATAGAGGATATATACGATGCAGAGAAGCCTAGCCTATCTATTGTATACACAACAATAGAAAGAAAGGTAATTATGGAAAAGAGGGCCGAGATCCTTAAGAACAAAGGCAAAACGCAGGAGATAGGCAATAACATTGGTTCATATACTTATGAAGAGCTTAGGAGAATGCTTGGAAGTGACAACTTAGATATAACAATTACAAGAGATCCAAACGGTGGGGTTAAGCTCTCTGTTGGTAAATCGCCTGAGCTTGAAAGAAAGGATGAAAAGAGTGATAAAGATAAAGAAAAAGGCGACGATAAAATAGACTCTATATAATTTTTTATTCAACAACGCTTTCGAGCAGCTCCAAGTATGGCGGTTCAGAAGATATGCTCATCTTTGCATTGAGTGGAATAAGCATCTGTTCATCACCATGCCCAAAAGGCATGCCATAAAGTGCAGGCTTGTTGGCAAGAGCAATATGGTATTGAACGATCTCTTCTATTACTGGTGTTGCGTCTTCTGTTTTTGGAATGTCTGTAAAATCGCCAAAAACAAAACCCTCAAAATCTTGTAATAGGCCAGCTAAGTTGAGTGTTGCAAAGTAACGATCCATGTCCCATGCTGTCGTGCTGACATCCTCTAAGAAGAGTATCTTCCCCTTTGCTTCTTTGAAGTATTTTGTGCCTACAAGTGATGCTATTAGTGAAAAGTTTGTGCCCATACTAACTCCTGTAGCCTTGCCACTTATTATATATTTTATAATCCTTTCCGGAGGCGGATTTATGTCTTTATTTTCTCCTTTTAATATACCTATAAGCTCTTTAAAGCTCGATTTCTTTATCTCTTCTAAATCAGCTCCCGGCATAGGACCATGGAATGTTATAAGGTGTGCAAAATTGTTTATTGCTACATGAAGCGCTGTAATGTCACTATAACCAACAAAGATCTTCGGGTGCTCTTTAATAACATCAAAATCTAGGTAAGGCAAAATCCTCATTGACCCATAGCCGCCCCTTCCGCAGAATATCGCGTCTACACTATCATCTTTGAAGGCTTCTATTAGTTCACTTGCGCGCTCCTTGTCTGGTGCTGAAAGATAAGATATTTGTGCAAGCCTCTTAATGTTTTTTCCAAGGCTAATCTTAAAGCCCATGTGCCTAAGAACATCTATACCTTTTGAAAGGTCCTTAATATCAGGTGCCCATGCGGGTGCTACAATCCTTATTGTGCTTCCTTCCTTTAATTTTGGTGGTTTTATTGTGGTGTACATAGAAAAAGATTAGCCTTTAAGCTATTTATCTCTTTCTAAAAATACCCAACCTCAACGGCTCGAGGATCATCTTCTCTCTTTCTTTTTCTTTGACTTCTTTGCTTTTGTTGTTCTTTTTACTTTTCTTTTATTTTCCCTGACATGCGTTTCGTTTAAGCTTAGGTTCCCGCTTTCATTTATTAAATCATAAGCGTGGCTTGCTTCTGCTGGCCTGTCCTCGCCTGCACTCTCTATCAACGCTTGTGATTCTATGTTTCCTTTCTCTACGATCTTGTTTATATCCTGCGTTTTCTTGAATTGTTCGAGCCTTTTCTTTATATCTTTTGTCGCCATTCTCCCTACCACTAGGATTATATATTTAATTGGTATAATTTATATAGTTTGCTGTCTAATTTTGCGAAGAATGGTTATATGATACAATATGCTCAGCGTTTTAGTGAAGAAGAGAGTCTTGAAGCGCTAAACCCTAAAATAAGGAAGTGGTTTAAAGAGCATTTTAAGGAGCTTACACCACCTCAATATTACTCTTTCAAGCTTATAAGGCTAGGTAAGAATGTACTTATAACAGCGCCAACAGGCAGCGGAAAGACTTTTTCTGCATTCATGGCTATCTTGAGCGAACTTATGGATCTTGCAGACAGCGGTAGGCTTGAGGAGAAGGTATACTGCATATACGTTTCTCCGCTTAGGGCGCTTAATAATGATATATACAGGAACTTAAGCAAGCCGCTTGAAGAGATATATAGCGAGTTCAATGCTGATAGAAAGATAACAATAGGCATTAGGACTGGCGATACTGAGCAGAAAGAAAGGCAGATGCAATTGAAGCATCCACCAAACATACTTGTTACCACACCAGAGAGCCTTGCGATATTATTAAATGCAAGTAAATTTTCCGAGAGCCTTAAGGACCTTAAATATATAGTAATCGATGAGTTGCATGAACTTGCAAACAACAAGAGGGGTGTTCATCTCTCGCTCTCTGTAGAGAGACTTGCCGAACTTTGTGGGCATGACTTTGTAAGGATAGGTTTGGGTGCAACCCTTTATCCTTTGGAGGAAGCAGCTAGATTTCTGGTTGGGTACAACAACGGCGAAGAGAGAGAATGCTACATTGTTGATGCAACATGGGACAAGAAGATGGAGTTTACAACAATATGCCCAGTAAAAGACATAATCAATACTAGCGATGAGAAGATAGAGAGTGCGATATACAAGATCCTAGACAGCATCATAAAGAAAAATAATACGACGCTTGTATTTACAAATACGAGAAGTGGCACAGAGCGTGTGGTATTCAATCTAATGAAGAGGTTTAAATACAGCGAGCAAGAGCTGGCAGCACACCACGGTTCACTTTCAAGGGAGATAAGGCTTGGTGTAGAAGAAATGCTAAAGAAAGGTTCGCTAAAATGTGTAGTCTCTTCGACAAGCCTTGAGCTCGGTATAGATATAGGCTACATTGACAATGTAGTACAGCTGGGCTCGCCAAAAAGCATAACAAGGGCTATACAAAGGATCGGCAGAAGCGGGCATAAATTTTATGATGTTGCAAAAGGAGAGATAATTGTAGTTAATAGGGATGATCTTGTTGAATGTTCTGTTATGCTATATAGTGCAAATAAAAAACTCCTTGACAAATTCTCAACGCCGATGAATGCACTTGATGTGCTAGCACAACATATTGTTGGTATGTCCCTGACAAAGAAGTGGAAGGTTGATGATGCATATAAACTTGTGAGGAATGCCTATCCTTACCACAACTTGCAAAAGAGTGACTTTATAGCATTGCTTGAATACCTTTCTGGAAGCTATGTCGGCTTAGAAAGCAGAAGGGTTTATGGAAAGATATGGTACGATGAAAAAGAAGGTGCTTTTGGAAGGCGTGGCAGATATACAAAGATAATATATTATCTTAATCTGGGCACAATACCTGATGAGGTTGCTATAGATGTTTACGAAGGCAAGAGGTGGATAGGAAACATAGAGGAAGAGTTTCTTGCAAGGCTCAAGCCTAATGATATTTTTGTTCTTGGAGGTAGATTGTATAGATTTGAGTACGCGCGTGGAATGAGATGTTTTGTTAGCAGGGCAGAGAGCAAATATCCAACAATACCACCATGGTTCTCTGAGCAGCTTCCTTTAAGCTACGAACTTGCCATCGAGATAGGCAAGTTCAGGGAGAGGCTTGCAAACGCGATAGAGAGGGCTTTGCCGAGTAAGAAGGCGCTAGCATTGAAAGGCTTAAAATCAGATGAGGTAAACAAAATACTCGATGAATTGCCTGCTGATGAAAATGCCAAAAAATCTATATTGCAGTATTTTGTGGAGCAGATATTATATGCAAAGTATGTGCCTAACGACAGGTTTATACTTATAGAGATGACACATGATACAAAGGGCGAATTAAGCTACATAATCTTCAACTCATTGTATGGCAGGCGCATTAACGATGCACTTTCAAGAATATTTGCCATACTGCTTGGCGAACATTATGGCGAAGACATAGGTATAATGGTTAGCGACAACGGCTTTGTACTCTCATTGCAGGCAGAAGTAGAAGAAGGTTCAATTACTGAGATTTTCTCAAAAATTGCTGAACTTGATGTGACAAAATTACTAAAGGAAAATATAAGAAGAACTGAGATGATGAAGAGAAGATTCAGGCATTGTGCAGCAAGAAGCTTTATGGTACTTAGAAATTACAAGGGTCAGAAGATAAGTGTTAATAAGCAGCAGTTTAATGCTCAGTCTCTTCTTACCGCAGTAGAGGAAATGAATCCAAGCTTTCCTATATTAAAGGAGACATATAGGGAGATACTCGAAGATGTTATGGATTTACCAAGGGCTAAAGAGATATTAAAGGAGATAGAAAAAGGTGCGATAAAGTACAAGATAATAAAAACGCGTGTGCCTTCTCCGTTCTCGCATCTTATGCTTACATTTGGCGAGGCAGACATAGTAATGATGAAAGATAGAAGAAAGCGCATAAAGGAGCTGCATAAGCAAGTCCTTAAGTTGATAAATAGGGGTTAAAATGGATCTCGGCGAAATTGAGATTATCGACGGAACACCTATTGTATATATAAAAGATTTATCAGCTATTGTGTGTTCTGACCTGCATCTTGGCTACGAGGGTGTAATGGCTGAAAATGGAATATTCTTGCCTAAGATAAACTTAAAAAAGATAAAAGAGATGATCGCCAATGCAGTTAATGAAAGAAAGCCAGCGAGAATAATAGTTGATGGTGATATTAAAAATGAATTCTCCAAGGTCCATGTTGAAGAATTTAACGAACTTTATGAGTTTGTTAATTTTCTAAGGGGGTTGGGTATAAAAGAGATTATCTTGATAAAAGGCAATCATGATAACTTTGTAGATAGGCTAAAGGGCTCTCTCGACGTAAAGATATACAAGCAAGAAGCTCTTATGGGTGATTATCTCTTCTTTCATGGCGAGCAATTGCCAAGAACAGAAGGTGGCAAGTGGCTTATAATGGGTCATTTGCACCCTGCAATCACATTATATACTGAGGTTGGCGCAAAAGAGAAGCTGAAGTGCTACTTAATTGGCGATTATGGGCAGAGAAAGATACTAATATTGCCTGCGATGAATTACTTTGCAGAAGGCGTTTCTGTTAATCTAGAAAATGTATCGGAACTAGCACCCATTTTTACCAAACTTGATATAGATTCGATGCGTGCACTATGTATAGCAGAAGGAGAGACGCTCGATTTCGGAAGGATAGCAGACTTAAAGAAGATAGCCCCTTGAATCTGTAATTAGCAATATCTAACTAACCTTTACTATTATCTGGCCTGTCACTATGTGTGGGAATCCTGTAGTTGTAGAGGTATAATTTATTATTAGGTAGCCATTATACAAACTTCCAGGCTTTCCTGTATATATACTATTGCCACTGTAGCAGTATAGTGTAAAGGTGTAGTTTGAACCTATTGGCATGTAAATCTGGTTTGATGGCGGATTATAAGGTATTTGCATGTTTATCGTTGTTTGGTTTGATGAGCAACCTATTGCTGTTACATTTATAGGGGATTGTGTTACCTGAAGCAGATTTAATGTAAGAAGACCATTAGGCGCAAGGTAAAAGTTTGTGCAGCTTAGCCCTGCTGGTAGCAAGCACTCCTGGCCTGCAAATGTACCAGGACTGAACAAGCCAAGAGAATATAGTGCAACTAGAATAACCCCCATTATCAATAGTGCCCAGCCGTATGTGGTAAGGTATTCTATAGCGCTCTGTGCTTTTGCATTCATGCTCTCAATCTTATTTTTGATAAAAAAGATTTTATAATAGCATGTCTTTAATCTTATAGATCGAATGGACATTTATATTTATACAGATGGTGCATCAAGAGGAAACCCGGGCAAAAGTGCTTCAGGTTATTTAATTTTGGATAGCTCAAATAAGCCTCTTATAAAAGAAGTATTCTATAATGGCAGAAAAACAAATAATTTTGCAGAATACATGGCAATAATAGCCGCATTAGAAAAGGTGGCAAAGCTGTACGGCTATGAAAATAATGTAATACTTACTTCAGACAGCGAAGTGGCTGTAAAGCAGATAAACGGCTTATACAAGGTTAAGGAAAAACATCTAAAGGAGCTTAATAAAAGAGTAATTGAGCTTGCAAGTAAATTCAAAAGTTGCAAGTTTCAAAATGCAAAAAGGGAGAATAAATATATAGCAATGGTGGATAGAGAACTAAATAAATTTTTAGATAAAATGGAAGATAATATATTAAAGAATAAGAATAAGAGTAATATTAATAAACAGTCTAAGCTCAGCCTGTGATGGAAATGAATGGAGATGAAAATAGTAATGAAAAAAATGAAAACAAGGAAGGTAGCGGTAAAAAGGGGAAAGGTGTAAATCCGCTTGCAAAAGAGCTTTACCAAAAAGCAGGCGAGCAGTTCGAAGCAAACAAGTTTGAGGAAGCTATAGATCTTTATACACAGGCAATAAAGATTGATCCAAATTATTCGAGTGCTTATTTTAACAGGGCACTTAGCTACGCAATACTAAATAGATATGATGAAGCAATACGCGATATTGACTATGTTTTAAAGATGGAGCCTGATAGCTATGATGCTCCTTATGTGCTTGGCATAATAAACGAATACCAGCATGATTATGAAGGCGCAAAGGAGTGGTATGAAAAAGCGCTTTCAAAGAATCCAAACTACGAGCCAGCAAAAATGAGGCTCGAGCAGCTCAAGCAGAAGATGGCAGGCCCTATACCAAAGGTAGCTGAGGAAACAATAGAGGGGGCTAAGACTGTGGAGAAGAAAGAGGAGGAAGGTGGAGAAACGATAATACAAGAAGGTCAGATAAAGCAGACAAAGTGGCACAAGTCAAAGATGACATTCAAAGACGTAGCAGACATGGAAAAGGTAAAGAGGCTTATTTATGAGAATATTATACTTGCAATTAAGAAACCAGAGTTGCTCAGGGCTTATGGAAAGAAGCTCGGCTTAGGCGTATTATTCTATGGCCCACCAGGAAATGGAAAGACATACCTTATAAATGCAATAGCTGGAGAGACAAATGCAAATGTAATAATAGCAAGGATAAATGAAATAGTAGATATGTACGCTGGAAATACAGAAAAAAATATGCACGCGATCTTCGAACAGGCCAGAAGGAATACTCCTTGCATTATATTCTTTGATGAGCTTGATGCACTTGGAATGAAAAGAGAAGGTGGTGGCGAGACGCAAAGCTACATGCGTATGGCTGTAAACCAGTTTTTGCAGGAGATGGATGGTGTAGAAAAGAATCCAGAAGGTATATTCGTTATAGGTGCGACTAACGCACCCTGGGATATAGATCCAGCACTAAAGAGAAGCGGAAGGTTTGGAGAAGCAATATATATACCACCACCGGACTACAGGGCAAGGAAGGCTGCATTTATCTACAATACAAGGAATATGCCTATTGCTCATATTAATTTTGGCAGGCTTGCAAGGGCAACAATGGGCTTCTCACAAGCAGACATCGCCGCTATATGCGACAAGGCTGCTCTTATACCTGCTGTTGAAGAGGACAGAACAGGTAGAAGAAGAAAGGTAAAGATGAAGGATTTCCTGCGCATGATAAAGGCTCATGGCAGCACTTTAGATGAATGGTATGCAATGGTAAGAAAAGATATAGTAAGCAAGACAGAAACACAAATAGTTGATGGCAAAAAAACAGAAATAGTTAAGGAGGGCAAGCTCACAGCAGAGGAAAAAGTGAAGTACAAGCCATTGGTAAAGGATGTTAAAAGAAAGAGCAGTTCTTGGTATAGATTTATAGTTAAGCTAATGAGATTTTTCGCACTTTATATATTCTAGACATTTCCTCCACTTATTATTGCAATACTCTTTCCTTTCAGCTTAAGCTTTTTGTAAGCGGCAAGCGATGCAACCCCTGCTAGCTCAGCTATTATACCATAATTTTTGTATAGAAACGCTTGCTCAGCTACCATTTCCTTGTCGCTCACTATCGTTACGCTTCCTTTAAACTTCTTAAGCAATTCAATTGCCTGCATGCCAAATGTTGGGTAGCCAACAGCTATTGCATCTGCTTTTGTTCTGGGCTTTTCATAAACGAGCTTGCCAGTTTTGAATGCATTGTATAAAGGTTTGCAACGAGAAGATTCTACGCCGATAACCTTTGGTACTTTTCTAAGCATTTTAGCACTGTACATTTCATTTATCGCTTTTAAAATTCCACTTATGAGTGTTGCATTCCCTACAGGAACTATAATATTGTCTGGCCTATATTCATTAAGCTCATAAGCTATAGTCCTTTGCCCTTCTTTTCTATAGCAATAATCTCCTGTTAGGAATGCATTCTTCCTCTTTGCATACTCTTCTGCATGCTTCTGAGCTAATGTAAAATCGCCATTTACCTTTGTAACATCAGCATCATGGGTTTTCCTTATATACTCCATCTTGTCTTTGCTCACATTTTTGCTTACAAAGATCTTTGCCTTTATATTATATGTCTTTGCATAATAAGCTAATGAATAAGCCATATTGCCCGTAGAGGCGCATACTATCTCATCATAGCCATATTCATGGGCTTTTGCAACCTCTACAACAGAGCCTCTATCCTTAAAAGAGTGTGTTGGATTATCAATTTCTAGCTTTAAGTAGAGGTTATCGCTTATTCTGATTGTTCTAGTTAAGCCAACCTCAAAATGCTTGTATTTGCCCTTCGGCAAAATGGGCTCAAAATCCCAGAAGGAGTTTATTTTTCTTAATTTCGGAAGCTTGCCTTCATATATAACCTCTAGCAGGCCGCCACATTTAGCGCATTCTTGGTAAGGATATTTGCTATCGTAAATTTCTCCACATTTAGTGCACTTCAAGCGATATTCCATGATATTTAATCGAACTCACTTTTCTTATTTCTTTCTAAAAAATTTTTCAATATACTGTCCTACTATTTTTAAAAGAAAAACGGGCCTTGGCCGGGAGTCGGACCCGGTCCTAAAGGTCCACAGCCTTTCATGCAGCCGTTACACCACCAAGGCCATAAATACTATTATTATTGGGTAGGCTTATTTTTTATCTTTATCTATCACTACCTGCTATTCTCTAAAATAATATACGAATTACCATAATAAATGGTATTGTTAATGCATTGCAAGCCGTCGAGCAGTGCAGCATAGCAAACATAACTTTGATTTTGATACTGGGCCATTTCTCCAAGCGATTCTAAAGTGATTGCATATCCAAGCCTGCCATACTCTAACGAGACTAGACTATAATAATTAACGAGCCTAATGACCAGGCTTAGAAAAAACACTGAAAAAAGTATGGCTATGCCAAATAGAAGGCCGTAATAAATGCAATCACCCCAAATATATGCAAAGGATCTTATCACCATACGGAAAGCAACGCCTTATGGCCTCTTCTGTAATGTTGCCGATTTTATATGTTTTGTTTGCCGAAAATAATATGCCATTTAAATGGTATGTTTCTTTATATAAGGAGAGGTAATTGATTATGCATGAACTGTTTGATACTGTTTGGTTTATGCAGTTTCCAAACGAGGAGTTTGTATACACTTCATTTATGAAATCAAAAGCGGCCATATTCTCTAGACCAAACATTCTTCCGATAAGGGCTTCGTGGTAAGCTTCGTTAAGCATATTTATCCCTATGCCAGCTACGCTAGAAATTAGCAAAAGTGCAGCAAGCGCTTCTATGCTTGCAAACTGTATTTTCATTTATTTACCCCTCAAATTCAAAACGCTCCCTTGAAAGTAAAGGGTTGTATTTATTATGCTTTCATTTAATGTTGCATTTATTACATAGGCTAGCGGATAGACTGGCTTGCATATAACGTAGCTAGACCCAATATGGCAGTTGCTTTCGTTTTCAAAACCATATTTTTCCAAATCCGAAGCAACTTTGATGTAATAACTTATAGCACTATTTATCTGTGATTGCTCTGGACTACCGATTGAAGAGCCGTTAAAAAAGTCTAAGGTGCTATAAAGATTATTCCTTGCTTGGGAGTAAGATTGGTATAAGGTTTGATTTGCAATTCCACTTTTAGTTCCATTTGAAATTAGCGAAGCATAATTAAGCGGACCTATGCCACTTATGTTTGCTATGCATGCAGTGCCAATTTTTGCATTGCCCTGAAATACTTTTGCGCACTTTGTATTATTAAATATGGCGCTCATCCGAAGGCCTTGGTAATCTATCTCTATAGAGAAATTATATAGGAAGGTGTGGTCATAGCTATTGATCGTGCTTAGGTTATATGCTGTTTGTGTGGGATAAATGCATGTGGTAGCATCTACTCCTTCATCTCTTGTATAGCAATAACCATTAAACATAAAGTAATCCCATGCGTTTGAAGTGCCACATTGGGCAACAATATCCCTAGGGTATGGTATGCCACGCCAAAGTGTGCAATGCCACCACGTTGTTATAGCAAACACGTTCTCTGTTCCTGAATAGTTATACCTAATAAATTCATTTCTTTTGGTAATAGAGAACGAACCTGCGCTTCCACTTCTATTTTCAAAAGCCAAGTATGTTGTATATGTTGGTAATAATAAAGTGCCATTGTATTTTGCACCATTGCATAGAGCGTTATAGCTTAGTCTAAGATTTTTAGTGCCAGATTGCTCAGGTACAAAATAAACATAACCTGCAAAGATATTATTTATGCTCCTGTTTATTTTATCTTCTGAAAGCAGAATGTTTGGTGCGTATATACTTATATTTACATAACCTTTTGGGCACATAATTACATAATTAAGAGAATACTGTGAACCAACATAAGTCTGGAGCGGTGCATATGCGGATATATTAAAAATGTTCTGCGTGTATGAAGTGTTCCCTCTAGGCATCGTTAGATTTAAACTGATAATTGTTTTTGCTTGGCTTATTTTGTTTGAATAAACCGATACAACGCTAAGCACCAATAGTGAAACAGCGCCTAAAATAAGTATAAATTCTAAGCTTGTCTGTACTTTCAATTTATCACCATCTTATACACTTTCTGGTTATAAGTAGTTATCCTGCATTCGTTGCAGCTAGCATTTAATGGTATAATGTTGCTTGCTCTTACCCCAAACTCTTCATTAATCTGCGATTTAGCATATGCATAAAGTTCATGAGAGAAGAATGAGGTATAACTGTTGTTTAAGTTAATCATATATGTAAGGGAAACCAGTAGAACTATGAACAACATTACAAGCGGAAGCGAAATGAGCAAATCTATCGATATTAGGAAAAGCCTTAGCATTTCTCAACACCCTGAATATAGCCATGGGCAAGACCAAGCTGTATTGTATTTTGTGCCTCGCATATGCTGAAATTCTGGTTTGAATACCTTAGATACGAGGTATAGGTGTATGATAAAAGCAAAGAAAATAGAATAAATGAGAGAGACATAGAAAAAAGCATCTCCAAACTAATTTGTGCTTGCATGTTATCTACCCACGTAGATATAGCCACCTTCATTTCTCATATAGATTGTTGCATACTCATTGTCTGGACAGAAATCACTCGGGGCCAAGCTTAATGCTGGGTTAAAATAGAAAGACCCAAATCTTGTGAGCAGCATATCGCCTTCTATGCTTGCATTGCATAAGCCTTGCGGTATAAATAAGTAAACGCTTGCGTTGCTGTAATAATATGAAGCTGTATCCAGCCTTGCTAGCATAAGCCATACCGCATATTCTTCTAGCTCGCTCTTTATCCTTGGCATATAGTAAAGTAGCAAACTAGAGATCGCTAAAAGGCTTATGCTAGAGATAGAAAGGTATATTAGTAGCTCAAGCGAGATCTGGGCCTTCATGCTTACACTCACATGCTATTAGATGCTATCGCCGAGAGCTCATGCGAGATAGCAGATGATATGCTTATGTTTGTTCCGTTGACAGCTATGCTCGTTACCACAGCCTGCTTCATCTTTACTATCATTGCTAGTGCTAATACTATGACAATGCTTGCAGCTGCAAGCATCATTATATACTCCAACGATCCTTGACCTTTTGCGCTTTTTGCGAGAGCCAGGAATGCTTTTATCTCTTCCTTCATTCTACCACCTTTTTCATAAAATTGCAAATATATGCGAAGAAGCTTTTAAGACAAGAAATGCGATCGAAAAAGGAAATATAGAGTCAAGCAAAGCATACCAAAAGCTTTTCTCTATATTATAGAAGGCATTGCTTATCAGCATTAATTCAAAGATATAGGCTAAAACAGCAGCGCTAAAGAAATTGGCAATGCTGCCGCTATTGCTTGCATTTGCAAGAATGCTGCTTCCTGTTATTATGCTTAAACCTACTCCAGAAAAGAATGGAAAGAAGAAAGAGAGGCCAAGCCAGGTGAGTACATACATCCCTTTTGCCTTAGCTGTGGCATAGCCCTTGTACTCTTTTATTCTTTCTTCACCTTTGGCAAGCCTTAAAGCGGTAGAGGCACTTTCTCCACTAATTGCACTATTTGCTAGAATAAGCCCAGCTTTTGTCCCATTAGGTCTATTTTTTATGTCGCCTAACCAATAGCGTTTAAACTCCTTTTCTATTTGCCTAAATTCTTTAGAGAGCTTGCCTAGCGTTATAGTGGCTGAGCCGTTCTTGGAATAAAGTTCATCAGCAACTTCAATAATGTTCTCATGTGTATTTTTTCTTATCCTCAGATGCATGATTGCGCATATTGTTATTGGCAGTGCAGCTAGCGCTATCTTGTCAATGCCCAGAAGAAATATGCCTGCCAAACCTAATATATATTCAATTTGCGAAAGCATTTATTAGACGCCTTTGGGAGAGCGTGAGGCCAAACGCATATAATACAGGCAGGATGATGAGCATAATAAAGAACATAATTGGATTAAATCTGCCTGAGGCGATAAGATCACCTATAAATCCAAGAATAATAAATGATGGTGCTATCGTTGAGATAAACATATTAAATGTTGCACTTCTTTGCATAGCTGCTTCAATTTCCGATGCAGTAAATTTAAGCTCTGCCTCGTTCTTTTCAATCAAGGAGCTTATCTTATTATAATTAATCTCGCCTGATTTTGTCTTAAATGCTTCTCTTATCCTATCTAATAAAGTGCCCTTTATGAGATCGCTCACAACCTCTCTTCTTAAAATACCCCTCAGCTTTTCATCCTTTGTGTTCTTCATTACAATTTCAAGTCCTTTTGTAATGGGCTTTCCCCCTGCATATTCAATAGCAAGATACAGCGATTCTATAAAATCTTTTTTGAGCCTTGCCTCATCATAAAATCTTTTGAGCCTTATATAAAGAAGTGCTATAATTAAGAATGAGGAAATAGAAGCCATTAATAGGGCGTAGTATTCATTCAATGCCAATGCCATAGTGATCTACCATCTCACTGAATTCATTTTGCTTTAGAGTGTGAATGTTTTCAAGGAGCTTTGCTCTTTTTCTGAGTTCTTCTAAAACCTTCTTGCCGCTTAAACCTCTTATCTTTGCAAATGAATCCAACACCTTTGATTTCTTTATCATTTCATAATCTAATAAACCATTTTTTACAATCTCGTTTATCTCTACTCTGTCTACATTACCAACATCTATACCACCATCGTTTATCTCACCCCTACTGAGCCATCTATATTCATATATGCTTTCTACAATCCTTTTGCTCAAATCAACTTGCTTCATGTATATAGCCAGATCAAGCATTCCAAGCGCGCTTGGCTCTACACTCATTGGTTTAACAAGTAGCTTTTTTAATATAGAAAGTCCACCATCATTGCTATGCATAGTTGTCATGAACGGAATGCCCAGGTTAGAACCTGAGAACATCTCTCTTGCTTCTTCTCCCCTTATCTCACCGATAATAAGCCTATCCGGCCTCATTCTAAGTGTATTTATAACCTGTTGCTGTAGGTTAATTCCTTTCTTTGTGCTATATATTGAGACATAGTTTGCTGCAAATTCCCCAAGTTCATTTGCTTCTTCTTCTACAACTACGACTTTGTTATATCTTGGTATAAGGGTAAGAAGAGAAGAAAGCAACGTTGTCTTGCCACTTGCGGGAGCGCCTGAAATTATCACATTAAGCTTAGCATCTAATGCAAGCCATAAATATGCAAGCACCTCTGGATTTATAGTACCGTTTGCTATTAGCTTATCTATTCCAAGCTGCTTTTTACCACCAATCCTTATCGATGCAAATGCTCCTGCATGTGCATAAGGCCTTACTTGTGCATGCACTCTTATGTTTTCAAGCTCTGCATCAACCACTGGATTATTTACATTAACCTCTTTTTCAGCAAGATAAAGGAGCTTATTTATGCTTCTTCTAAACTCAAGCTCACTTTTATACGCTAAATTAGTTTCGCATCTTCCATATTTTGTTGTATATACATTTATTGACGAGGTGGGTGTATTAATCTCTATTTCTTCTATATTGTTTTTGTCTTCTAGAAGCAAGCCTATCGCTCCGTAGCCAACTGTATCGATAGCGGCTATATACGCTATATAATATGCACGCTCCTCTGCAATATTCTGTTTCAAGTAACTAAAAGCTATCTCCCTTGCTTTTTCGAATGTTGTTGGACTAAAGATCTCAGCTTCGTCGTTATTTAGGAAAAATTCTGCGATCTTTCCTTTGGCTATCGAAGCCAAATCTAGCTCATGCCTTAAAATGGGCTTTTGATTACTGCCGAGCACGTATAGATACCTGCCGTTTAGCTTTATTATGCTCCTTCTTATAGGCAGCTCTATTACCTCTTGAACATCACCTTCATTCTTCGCCTCTATGGAGAAGGTTAAGGGAATAGCCTCTGTTTCTTCTTTTTGTTTTCTTTTAAACGATAGGAGCACAAAATCACATCTTTTACTTTAATCTAATTAAGTATACTTTAGTAAACATAATTTTATTTATGTATAAATATATTTAAATACCTTTTGATTGCAGAATGAGTAAAGTTTTTGAAATCTGAGTATACATTTATAAAGTTTGTCATAAAAATATATTTTAGTATTATTAGTATTAAACTCGAGAACTTGTGGTGTTTATGAAGGAGAAGGACGAGATATGGCTTATAAGAGAGTTGCTTAGTAGGCCTAACTATGCAGTACTTAAGCTACTTATGGAAAAGTCGCCCAGAACTACAAAAGAGATCTACGCTGTACTCGGAAAGAAGTTTACTAGGAAAACCCTCATAATAACTTTAAGGGAGTTATCTATGAACCTTAATGTTTTGCAGCCAACGCATATAAGGACGGAACGAGGCTATGGCCTTGGCTATAATATAAACCCTAAGCTCAAGGAAATAATAAAAAGCATAGACAAGTTCGAAAAGGCAGTAGAATCATTTACAAACCTAAAGTAAGCATTTTTAATATTTTTACCATCTAATTCTTATAAACTCTTGGTGGATTTGTGATAATAAAGAAGCCTTACTATATTAGTGAGATAATAAAAGAAACTCCAGACGTGACGATATTCAGGTTTAAAAGCGCTGATGGCAGCACTCTTGACTTTAGCCCCGGTATGTTTATAATGTTATACTATAAAGCGAATACACCAGAGGAGATAGGTAGGGCATATTCTTTAGCATCAGCCCCTGGAAGCGACACAATAGAGCTTATTATAAGCATGGTCCATGGCAGGCTTACCTCTAAGCTTGAAGAGGCAAAGGTTGGTGATATATACCATATTTCCGGGCCTTATGGTCAATTTAAATTCGATCCAAATAAGAACAAGAAGGTTCTTTTTATAGCTGGCGGCACAGGCTTGGCTCCTTTCCTTTCAATGTTGAGATATATAAAGGAGAAAAACCTTGGCATAGATGTCTCTTTAATATATAGCGTAAGATATCCGAATGAGATCATAAGGCGTGCAGAGCTAGAAGCATTTGAAAAAAGCTTAAATATGAAACTTGTTGTAACAGTTACAAGGCCACAGCCTGGTGATAACTGGAGAGGCGAAACAGGCCATATAAATGAGGATATGATAAAAAGAAATGTGCCTGATTTTATGGAAAGAGACCCTTATATCTGTGGTCCTCTTGCTTTTACAAATGCGATGAAGCAAGTGCTAAGCAATATTGGAATTGATGAAGCAAAAATAAAGGCAGATGTGTGGGGCTAATTATAAGCCTTTAGAAGCTCTTTTCAGATAAATAGAGAAGTATCGCTTTTTCGATAAGGAGCTTATTTTTTGCCTGCTGCCACACAACGCTTTGTGGTCCGTCTAAAACATCATCTGTTATCTCCTCGCCACGGTGTGCAGGAAGGCAGTGCATTACTATTGTATCCTTCTTTGCATAGCTCAATAAGGTTTTATTTACCTGGTAGGGTGCAAACAATTTTCTCCTTTCCTCTGCTTCAGCTTCCTGCCCCATGCTTACGAATGTATCTGTATATATAACATCTGCGTCTGATACACCCTCTCTTATGTTATTGTATGTCCCCACCTTGCTATATTCTCTAGCCTTTGTAAAGTAGAATGTGTTTGGCATATAATTCTTTGGTCCAACAAGCGCTATCTCCATGCCCATCTTTGCACCCGCTAGCATAAGCGAGTTTGCTGTATTGGCAGCTATATCGCCTACAAAAGCAAGCTTTAAGCCTCTGAGCTTTTTCTTTACCTCTTGTATTGTATAAAGGTCGCTTAGCGCTTGGCATGGGTGCTCTAAGTCGGTAAGAGCATTTATTACAGGAACAGTAGCATTATTGGCTAGTTCTACAATATCCTCATGTTTATAAAGCCTTGCTATTATAAAATCGACATAACCACTCAGCACCTTTGCTGTATCTGCAATGCTCTCCCCTCTTGAGAGCTGAGAGGTCCTCGAATCTATATAAATCGAATGCCCACCAAGCTGTGCCATTGCAACTTCGAACGATACCCTTGTTCTTGTAGAAGGTTTTTCAAATATAAGTGCAGCAACGGCATCTTCTTTAAGTGCTATCTCAACCTTTCCATGTTTCAGGTCATCAGCTATATTAAAGATTTCAGAGATCTCTTCTTTTGACAAATCTGCCACACTTATAAAGTTCATCTAAACTACCCGAATATTGAGCCGAAGCCCTCATCCGCCCTCTTTCTTTCATCATCAATAAACATTATAATCTTTGATTCTATATCTGGTTTTGCGCGTTCTAAGCCCTCTATGCTCTTGAGCTTTTTCTCTGCCTTGTCGAGGAATGAATCTTGGGCGTTCAAAAAGAGGTAGCATTTAGATGGATCCATGTTTATAGATGCGCCTTCCTTTAGCACATAGTCTTGCCTTGCGAATATAATATTAGCCATCTCGTCTTCTCTAAGCTTCTTCAAATCTTCTTCCTTTATCTTTGGATCAAGGTATGGGTCATACTCAAGCATCTTCTTAAGCTCATTCTCTTTTTCTATTGGGCATATATAGACTCTTGCAGGCATCACTTCACCAGCTTTGCGTTTATAAAGCCCTCTTTTCCAGGCCTATTTGTAACAATTGCCTTGCCAAGCTCTGTGTCTATAACTGTACCTTTTGTTATTATATTAAGCCTCGCGAAGTTTCTGTTATCTTTTGACTCTATAACACCCTTTATCTTAACCTTTTTGTAAGAACCATCGACAAGCAAATTGGCATAGCCTGCATTTTTAAGCTTGTCCTTTTTCCTGCCGCCCCTTGTTCTTACCTTCTTTATTACATTCGCTTCGCTTAATCTTGTTGCTATGAAGTAGCCCCCTACCTCGTGTCTCTTCTTGTCTCTATTCTTAATCTTGAGTTTTCCGTTCCCAGAAGACTTCCTTTTCGATGGTCCATGATACTGCACGCCAAACTGACTCATAAAATCACAGGATTTGTAGTATTATATTAATTCTGAATTTTTAAATACTTATCCCCTAAGGCATTTGATGCTGAGCGGATAATGTGGGCAATATCAGAACCTACACTATATAACTTTTGTCTAATCTTATATAGTACACTATATAACTTTTAACTTTGCCGCACATGCTAACGGCTAGCTACATAGAGTAGGTTTAGTCATTCTCTTCGCAGAATCTCAACGCTACTTAGACACTAATATTTAAATCTAAATCGCGTATTTTAACTGATGATTGAGTTTATCGAGCTTAAAAACTGGAAGACGCACCAGCATACAATGCTTAACTTTGCTAAAGGTACAAATGTGCTTGTAGGGCAGATGGGTGCAGGCAAAAGCTCAGTTATGGATGCAATCTCTTATGCCCTCTTTGGCACATTCCCGGCTTTGCAGCATAGGCGCGTTGGCGTAAATGATATAATAAAGAATGTGCCTGTGCAAGAAAGCTACGCTGAGGTGAAGCTTGGCCTAAGCTTAGATGGGAATGAGTATATTATAGAGAGAAGGCTTGAGCTGGCAGGCGGAGCAACAGCAAAAATATCAAAGAATGGCTCTCTCATGCAGTCACAGCCTCAGCGTGTTAATGAATATATAGAGAGCCTTCTTAAGATGGACTACGACCTTTTTTCAAGGGCGATATACTCTGAGCAGAACAATCTTGATTACTTCCTTGAGCTAAGGAGTAGTGAGAGGAAAGATGTGATCGATGAGCTTCTTGGCCTTGACAAGTTTGCAATTGCAGAAGATAATGTTACAAGCCTTATAAACAGGATCAAAGACCTAGCATCGCAGCAAGAAGCTAATGCAGCCAATTTTGACATAAAGAAGCTTAATGAGCAGCTTAGCTCAGCAAAAGATGAACTTGCTAAGCTCAAAAAAGATGGCGAGGAGCTTATCTCTAAAAGGCTAGAACTTGCTGAAAAGCTCAAGAAGGTTGAGAAGGAGCTTAAAGAGCTTCAGGAGAAGAATGCAAAGAAGATAAGCTTGGAGAAGGAGCTTAAGGGCTTAGAATCGACGCTCAGCTTTGATGAAAGAGAG
>JAWDMK010000003.1:0-48788 GCA_046536675.1 Microcaldota archaeon | reverse complement strand
ACAGAATATTGTTGTAAGCGCAGATCTACACGCAACGATAGACCTTTATGCGCTCTCAAAGAATGTAAAGGAAGTTGACTATGAGCCTGAGCAGTTCCCTGGAGCGATATTTAGAATAAAAGAACCAAAGGCTGTGATAATATTATTCAAGAACGGCAAGCTAATCTGCACGGGATCAAGCACAGAAGCAGGTATAAAAAAGGTTCTCGAATACGCAACAAAGATTATATCAAAGTATGTGATAGATGAAGAGAAAGAGAAATAGTCATTATTCTTTTTTCTTTGCCACTTTTCTTACTAGTTTGTCAAAGCTCTTAAAGAAACTTTCCCAAGAATACTTTTCCTCTATTCTCTTTCTTGCTGCCTTGCCCATCTCTTCAGCAATTTTTGGGTGCTCTGCCAAGAAGAGCATTTTCTCAGCCATCTCTTCTATTGAATTTACCAAGAATCCGGTTTTATTATTTAATACAGTTTCCCTTGGGCCACCCTCATTTACAGATATTATGGGCTTGTAGCTTGCACCCGCTTCAAGAGGTATGTAACCAAAATCTTCATTTATTGCTGCAAACAGAATAGCAGTTGCATTTGCATAAAGGCTTTTTAGCTCGCTGTCGCTTATATTTATCTTAAATTCAACTCCTTCGCTAGCGATTTTTTTAAGCTTCTCAAAATAATTTATATGCTCTTTATCCTTCGACAATGCACCCGCTATTATGAGCTTATAACCTTTCTTTCTCTTTTCAAAAAGCTTAAATGCGTTAATAACATAATCCTGCCTCTTGTTTGGTATTATCCTTGATGGGTATAGAAAATATTTGTTGTCGCCCTCGTTTCTAAAATCGTTGTAGTCTATTGCTGGATTTATTATTGTTGCTTCTCTGTTGAAATACTGCATTATCCTGCTAGCAGTATTCCTGCTGTTTGTTGCTATTTCCTCTATCTCCTTTACAATACCTTCTGCTATAAACTTATATGACCTGGTGAATGTAGCGTAGATGAATTTTTCTGTCGGGCTTCTATTCTTCATTCTCTCTGCATATAAATCATAAACCTCTCTTGGTGGTGTGTGGCAATACCATAATACCCTTTCATTTTTATGCCTTATCCACTCGCTTGGCGAGATATGCGCATTTATAACATCATAATCCTCTTTAATCAAAGTATTGTAGAAAGTGTAGCCATATCTTAGCCCCTGTGAAGCCCTATAAGGCAATATACTTGCAAGAGGAATGTGCTTCTTTATTATCTCCACATCAAAATTCTTAAACTCAGGAAACGTTCCTTTTGGATCAAATTCAGTTGTATATATCTTTGCCTTATATCGCTCTGCTATCTTTAATATTACCCTTTCTGCTCCACCCTTTAGAGTAAGGTAGGGCTGAGCTATTAATACCTTCATTCAATCTAACCCGGCATACTATAGTTATTATGCACCCAGCTTGGCTTTGGCGTTACATAAGGCAAACCTCCAGTGTAGTTGTTTAATGCTAATATAACAACAGGGTTTGTTGAGTTCATATAGTTTATTCCTGTGAAGTTGCTAGGATATACGCGTGTAAAGCCTGGGAGCTCGCCGAAGAAGAAGCCCCTGTAGTAATTAGAGTTGTAAAATTCTGTGGGTGCATTAGTTACAGTATTGTTAGGACCGTTTGGTGTATATACAACCATGAAATCTGCATAAGTTTGGCCATAAAGGTTTATTGTTCCGAAATAGAATTCCTGGTTTGGAACGATAAATGCATTGCTTATCTTTGTTCCGTTTGAATAGTATATGTTTACTGGCTTTGTCGCATTGTAAAGGCTTGTTGGTATGCAATATGTTCCATTTACATAGACCTGGTTTCCTAGAAGCAGTATTGCTTTTACCATAGGTTCAGTCGCATTGCTGAGCATGCAGTAGTTGTTTATATTGTTAAGAGCTATAGGTATTATTGCATATACAGGATCATGATTAAGCTCACATGCTGAGGTGCCGAGCCTATATGGTTGGCCTACGAGCGCACCTTGGCTTTTTGCAAATGACATGTTTGTTTCGTTAACATGTACGCATGCCAAAAAGTCTAGAGCACCCCACTTTGGCAATAGCTGATCGTCAAGCAAAAGATATTTTGCATGCACAACATTATCCATGAAGCTTGCCATTTCTTTAGCACCATAGCCATCAGCAGGACCAAGAACATATTGCGCTGCGGCAGCATAATCTAAAGTTGCCACAGCATTATCGCCACGAAGCACAGCATTGCTGTTGCCGAACCAGTTAATCCAGTCGCCATAGTCCCACCAAGAGAGTATCCTGGGGCCATATGGGCCGACGTTAGCGTGCATCCATGCTGCAGCATTGAGCCAATAGTTCGGAACAAGATTGCAGAACAGAGTATAGCCTACAGCGTTTCCATTATTTAATATGCTTGTACAGTTTGGATTAGCTATTGCAGAGATAAGAGGTATAAACGTTGTAGCCTCTAAAAGCGCAATAAGAATTGCAACACCATAAAGAGCTTTCATTGCCTTTGGATTGTATTCTGCTTTTCTAGGCTTAAAGCTATAGCCGTTTTGTATGTAAAGAATAAATTCACCAATTATTGCGCCTATTGCTATTATGTAGCCAACGCCAAAGTGTGGCAGGTACTTAACTTCTATCATACCTGCTACAGCAAGCGGCCACACAGCTGCAAGAGCCATTATGCTGGTTTTTGAATTTCTATAATAAATTGCCAAAAGCTCAAGAATATTAAATAAAGCGAGCACAGACCATACAATAATGTTAACCCCGCCTATGCTAATACCTATAATTCCAAAGCCTGCAGAGCCAAAATTAAAATTAACGCCTGTTGGTGCATATTCCTGTACTGTCATGAATAGTGGTATAGATGGTGTTACAAAATGGGTGCTTAATTGTATATATTTCTTGAACGGCACGCCAAGAGGTGTGAATATTACAAGAAGCAAAGCAAAGAATACAAGAAGAGAAAATATGCTAAACTTTGATAATTCTTTTATATCGCGCTTAAATCTACCAAGTATCGCTTCAAAGAGTAGAACAACTGCACCAAAAAGAGAAAGTATAGAAAAGACTGCTATTGCTAAGCTGTTTTTCTCCAGTTTTTCTGCATAGAGCCTAGAGAGATAGTCTAACAGTAATACAAAGATTAGTGCAAAAAGTGGAAATGCGATTATTATAGGTATGCCAACCACTGAAGGGGTTCTTTCTGTAAGTGTTGCGGAGTATGGTGCATAAAGAATGTAGAATATTGAGAATACTATAATAACTATTAAATTCATTTTATAGAAGTCCTTCATACCTTCGTTTCTAATAACGCTTATAACGCCTTGTGCTATTATATAAGCGGCGAGCACACCAGCATTCACTGTATAGTAGTGTGCGCCAAGGAATGTTGAGGCATACGCTATACCAGCGAGTATAGCAAATCTCGGCTCTTTCATATACTTTACCGCAACTATATATGTTGCGTAGAAGAAGAACATTGCAAATATACCCCAAGGCTCGAGAAGCTGCTCTCCGGCTATGAATGTTGTAACCAGTGCGGGCATACTTGCGGTTAGGGTTGCACCTATTAATGCAGGAAACTTGCCATACTCATGATAAAGGAAGAAGAATACAACAAAGACTAGAAGGGCAGCAGTTATAGGCGGATACCAGCCACTTACTAGGCTAAGCAAATCTGTATCAATACTTGTTGCACTAGCAGGATGTGTATTTGCAAGATCATACCAGTAAGCCTCTAGATAAGGCACTATCGGCTGAATCCTATGTATAGTTCCATTTACAACTGTTGGCCAAGCTGAATGATCATATAGCAGTTGGTAGCCATATGTTAGTATGTATTCTGTGCTTATCATATCAAAATAAGGATCAAACTCAAAATACCTTGGAGCTACACCTATGTTTGCAATTCTTGTTGCAAAGGTAAGAAGCATAAGGAAAAGCAAGAAGAGCCAGACATAGTTCATGTTTGCTTTTTCCTTGCTGGCACCTTTTTTGTGAGCTTCAAGGATAAGCCTCTCTTCAGCTTCATGCGACTCTATTAATTCTTTCTCCTCTTTTTTATGCAAAGCAATTATTCTTTCCCTCTCCTCTGAGCTCATGCTGCTTATTGCTGCTTCTTCGCTCTCGTGCTTTCTCTCAAGCGCTTTTTCTTCTTCTTCATGTTTTTTGATAAGCTCTAGCTCAAGATTTAGCTCACGCATTTCTGCCCTTATATCGCTTATTCTTTTCCTATAATCTTCTTCTCTCTTAGCCTCTTCGCTTTTTTCTTTACTAAATTTGAATGCACCCTGCTGAAAAGAAAGGATTATTCCTATTATTGTAAGAAGTATTACGTTTGCATTATAAAGTGATTCAGAGAATGAAAAGAAGTGTATATAAGGTATTAAATAGCTTTCAAGCCACACAAGTGCGGGAGGAAATATTAAGCCAAAGATAAATCCAAATATTGTTATTTCAAACATTGAAAGATGTGTTTTTCTAAGGAGAGCTAGCGCTAGAAAGAAGCCAGGCACTATTATTGAGAGAAATGCTTCTAATATAACAATAACCAAAGACATCTAAACACACCAGAAGTTAAAAATATTAAATAGGTAAATTATAAAACTATATCTATAAAAAGCGATTGAATGAAGTGCATTATTGTAGGTGCAGGAACAAGTGGGCTCATTGCTGCGAGGGAGCTTGCACGCTACGGAATAGATGCGAAAGTATACGAAAGGAAAAAGGTAATGAAGATATCTACAAGCTCTGGCATTCTCTCACTTAACGGGCTCAGAGAGTTGCATATACTTTACAAAGAGGCTCTGCTAAACAAGCTTTTTGGGGCAAGGTTATTTTTTGAAAATACAGTTATAGAAGTAAAAGCAAAGGAAGCGAAGGCTTATAGCGTAGACAGAACTGTATTGAACAACAAGCTAATGGAAGAAGCACAGGGAAGTGGTGCAAAAATATTTTATGGCGAAAATATATCAAAGGAGAGGCTAAGGGAGATAAGCGGAGACAAAGAAAATATAATTATAGGAGCAGATGGTGCAATTTCTAATGTTGCAAGCTTTTTTGGGTTTCCACCTATAAACAGGTTTATATTAACGTATAGAATGGAGTATAGAGTGCGAAAAGAAGATGAAGAGTTTGTTGAACTTTTCTTTGATAACAAAGTAACAAAAGGTTTATTTGGATGGATAGCGCCACATGGTGACAATACAGAAATTGGGGTTGGCATAGACGAAAGGTTTGGAAAAAGCAGCGATGCTCTAAGGCTTTTCTTAAGGAGAAAAGAGGTTAAAGAGGCTATACGCAATGCAAGGCCTTTAGAAGGAGGTGCAAACATCATTCCCATTTCGCTCAGAAAAAAGTTTGTTGATGAACAAAAGAAGGTATTGCTTGTCGGCGATGCTGCAGGGCAAGTGAAGAGCTCTACAGGAGGAGGTATAATTTTTGGTGGCCACGCCGCGGTGATCGCTTCAAAGGTTATAAAAGATTATTTGAACAACAACGCTAGCTTAGCCCTTTACCAAAGCCTGTGGCTTAAGGAGTTTAAGAAAGAGGTAATCATTCACAATATTATACACACCCTTTACTCTTCACTAAGTAATTCTACGCTAAGCGGCATAGCGAGCTTTGCTAAGCTATTTGGAATAGAGAAATTGCTTTCTAAGCATGGAGATATGGATAGGCCTAGCAAAATAATAAGAGGCATGCTTGGGCTTAAGGCTTAGCTTCTCCCTGCTGCTCGTTTTTCTTTGCTTTCTCTAACAGCTCTCTTCCAAGCTTCTCCCTTCTCTCAAGGCTTTCCTTTATCTTTTCGAAGTCCTCCTTTGAGAGAACCTTGCTTAATATATATTGCGAATAATTTACTGATATTTGGGCAACATCCAATACTATAGACTGCATCTCGCTCGTTTTTAGTACATACTCCTTCTCTGGCTTTAATATTTCAACGCCTGCTGGCGCATAATTGAATGAAAGATTTAGAAGAGCCCCAAAATCCTTGAATAAAATTGTCAAGGCTGCACTTGTTGAATATGTTAGTTCATCTACCTTTATAGGTTCATCTATGCTACCATAGCAATATATAACCCCTGGTGCCTTTAAGATATTGTTGTTTATCATCTCTGTCATTAGCGGCTGCAAGTCATCGGGCTTTTCACTCTGCATATCAAAATAGAGCTTTGCAAGTATGCCTCCATTGTCTAATACCTTTTTTGTAACCTCTTCAACGCTCTCTTTCTTCAATCTACTCACCCTTTATAACCTTAATTGCTTCGTCTATGTCTAAAAGCTCTTCGTTTCCCGATACCATGTCCCTTAGCTTAAGCTTATTGCTAGACTGCTCGCGCTCGCCTACAATAGCAACATACCTAAACCTCATAGCATTAGCATACTCAAGCTGCTTTGCAATATTTCTCTTTGTCATGTTAATATCTGTATTTATGCCTGCACCCCTAAGGGCATTAGCCACATAGAGCGAATAATCTAGCACATTGCCCACAGTGGCAACATAAACCCTTGCATAGCTTTTCCTCTCTGTGCTTGAGCCTATCACATTCATTATCCTATCTATGCCTATAGATATGCCTGTGGCTGGTATCTGCTGGTTTAAGAATATGCCTATAAGGTTGTCATACCTGCCACCACCAGCTATTGAAGGAAGCCTCTTTCCGTTCTCATCATATACAATGAATTCCCATACCAAACTTGTATAGTAATCAAAACCCCTTGCAAGCGAAAGATCAACAATTAGATCGCCTTTAGCTTTGTATAGCCTAACAAGCCTAATGAGCTCTCTAAGCTTGTTTACCTCCTCTTTTAGACCTATATTAGCTTCTATCCTGTTGAGCTTCTCATCGTTACCTTCTTCTTTTATAATAAATTCGATTAAGCTTGTTGCGTTCTCTTGCTTAATACCAAGCCCAACAAGTCCTTTTATTACCTCCTCATTACCTATCTTAGGAAGCTTATCTATGAGCCTTATTGCTTGTAGGCTCTTTTCGTTTGGAATGCCAAAAAATGATAGTATTCCATTCAGTATTATTCTGTCGTTTATCAATATTTTATATCCCGAAATGCCGAGCTCGTCTAGGATTTGTGCAGCAACCGCAATCACCTCTGCATCAGAGATTAGTTCGCTGCTTCCAACAATGTCTATATCTACCTGCAGAAATTCTCTGTATCGCATCCTTTGTGGTTCGTCTTTTCGCCATATAGAACCTATCTGGTAGCGCTTAAACGGAAGCGGCGTGTCCTTGTTCATTGCGATAAACCTTGCTAGTGGCACTGTGAAATCATATCTAAGTGCTGCATCTTCTCCTTCTATTTTAAAGATCTCCTTTCCTGATTCCTCACCATAAGTTTTAGCATAAAGTACATTCAGATTTTCAAGAGCTGGTGTCTCTATAGGCGAAAAGCCAAATCTTTTAAATGTCTCTTCTACTACAGCCAATACCTCGCGCCTTGCTATAGCTTCCGCTGTGTTGAAGTCACGCATGCCCCTAGGGAGCGAAGGTTCTACCATTTAACCACAAATATCAAAATTATTTGCCAGATAAGATATTTATTCTATTGCAATGATGCACTAGAGATTTTCATCAAGCCATTTCTTAAAAACCTCTTGCGGTATAGCACCTATAGAAATAGCTTTTACTTCCCCACCTTCAAATAAAGCCGCCGTTGGTATGCTCATTATATTATATTCAACGGCTATCTCTGGGTTCTCATCTGTATTAAGTTTGTAAAACTTCACCCTGCCTTTATACTTTTCCTCCTCAGATAACTTCTCGACAATAGGAGAGAATATCCTGCATGGGCCACACCACTCTGCCCAAAAATCAACTAACACTGGCTTGTCAGATTTTAACACTTCTTCCTCAAATCTTGTTTTGTCAATCTCCTCCACTACCATCACATCACAAAAGCAGCAATTATATTTTCTAAATAAAATATTTAAATGTTCTTTAGCCAAATCGGAAGAAATTAGCCATAAGCCCGTTCTAGATATATTTTTATCTTCTTTACTTTATAGGCAGCATAACACCATGCTTGAAAGAAAACTTATTAAACTATACAGCAATATTAATATTGTGATGAGATCTTTTCTGATAAATGATGAGGATCTTGAGTGCTGATTTCATGGCACAGCTCTCTAGGGAGAATATAAAAAAACTTGTTAAAAAATACACAAACGCCAATATTACAGATGACGGCGCAGATGCTATTGCTAAATTGCTTGAAAAGAAGGCCCGTGAAATCTCAAGCTTTGCTGTAAGGAAAGCTAAGGAGAAGAAAAAAGATAGGATAACAAAAGAAGAGATAAATGAGTATATACTTAAGCATGCTTAGGTGATTTAGATAGAAGCACTATTGGCTTATAAAAGTGCTAACGGGAAGATAAGAACAGCAAGCAGAGATGGCAAATTTGCTGTTGCTGACGAACTAAAAGATGGCTCGCTTATAACTTTTTTTAATGAAAGTGGCGAGGTATTAGATCAAAAGCTTCTAAAGGGAAAGAGTGTAGAGGAAGGTCTTGAATATTATGTTGGTCCCCTTAAAATCGTTGAGTCTGAATACAAAGAAGTAGAGATAAATGCTGTTTGCCAAAGGTGTGGGAAAAAGAGTATAAGAAGAGAACTTGATCTTGTAGATACGAGAAAAATGAGCAACGTGCCTGTTGTACCGATTTATGTATGCACTTCCTGCGGCCAGGGTTTTTATTCCTTGACAAAAGAATACCTCAAAAAGATTGTAGATGAACATCTTGACTTGTTTAGCGCTGAGGAAAGCAGGGAGAGGGAGAAAAATGAGGAAGCTTTTATAAATGAGCTCAATGAGTATATAATAAGAATTTTTGCTTCCAAAAAACTTATGAGAATAAAGATAGAAAAGTGATTTTATGATGCTATCAGAGATATATGGAAAAAAGATTATAACATCAGGAGGTAAGATACTTGGAGATGTTAAAGAGATAGTGCTTGATATAGAAAATGGGCAAGTTTCTCATCTGCTTACCACTAAGCTCGAACAACTCGCAAGAAGCAGTAATGTAAGGGAGGCGCTCTCTAAGAATAGTATACTTTATAAGAGAGTAAAGAATGTTGCGGAGAGTATAATTGTAAGTGAGAAGTGATTCAATCTGTTGATACCTCCCTTGCAAGAGAGGACCTTTCTTTTGCAACTACTCTATAGCCACAGTAAGGGCACCTAACAAAGTTTTTAATATCTTTTATCTGCCTTCCACACTGCAAACATACATAAGCCATCCTTTCACCTCTTTTCCTTTATGTTTGATTTGAGCCACTTTACAAACTCCTTGTGGAGCTCAGAACTGCTCGTATCTATTACCCTTATACTCATTGTCGCTTTATATTCCTCATCATTCAGAGTAAGAACCGGAGTATAATCTTCCATCTTTGTAAAGTGAACCTCAAGCCAGTGTATCCTGCCCTTAAGGTAATCTTTAACAACATCATCTGTCATCGGAAGAGACGAAAAGCTGAATAAAATACCATCACACCAATATAAAGGCATTGTGCCAGCTGGCGTTACACGCTCCCTCAGCAAGTCATCCTTATCTACCTTTATCACTTCGTGAACCACAAGTTCTGTCGCTGGAGAATATTCTATTTTTACCATTTTATCACCTTATTGCTGCTCGCTATACTGCATAATTATCCTGTTTGCAGCCTCTCCGGTAGTTGTCTTGAATGTATACGCCCCACCAGCATATGTTGCACCGCAGTGCTTGCACTTCCATATACCAGTACTTATTCTCTTTACCGCTACCTTTCCGCATACATCACATTTGTAAAGAGTCTTCTTCTCTTTCTGTACAGCCTGATATCTCTTTCTAAGGCTTACTCCATATCTTATGCTAGCATTTGCCATTTCAATCACTATTAAGTTTATTTATTATAGCCCTTAAATCTTTAGACTTTTCGAATGATGTTTCTATAAGCTCGTTTATCTCATGCTCCTTGAATGAACCACTCAATCCTTTCTGCATCGCTCTTATGTAGGTTTCATCATTGGCTATTGTAAGTCTTGCATCCATTACCGATTCTTCGTCGCCATCTGGGTCTAGCATTATTGATTTACCAACCTTGGCATATGTACATGACGTTACAATGTTATTTACCTTAAGCTTTCCAAGCTTTCCCTCTCTTATAACATTGCCATCTTCATATTTTGGCATTCTTGTGTTTGTAAGCGCAGCAACAGATGCAAGTGTGCTTGCATCAAAAAGATTGCCGTCATAGTTCATTATGTAAATATCTATAAAAACAGACCATACCTTACCTTCTTCTATGAACAACGAGCCAGTATCTATAACGTTCGCTGCCCTTATGCCACGGTCTACCACCCTGGCAAGTTCTATCGCTTCTGGACTTGGCGGACCTATATCAAAATCTGCCGAAGCAAGTGGAAGGAGCTCTGCTGATGTGATTATGTTGCCTTCATTAGGTTTGTCAGGCATGGGCTCATCGATATCGAGTTTAACACCAACAAGTACCTTTGTTGAGCCTAAGTCTACCTGTGCAGAACCTTCTGCATTCGGTATAATGTCCCTTACTACTGAAATGTTTCTATACTCAAAAAACCCTCTGCCACTTCTAACTCCGTTGTTTAGCAGTTCTTTTATATATGTACTCTTTATTGAATTGACACTCTGCATTCAAACACCTCATTTGTATTTGTTGCTTATCCTTTCGTATGGTGCCTTTAAAGCATCTCTTTGCACCTTTGATATGATCTGGCCTGCTTTTTTAACTTTTGCAATTACTTCCTTAAATTCATCTTTAGTCAAAGAACCATCCATCTGAAGCAAAAGTATATCACCAGTCCTTGGACTTATAGCTATAGGAACGTCTGCATCAGAATAATTGTCTTCTATTTTGTTTAGGTCTATAACTATGTGATCACCTATCTTCCCAGCAGAAACCGCATAAGGCAGATCCCTCATTGGTATACCAGATGTAGCAAGTGCAACAGCCGCTGCGGTTATGCCGGCTGCTCTAGTTCCGCCATCACTTTGAACAACTTCTATAAAGATATTTATCTCTGTGCCAGGAAAGTTTTCACTCATTATTACATTTTCAAAAACTTCCTTTGTAACCTTTGAGATTTCTATCGCTCTTCTGTTTGGCCCAGACCTGCCATGCTCCTCAAGAGATGAAAACGGGGCCATTGAATATCTGCACTTTATAACTGCTTTCTCTGGATCTGCTGTATGTTTAGGAAGCGCCTCTCTCGGCCCATAAACAGCTGCAAATATCTTGTTCTTGCCCCATTCTAGATAAGCAGAACCGTCAGCATTTTTCAAAACTCCGGCTTCTATCTTTATTGGCCTGAGCTCGTCAAATCCTCTGCCATCAAGCCTCTTCCCATCTACAATAAGTTTTGGTTTTTCTTGTGAACTCATTTAATCACTCCGCTTTCTTCGATTTTTCAAGCATCTCTCTTATCCTATCGGTAAGTCCGGAAGTATGAGCTTCTTCTTGTATTCTGAGTATTGCTTTTGTTGTAAGCGCAACATCGCCTCCTTTAATCCAGATTCTTCCATTCATACCGACTATAATTGTTGATTTCGTTCCTTCGGTAAGCTGTTTTATCATTGTGTTGTTTCTTCCTATTATTCTTGGAACTTTTGAAGGCTTAACATCAATAATCTTACCGCCATATAGCTTTCTTTCTCTCATAAGCACTACCGTCTTTGTTTCATCAAGCTCTTTTACTGTTGCTTCTATTATGTCACCAACAGAAAGTTTGTCTCGAACATATTTTGCAACAAGTATACCTTTGTAAGGTGCATTTAAATCCACAACATAACTGTTTAGCCTTTCTTCTATTATTATGCCCACAACAAGTTCACCATGCTTTGGATACCACAAGCCTTCGAGTGGTATCAGTACTTTCTTTTCCTTATCAAAAATACCAAGAACAGCAGCATATGTCTTATTGTCCTCTATAAACGTATTTTCCATATGTATAGGCTTATCTAATATCATGTCACCTGGAATGACTATTTCCATTTTTACACCTCTAAAAGTTTTGTTTCTGCATTCCCCTGTGTTAAGCTGTTGAGCTTATCGTAAAACTCGCTCTGAAGCCCTGCAGGGAATTCAACGATTGCTGAGAGTGAACCATCGTTTAGCCACTTCTCAGACTTCAAGCCATACTGCTTAAGCAGGCTATATACCCTGCTTGCATAGCTTGCAGGAACAGTAACCTCTATTTTGGCTACTGCAAACTTAATAGGTATTATCATGCTAATCTTTTTAACTATTTGGTCTACTTGGTCACTTGCACTCTTGAAAGGATCTATACTTACTTTTGCCTGCTCCATCGCATTCTCAACCCTCTGCATAGGAAGCGGTGCGTTTGTTCTAGGATCTATAGAATTCCTAGAAATTATTGCAATAATCTGTTTCTTCTTTTCTTCTAACAGTTTGTTCCTCTGTTCCGTAGTGATAGGCACATTGCCGTTTTTAAGTATTATTGCCACTATTTTTGCAAGATCTGTTGTATTAAATGCCTTCTCTATCTTTTCCTTGCTCTGCCTCTCGCCCTTGTTTGCATCTTTGAAGATCTCGTCGACTTCGAGAACAGATAATGGATCGCTTCTTTTTCCTGTTATGTACTCATATGCAAGGTCTGCATCAACAAAAATCTCAAATTCCTCGCCGTTAACAGAGTATTTTGCAATCACTTTTTTAGAAGACATAATCTCACAGAAATAATAAAATAATAAAAATCAAAGATATTTTGCAATTTCTTCAGAATTCAGGATTGTAAATTCATGCCCGTCCTCGATATAGCCAACATCAAGATTATCAGGAGTAATCTTTGTCTCTGTCACTTTTTTGATTACCTTTACTCCAAGTGAAATTGCATCATCAAGTGGCATATTGTCTTTATACTCTTTTACTAATATATCAGATGCCGCTTTCTTTCCTGAACCTATTGCGTCTGCCTTGTAGCCAAGGAACGATGCACCTGGTTCTATCTCAAAGAGTCTTGGCTGTGTATCTATTCCACCGATAAGAATAGATACTGCATATGGCCTAATGCCACCATATTGAGTTGCCTGCATCATATATGCTGCTAGGTCCTTTGCAACAGATTCTATAGACTTAACTTCATTGAATATAAATCTGTGCTGCTGTGCTGAATCTCTCGCTATACCGATTATGTGCAAACCGTCTGCGACCATGCCGCTATAGGTTGCACCGATATGTGAATCTACCATAAACACCTTCTGTATTGTGCTCGGAACAGCAAGTGGATCTGTTATGTTTTTATGTGCCACAAATATTACGCTATCCTTTGCAATTAGACCTATAGAGGTTGCTCCTTTCCTTACAGCCTCTTTGGCATACTCTACTTGAAAAAGCCTGCCATCAGGGTTAAACATTACCCCTCTATCATACGCTTGTATATTTGGATACATATTCTTCACCTAGAAAATGAAAAGTATCTTTAATATTATATTTGGTGAATAATATAAACTTTTGCTTTAGTGGATTGTGAGCATGTGACAAAAATATGTCTAATTCAATTTTTTTTCTTTTCATTATATTTCCTGATGAGTGATTTTATTGTGCCTGAGGTGAGTATAGAGTAAAATGCAACATCGTTAAGCTTAACAAATGAAAGCGCTAGTATAAACTCCCTCTCACTCCCTCTGGCTATTCTAAATATAAATTCCTTCTCGCCGATCTTTTTTACAAAATAAGGGCTAAGCTTAGCAAGCCCAAACAGGCCAATATATTTGGATAGCTCATCAAAAAACATGCTAAGGTTTGAACCTAATTCTATCGGCTTTGAACTTATTACCAATATATATCTACTCTTTCTTTTCAATATCATAGCCATTGCCCAATATCTCTTTTGCTTTATCTTCGTCTGCACCTAAAAATTTAGCAATCTCTAACATCTGCAAAGCAGATACTAAGTGTGCCTCATCTTTTGCAAAGCTTGCTAGCGATACGCGCAAGCCTATTTTGATTGCATTTCTTAATATGTTTCTAGCGGTGTTATATTCTCTTATAAAATCCCCGCCGCTTAGAAGATTTGATATGTCGATGATTATGAGCTTATCACTTTCTTTTATCTTTTGGAATAATGCTTTATTTACCTTGTTCACTCTTACCCCGATTATGTTGCTCAGTTTGAATCTATGAAGCAGCTGGGCGTCTGCAATTATATAATCGCCGTCTTCATTCAATGTAACATCTTTTCCTATGCAATATATTTTCTTGTAGCCAAGAAGCTTAGTCAGCCCTTTATCTACATCAAAGTAAGCGATATCATAGAACATACAATCTAGCCTAACTGCAATCAATTATTTTTCATCATTACTCTTTGTGCCTTCTGCCTCACTCTCCTTAAAGAATTCCTTTTCAATAATGCTCTTTATCCTGTCAGGCGAATAAGATAATTTTATAAGCTTTGTATGGCCTCTTATGCCTTTTCCTGATTCATATGTCGTTATAAGGCCCTGCATCTCCAAGTCTTGTATATAATTTCTATACCACCTTGCGCTTTTTGGCTCTTTTCCCAATGAGCCACATATTGCTACATACTTATCGTAAACCTCTCCGCTAAACAGATAGCTCTCTGTATCGTCCATAAGTTTTTTGTACTTGCTGCCTTGCATTGTTAGAAGGGATATTGCATATAGCACTAGCTTCTGGTGTTCAGGAAGAGTGCCTACCAGCTCATACGCAACTTCCTCATCTGCAGACTTTGCTGCCTCATTTATTTCCTTGGCTGTTATCTTCGAAAGGCCTTTTTCCTCAGCAATCTCACCAGCTTTTGAAAGTATCTTGAGTGCGAGCCTTGCATCGCCGCTTTCTTTAGCTGCTATCGCAGCGGCGAGATTTATTGAAGAATCATCTATTACGCCTGGCTTGAAACTTATTTCAGCACGTTGCTTCAATATTGCTGCAAGCTCTGTAGAATTATATGGTGGGAAAACTAGTTCATTCTCATAAAGGGTTGATATGCTTCTCGGATCAAGCTCTTCTTTAAATGAAATTTTGTTTGATATGCCAACAATTGTAACACCTCCATTTTTAATGTCGCTGTTGGCCCTTGTGAGTGTATATATTAGATCATCAAGATCCTTTACCACATCAATTTCATCAAGCACGACAATAAGTATTTTACCATCTTCTTCTATCCAGTTTATTATCTTTTCGTATATATCTACTATACCATAGCCTCTTTTTGCATAGGAAGGCAGATGGTCGTTTACTATTTTGCTTAGAACCCTATACCTTGAGTTATATATTCTGCAATTTATGTAGGAGATTTTTGCCTTTATGGCAGGTACCTCCTTTATCTTTTCTATTACATATTTCATGCAAGAGGTTTTGCCTGTACCTGTTTTACCGTATATAAAGAGGTTTCTTCCCCTTTCGCCTCTGAGTGAAGGGGTTAGGTATTTTACAATGCCATCAATCTGCTTTTCCCTAAAAAGAAGGTTATTTGGCATATAATGGGGTGAAAGCGCGTCCCTATTTGCAAAGATACTTGACTCTTTTAATAGATTCTCGAAGATTTCAGGCATAGAACTCATTTAATAATTAAGCAATAAAGAATTATAAATTATCTATTGTTTTAAAAGACTTTTTCTGCTTTGCTTCTTACATGGTTTATTGATAATTCTTAATGTTTTTTTAGGGTTTTTGTCAACACAAAGCACGGAAAAACAGAGATATTGACTTCAGATATCAAATATGGATCTGTATGTGGATCTGTTTGATTACTTGTATTAACTTATTAACCAGCACAAACCGAAAAGTATTTATATCTATTTTAGATATCTATAATAGATATCTAATTACGATAAGGTGATAAGATGATGGAAGAAAATTATTTTGGAAGAGGAATGGGTATGGGAAGAGGATTTGGAAGAGGAATGGGAAGAGGATTTGGAATGCGAGGCTATGGAATGGGTACAATGCAGAGGCCATTTGGCAGGCATGGCTTTGGGCTCAGGTACTTTATACTAGCAGTGCTTAATGAGGGTAAAGCAACAGGAGCTGAAATTGCAAAGAGAATAGAGGAGATAAGCAACTACTATTGGAGGCCTTCTCCAGGAAGCTTATACTTTTTCCTAAAGGAAATGAGCGATGAAGGTTATATAGAAGTGGAAGAGGATAATGGGAAAAAATACTATAAGATAACAAAAGAGGGAAGAGAAATTATAGATAGCACATGGTTTCCATTCAAAAGCATAATAAAGAGAGATATTGTTTCAGAACTTGAAGGGCTTGCAGACTATATTGTGGAGAAAAGAGCAACACTAAGCGAGAGTGAAATTGAAAAAGTTAAGAAGCTCGGGGAAAAGCTGGCAAACATATAAAAAAGTAAATAAGCCTGAATAAAATTTCCAGAAAAGAGACAAAGATTATTATAATTAATCCCTTCTATATAAAGTGAATTCTAATTGGTGAGCTAATGAAGATAAGTGATTTAAAGGCAGGTGCATCCAACGTAAACATCGAGGCTACTGTTACTGAAAAGCAGGAGCCTAGGGAGGTAGTAACAAAGTATGGAAAAAGGCTGAATGTTGCTAATGTTACCCTCAAGGATGAAACAGGAAGCATATTGCTTACAGTCTGGGGGAATGATATAGATACAATAGAGGTAGGTGACAAGGTAAGGATCACAAACGGCTATGTGAGTGAATTTAGGGGCACTCCGCAGCTTTCAGCAGGCAAATATGGAAAGATAGAGGTAATAGAAAAAGGTTCGAATAAGGAGGAGGAGCTTAAAACAAGCGAAGAGTTTGATAGGGAAGAAGACACAGATGAATTTGGAGAGGGCGGAGAAGAAGACGAGAATGCGTGAGCTTAGAAGTCAATCTTAAGCCTATTTCCAACCTTTGGCGCATATGCATCGAATCCTTCGAGCTTTAGTGTCTCTGCAAACAGCTTAGTGTTTTCACTATCTCCATGCACGCAAATTACAGTCTCAGGGTTGCTCCTTCTTACATATTCGTAAAGGTCTGCTTTTCCTGCATGTGCTGAGAAATCGAAGAATTCAAAAGGGGTTTCGACTTTGAATTTTCTACCGTTTATTTTTATAGGCTTGCCTTCCATAAGTCTTCTGCCATTTGTACCTTCTACTTGATAGCCTGTAAGGAATATCTTTGAGTTTTTATTTAATTTTGTTATGTAATCCAAGGCAGGCCCACCATTTAGCATGCCTGCGGTGGTTACTATAATGCTCGGTCTTTGAAGGGGTTCAGACCTCTCTGCATGCATGCCTATCCAGTGGGCATTCTTAAGTGCACCGAGCAATATGTCTTTGTTCCTTGTAAACTCTGGATAATTTATTACTATCTCTGAAGCTGCCTTGGCCATTCCATCTATGTAAGTATAGTCTATGAGCTTGTTCATGTATAATATTGCAAGCATCTCTTGTGCTCTGCCCACAGCAAAAGAGGGAACAAGGGCTGTGCCGTTGTTGTCAATCACCTCCTTTACCTCATTAATAAACTTTCTTATAAGCTCGCTTCTATCTGGGTGCTCTTTGTTTGCATATGTTGACTCTATTATTAAGATATTTCCCTCTACAATATCTGCACTGCCTTGAAGTATTTGTGGTTGCAGTTTGAAGTCGCCTGTATAAACTATTCTCTTGTCATTGCTTATCTTCTCTATAAGTGTAATGGCGCTTCCACTTATATGACCAGCATCATAGAGTGTAATATAATAGCCATTATTCTCTATTGGAACGCCATACTCATATTTTATGTACTTGCTCATTAGCATGTTGAGCTGCTTTTTGAAGAAATTCTGCTTTGCGTGCTGTCTTCTGTTTATTTTCATTGAATCTTTTATAAGAAGCTCGCTAAGCTGTGCTGTAGGTTCTGTCATAATCGTTGTTGGATAATTTCCAAAGAAGAGGGTCGGAAAAAATCCACTATGATCAAGGTGTGCATGGCTTAGTATAGCTATATCTACGCTGCCCACCTGCATAGGATACTCTATTTTGTCGTCTATTTTTATGCCGTAATCAAGAAGGATCTTCTTTTCGTCCTTGATTAGTATTGCGGATCTTCCAACCTCGCTTGCTCCTCCTAAAAACTGGATTTCCAAATAAACACTCTCAGTCTTTTTATCAATTATTCTTATAAAAATATAAAGTTATAGTTTTATAGATTTTAAGATTTTATATATGCTTGATTTTATGGCTAGTGATGATGTAGACTTTATGGATCTTGTATGCATAACCAAGATAACCCCAGATACAGTATTAGAAAAATTCGGAGGCCTTATAAATGCAAGCTTTTTTGATGGCTCAAAGGTTGCTGGCACCTTAAAGCAAAAGGGGCTTATCGACTTTTCAGCAAGCTATCCCGGGCCTAGCAAAATGCTCCTCACAGATGATGGCAAGAAACTAATAGATGAAGCAAATGCAAAAAGCACAGAACCATTTGACGATCTTGACAAAACAATTCTTGCACAGCTTTCTGGAGGCAGAAGAAATCCAAGTGAACTTGGTGCAAGCCTAAATCTAAGGCCCAAGGACCTTGCATTAAGATTATACAAACTTTCAAAGCAGGAATATATTACCTACGAACTAAAGAATGGGGGTATAGAGATAATGCTCACAGAGAAGGGATTTTTAGCTGTACCAAAAGCACAAGGTATGCAGCAAACCACACAACCAAGCGCACAGCAGGCAGGAGCCGCTGAGCCAACAGACCACGGGCTGGAAGCACAGGCAGCGCAAAATGTAAAAGTGCACGGCAAAGGCTCAAAAATGGCTACAATAATCTTAGCCATTGTGCTGATAATAATTATTGTCTTTGCACTTTATTATAAGCACCTTATCTGATTTACATGCTATTGGAATACATGAAAGCCAAGAAACTTCTTGAGAAGTATGGAATAGCTAGCATAGAAAGTGCATACATTAATAATGTAGACGAGCTTAAAAAATTCATTGATAAGAACCAAAACATTGTTCTAAAAGCAATATCAGAAAAAGCACTGCATAAGTCAAAATCTGGGCTTGTAATGCTTAATGTAAACAAAGAGAACGCAGTTAGCAGATACAATGAACTTTTGAAGAGGGCAAAGGCGTATGCACCGTTCAAAATACTTGCACAGAAAATGGCTAGTCCTGGTATAGAGGTGATAATTGGCGGGCGTGAAGATGTGCAGTTCGGAAAGCTTATACTTATAGGTCTTGGCGGTGTGTTCGTCGAAGCTTTTAAGGATTTCTCACTACGTATATGCCCAATAAATAGATATGATGCGGAGAAGATGCTCCTTGAACTAAAGTCAAAAGATGTAATAACATATAATGGCAAGGCGAGCAAAACCTTAATCGATCTTCTGCTTAAGGTATCGAAGATGCTTGAAGAAAATGATATAAAAGAACTTGATCTGAATCCTATAATAATAAGAGAAAACGGCTATGATGCGGTTGATTTGAGGATAATAGAATAGGGTAATTGCGTGAGGGTAGACTTAAGACCAATGATGAATCCAAAATCTGTTGCTGTGATAGGTGCATCTAGGGACCCAAATAAGGTCGGCCACATCATACTTCAAAATTATATAGATAATGGGTTTAGTGGTGAGCTTTATCCGGTGAACAAAAACATAGCACCAGGTGAAAAAATAATAGGACTCACCGCTTATAGAAGTGTACTTGAGATTAAGAAAAGTATAGACCTTGCTGTTATAGCTGTTCCTGCGCCGGTTGTGCCAAGCGTGCTTGAAGAATGCGGAAAGGCGAAGGTAAAAACTGCTGTAGTAATAAGTGGCGGTTTTGCAGAAGTAGGCAATGTGGAGCTACAGGATAAGATTGTTGAGATAGCAAAGAGATATAATATTGCAATGCTCGGCCCAAACTGTCTTGGCATAATGGATCCTTTATCAAAAGTAGACACCCTCTTCTTGCCAACTTATAAGCTTAGCAGACCACGCGTTGGTGGGGTAAGCTTTGTAACACAGAGTGGTGCTGTTGGGAGCACTATACTAGACCTTATAGCAAAAGAAGGCTTTGGTCTTTCTAAATTTATCTCTTATGGAAATGCTGCTTATGTTGATGAAGTTGACTTGCTAGAATATCTTTTGCATGACAAGCAGACCGAAGTAATTGTTATGTATATAGAAGGTGTTAAGAGGGGAAAGGAATTGATAGAGATAGCAAAGAAGGTAACCAAAGTAAAGCCTGTCATCGTTATAAAGGCGGGCGTTACAGATGAAGGCGCAAAAGCTGCACACTCGCATACCGCATCATTAGCGGGAAATAACGAAGCTTATGATGCCTTATTTAAGCAGTTTGGATTCATAAAGGCAAAGGACCTTAGCGAACTCCTAAACTTTGCAAAAATATTTTCAAGTGAGAATCTGCCGAAGGGAGATAGGGTAGCTATTGTTACAAATGGCGGCGGAACCGGTGTGCTTGCAACAGATGCTGTATACCTGAACGGCTTGAGGCTAGCAGAATTTAGTGAAGAAACAAAAAGGGAGCTTAGGAAGGTAATGCCCGATATTGTAAATATAAGAAACCCTCTCGACTTAGCGGGTGACGCTGATGAAAAAAGATATAGCGATGCACTTTCAATAATCTCAAAGGATCCAAATATAGACATGTTTATTGTTATTGCTTTGTTCCAAACACCAGGAGCCGATTCTTCTGTAGCTGAAAAACTCATCTACTTCAAGAAGAACATAGAGAAACCTATGATTGTAGTAACTACAGGTTCCGATTTTACTCAGACACACAAGATCATGATGGAGAGTTCAGGGCTTCCGGTATATGATTCACCAATGGCAGCAGCTTCCGCGTTGGCAGAGCTTTACAAATACTGGAAATATAAAAACAAGATACTATGAGCTCTTGAAAAGCAGCGACAGCGCCTTGCTTATTGCCTTTTCTTTATTCTTTTCAGAGCTAAGTACTTCAAATAGATCTGTTGGGTTAACATCTAGTTTATAGCCATTGCTTTCTAGCTCTTTTAAAAACACGCTAGTGCCAAAGTCTTTTATTGAAATGTTTTCAATCGCTTTATTTCTTAATGCTTCTATCTCGCTTTCTGCTTCTTTATCTTTTATATCCTTGCTTACTTCAACTATCGCCTTGCCCTCAAATTTCTTAGCCAATGCAAGAAGCTCGAAATCACTTTCCTTGAAACCCTTGCCTGCTTCTCCAGTAAGTATAAGTCTTATTATGGGCTTATCATCTTTTCTGATAAAACCACTTATCCTTTCTTCGGCTTCTTTCAAAACAAGTGAAGGGTTCTTTCCTGTAACATCTACCTTTACCACATAAAACTTCCTTGAATTTATCTCTATGAATTTATACTCACTGTTCTTTGTATCAAATAAAAAGAAACCTTTGCTTTCTGTTTCTTCTTCTTTAAGCTGGGTAAGTACTGTGCTCCCCGGAATGAGGAATGGTTTAGAATGAACCATTTTCTCAACCTTTGAATGTATGTGGCCATCTATATACAGATCAAAACCTTTTGGAAGCTCATCGAGGCTTATGAAGTTTTTGTCAAATGGCATAAGATCGTATACAGACTGATGGAAGACAAAAACATTGAACATCGAATCTATAGGCTTAGGGTCTTTTTTCTTTAGCACATCCCTAAACCTCTCTTCGGATATGCCGCCAATTCCGTATACCGCAACCTTTTCTCCATCTTTTTCTACAATAGCCCTTGCCTCATTTATGTTGACAAGAAGTCCTGCGAGGCCAAGGAGGTCTACAGCGTCTTCAGCCTCTTCAGAACGGCGCTCATGAGTTCCAGATATAGCGAGGATGGGCAGGTTAGTATAGATTTCCCTTGGTCCATCATAGCTTGTTACTTTTGCTTCCCACTTCTTGCCTGCCACTACGCTTCTAAAAATATTCAAACCTTGGGCAAGCACCTCTGGTTTCGGTGATCTGCTGTCAAACAAATCACCAGGTATTATAAGCATGTCTGCCATTGAAGAAGCTTTTTCAAGCGCCTCTTTTGCTTGAAGATATGCATCTTCATAAAAGCGCTCATAGCCAAGATGAAAGTCAGAAACAATTGCTATCTTCATTATATCATCCTATTAGTCAGCTATTCAACGATCTTTTTATTTCTTGAAGCGCAGCCTCGACCGCTTTACCAACTGCTTCCTTATTTGACCCGTATGCACCTGCCGCACACGGATGGCCGCCACCGTTTCCATTAAGAAATGCAGATACATGCCGCATCACCCTGCCCAAATGTATCGAATGCTTTTTATCAAGCGGTGGCCTTAGTCTTGCTGAAATTGATGCCTCTTTTTCAGAAACCATCCAGAAGAGCGAAGCATCGGCGCCTATCTTAATCGCCATATCTGCAGCAACATTTGCATGCTCCTTTGCTCTGCCATATACCAATAGATATTTGCCCACTACCTCAACAGATGAGTTATAAAGGTCCTTTATCGTTTCGTACCTGTTTTCCAAAGGTATGCTCTCATGAAAATATTCCATGATCTCAGCGTAGTTCATGCCCGCTATTCTAAGCAATTCGCCTATTTGTATAAATGTGTGAGCGGTAGCATTCTTAAAGTCTGCTGAGTCAGAGATAATTCCGTTAAGCAAGAGCACAGCCATCTCCTTATTTACTTTTTTACCAAGCTTGAGCAGAAGATCATAGATGATGCTTGAGGTAGAATTGAAACTTTCATCCGAAAATAGCAAGAAGTTGTTTCCAAGCTCTCCGTTTGTAGGAAGGTGGTGGTCTATAAAAAGGACCTCACCTCTAAACCTCTTAAGCTGCTCACCGAGCGCACCAAGAGATTCCAGATTGTTTGCATCGAAGACAACAACCACCTCTACATTATCTAAGGATGCCACCTCTATATGTTCTTCATAGCCCACTTCCTTAAGCATCCTTCTTGCATTGTTTGTTATAAAATCAGGGGTTCCCACTTTTGCATGCTCAAAGCAATTAGAAAATGCAACTGCAGAGCCAACAGCATCTCTATCTCCAATAGAATGAAAGGTGAAGAGGAACCTCTTTTGCGAATTCACTACAAAAAATTTTAAAAGGTCCTCGAAGCTCAAAACCTTCAAAGAAACCACCGTTATTGCTGCATGCCGGAGAGCTTCTTTTTTATCGCTTCTTCTCGTGATTTAAGAGATGAAAGCTGCTTATTAATCATTTGTATCCTTAGATCTAAGCTCTCGCTCTTTTCCTTCAAATTGCTCAGCGCCTTCTCCTTGTCTGTCTCTACTATTATACCACCTATTGTTAGGTAAACTTTTCCTGTGGCTTTCTCAACCTCGCCCCTTGCATTTTCTGCCTCGTTTTTTTGTAGCTGCAGGTCTTGAAGCTGAAGAGTAAACCCTCTTATTTGCTCTTCTAGTAATTGATACTCTTTTACGAGCTTCTCTAGCTCTTGTTCTCCGTTTTCGCCTTTTCCGCTTGGATTTTCCATCTAACCACTTAGTTCTTTCTCCATCTGCTCCTTACTTATCTCTTCTATACGCACATCTTTATCATGCGTTTTTTGCTTTTCGCCTATTATATTATCTATACCAAATTTCATAAGCTTTGCCTGATACCTTGAAAGGAAAACTTTTCTGCCTCCTTTGTCTCTTAGTATGGCTGCACCACTATCGTCTATAGTAACATAAAGCACCTCGTTTGAATCATATATTTTAAAGTACTTTACCATTCTTTTCACCTTTGTTGACGCAGACCACATCGCGCTTTACCTCATTTCTCTCTGCTACGGCGCCATCTGAATCATAAATTAAAGTGGTAATTTTTATTTGGAAAGTATCTGGGTATATGTCATTGTTTGAAAAGATCTTGAACCTTTTCTCTTTTACCACGCCGTTTGAAAGTATACCGACATTTATCTTTCCAAGCTTTAATGATCTATCAGGTGCAAGAGAGATTGGAGGTTCTACTTCTACCAGCGCCTCAACCCAGTAGTTTCTACTTGAATCTACATCAGAAAGGATAAATTTAAGTTTAAAGTCAAGCTCATTTCTCCTAAATGCTATGAGCTCCTGCGGATTGCTTTCAACATTTAAATCTAAAGTCGGCATGTTTTTGATTTATTTTTATTAAATATAAATACTTTTATTTAAACACTTGGACTATGTGTATTGACCTTAGCCAGAGCCCAAACGCAACGCTATTTTTATGAATTTCCTTGCATTGTTCAGCATATCGTGGTCGTTGTTGAAAAAGACAAATGCCTTTTTGGGATTTTTTTCTTTTATTCGCAAAAATAGTTCCTCAAGCTCCTTGTCTGAATAATTATAGCTATACCAGCTTTCCCTTCCATGGAGCCTTAAATATATGGTGTTTGAGGTTTTTTCTATAACGCTTGCAAATGGTGCATCTATGCTTACAAATGTTATGCCAAGTTCCTTAAGCTGCTTGTAAACCTCTTTATTGAACCACTCACTTGCTCTTGGTTCAAGTGCAAACTTTTCAGCAATATCAAATTTCTTAAGCAGGGGCTCTATGTTTTTTATTATATTTGGCGTTATAAAAGGTGGAAGCTGGAAAAGGTAATATCTTATATGCTTGTCAAGGGGCTCAAACAAGTTTAGAAACCTCTCCAAAAGTTTGTAGCTATTCTCGCTAAGCTTATATTGGTGGGTTATAAGCCTGTTTACCTTAACAGCCCAAGATATGCTGCTCCCAATGCTTGCCCAGTGCTTTACTTGGTTTGGATATGGGAACCTGTAGAAGCTTGCATTAAGCTCTACAGCATTTAAGCCGGAGTTGTTTACGTACCATTCAAGGCTGCCTTCTTTGTTCCAACTATACATCCAGCCTGAGGTGCCAACATACGTTTCCATTATATAAGAGTAGGCTCAACTAATTTAAATTTGTATATACATATATTTTTGGTGTCGGTTATGCTTAACGAAGCTGAGCTTATAGAAAACGAGATAACGCTAAGGGATATGAGGCTTACCAAAGAGGTGCTTGAGACAAGGCGTTCAATAGCAAGATGGCTTGCTTTATCTCTTGGCATCATCAATCCGGGCGAGTCAAGGCTCAGTGCTATTGCTGTGCTTGATGCACTCCTTTACTTCCAGTTTATAAAAAAGCTTGACCCAAATATCACTGAGCTAACGGAATATATAAATAATAATTGGCAGAATATAAACGAGAAGACTCTTAGATACCACCTGCTCAGGTTCAAAAAATTAGGTATTATTGAAAACAGCCAAGGAAAGTTTTACTTCAAAATGCCAGGGGTAGGAGATAAGTATGATGTTGAAGCGTGGGCAAACAATCTTTTTAAGGAAGAATTTAATAATGTAATAAACAAGGTAAAAGAAGCGGTGAATGAGCTAAAAAACAAGCCAATAAGCCAGTAGGTTGAGAAAAATGAATAAAATAGATTATCTTATATTAGTGTTCTTTGTCGCCGTGGTTTTAGTGGCACTTTATATTAGATTTACTTACCAGCCACCTGTAAATTTAGATGTAAAGCTTTCAAGCAGCAACAGCACAATCTTTCCGTTCCAAAAGGCAACAATACAAATTACTGTTGACAATATAGGAAGCAGCAACATAAAGGGAATGGGATTTGAGGTTTTAGTAAATGGAAATGCAAGCAGAGAGTATAGCCTTACGGTACCAAGCGGGAAGGAAGCTGTTTTTTACTTTAACTTCACTCCCAACACAAATGGTACATATAATGTAACTGCAATAGCAGATCCTGCAAAGCTTTACCCGATAATTGATAGGTCAAAAGCGGTTGCTACTACAGTTATAAATGTAAGGGCACCACAGGCATTAGAAGCTTATGCACCAATAAGTTCAAATGGTCTTATATATTTGGAGGAGGCAAATCTTACTTCTATAGGAGCGCTTGTTGCTACATTTCTAAATTATAATTATTCAATTAGTGAACTAAGTTTTGCAGACCTTAACCTGCCATATACACTCTTTACTTCACTAATTGGGATTGCACATAATTATATAAGTGAGATAGGCGTTGCTTACGCAAACTATTCAAACGGCAGCTCTATTTACTCAATATGGCTTAGAGGAAGCATAAACCAAAATGCGATACTTAGCGCATTACAAGCTGTAAATGCAAGCTATACACAAAAAGAGGTTAAGGGTAATAATGTTACGTTTGCAGAACTTGGAAAAAATATAACACTATGCAGCTGGTACTCTAACGGCTGGATAAAGAATATTGTATATAAGAATGGCCTATGCTTAGACCTTATTGATAAAAATTATACAAATCCATTGCCAAGCAATCCTGCATTTACCAAAATGGAAAGCTTCATGCCAAACAATACAGCATTACTTGCTGATTATAAGGCATATTATTTCCCAACAAATTCACCATCCGCTGCAAGGATTTTAGCATACTCGAATGCTGTTATTGTGCCAAGCATCAATCAAAATCCGGTAAGCCTTGTCTGCTATGGTATAATAACAAACGTCACCAACCAGAGCTATTGCAGTACATACATATTTCAAGCGTCGCATAAGATAGGTAAGTTTGGTCTTGTGAGAACAAGCACATTTATAGTACCATATAACTTTACCCTTTTCTCGCTTGTTAACCAAAGCACAATAATCTCTGCTGTGCCTGTAAATATAAATCTGCTTAAAGAGCTTGGTGCAAATGGAAGCTCGTTTATTTTCTCTTCTGGTTTTACAAACTATTGCAATGTTGAAAACTTTAGCTGCAGCAACGTAAAGTTTGCGAATGGCCAGATATACTTTACCCTGAAGAACATCATTAACAAAAGTGTTACAATAAACAGTATAAACTGCTTTATTGGAAAAGGCAAACAAACACCTGCAAACGTTAGCATTGCGCCTGGTGCAAATGCAAGCCTCACAGCAACGTGCTATCAGAACGGCACTATAATAACTGGTATTCCGCTAGGCTTAAGAGTAGCTCTTAACGTTAGCTATTCTGTAAACAATGAAAGAAGGAACTCTCTTGGTAGTGCTATTATTAACTTCTTTGGTTAGTGGTCTTTTGCCTGAAGATAAAAAAGAGGTTTATGAGTATTTCTTATCAAAATTCAAAGAATTTAGCGAGATACAGAAGCGTGCAATAGGTGAGGTTGAACGCGGGGAAAACTGCATAATAACCGCCCCAACAGGAACAGGCAAAACAGAAGCCGCTATACTCCCTATAATTGAAAAGATTAGAAAGGAGCCTTCTGTTGGAATAAGAGCTATTTATGTTACACCGCTTCGATCACTCAACAGAGATTTGCTAAGAAGGCTTGAGGATATTTGCAATAAGTTTGGGATAAGCATAGCTGTGAGACATGGGGACACGCCTAGCAAAGAAAGAAGTGCACAGATAAGAAAGCCGCCCCAGCTTCTAATAACAACTCCAGAAACACTGCAAATTATACTAATCACAAAGTCATTTAGAAATGCCCTAAGGAATGTTAAAACAGTTATCGTGGATGAACTACATGAGTTATACCACACAAAGAGAGGCGCTCAGCTCTCTATTGCATTGGAGAGGCTTGTCGAAATTGCTGGTGAATTTCAGAGAATAGGAGTAAGTGCAACTGTAGGTAATCTTGATGAAGCTGCGATCTTCTTATTTGGCAAAAGAGAGTATAAAATAATAAAAGACGCCGGTGAGAAGAACTTTTCATTAAAGGTAGAGATGCCAAATGAGCCGATATATAATTACAAGGAGCTGAGAGAAAAGTTTTCGCTTGATAAAGAATCAATCGCAAGGGTAGAAAGGATTATTTCGCTTATAAAAGAAAATAGGAAGAGTATACTTTTTGTGAATACGCGGCAGGTTGCAGAGTCGCTTGGAAGCAAAATAATACACTTATCAAATATATATAAATTCGGACCTGTTGCAATTCACCATAGTTCACTCGACAAAGAAGAAAGAATAAAGGTGGAGGATGCTTTTAAGAAAGGTGAAATAAAAAGCATTATTGCAACTAGTTCTTTGGAACTCGGCATAGATATAGGGGATGTTGATCTTGTGATGCAATACGGCTCCCCGAAACAGGTAACAAGACTTATTCAGAGGGTTGGAAGAAGTGGACATGGCATTAAGGGTGAAGCTAAAGGCACCGTAATAGTGGGAAGTGTTATCGATGCATTAGAATCAGGAACTATTGCAAGGCTCTCCATTGAAAGGAGGCTTGAAAAGAATAGTATGGAAAGAAACCCTGCTGATGTTGCGGCCAATCAGATTGCTTCAATCGCCCTTGAATATAATGGTATAAGTGAAAGCAAGGTGATAAAGATTTTCTCAAGGGCAGGACCTTTTATTGATCTTAAAAAAGAAACTCTTGAAGGAATACTCAAAACACTTGAAGAACAGCATATTATAAAGCGTGCTAATGGCTTCATACTAAGAGGCTCGAGAACTCTAAAATATTTTATAAATAATATAAGTGTGATACCGGACGTTTCAAGATTTATTGTGAAAAATATTACTACTAATAAGATAATTTCATCGCTTGATGAAAGGTTCGTTGCAAATTATATAGATGAAGGCTCAGACTTTATAGCAAAAGGCTTACCATGGCATGTTGTTAGTATAGATAAAGGTGTAATCTATGTTGAGCCTTCAACAAGCATAGAAGCTGCTATTCCCGATTGGGAAGGTGAAGATATTCCTGTTTCGTTTGAGGTTGCTAATGCTGTAGGAAATCTTTTAGAAAAAGAAGAGATAAGCTTTATAGAGAAAAATATAAGCAATGAACTAAGTAAAGAGATAAGCTTATTCTTTGAAAAGCAAAACAAGTATTACAGGTTCAAGAGTGGTACAATACCTGTAGAGATAAGAGAAGATTATGTAATAATTTATTCGCCACTAGGAAAGCTTGCTAATGACTTTTTAGGCAAGATAATAGGTAGCATTTTTACTGCTGATGCAGGTACTATTACAATAAAGTCGACGCCTTATGCAATTATATTAGACACTAGCCTTGCAAAGAAAAGGCCGAATATCAAAAGAGATTTGAGTATTCTAAAAGAATTCAATATAGAAAACCTAATAAATAACAGTGCAATTATTGCACAGTCAGAGCTTTTCAGATATAAGTTCATACAAACTGCAAAGCTTTTCGGCATAATTGAAAAAAATGCAACCATTACAAGAAATATTGCTGATAAACTTATCCAACTTTACAAAGGAAGTGAAATTTATAAGGAAGTTTTAAGGGACCTATACAAGAATTATTATGACGTTGAACATGTAAACGAATTTCTTAGCTCGCTTAGAACAGGAAGCCTGCGTTTTGAATTTTACGATTTCGGTGAACTGAGCCCTTTTGCAAATGAAGTGCTGAGGTCAGCATATTATTACAAAGAGCTTCTTCTGCCAGTCACTCCTGGAAGCAGCGAACTTAAACAGTTTATAGAGGGCATGGAGGGGAAGAAGGTTGAGCTACTATGCACCTTTTGCGGATTTAGGTTTTCCAAAATCTTAAGCGAGCTAAAAGAAGGTGAGAAGATAAAGTGCCCAGCATGTGGGAGCAATATGGTATCTGTATATAAAGAGGAGTATATGGAGAGTATAGAAAAGGCGAAAAAAAGCGAAAAATTGTCTGAAAAAGAAAGGCAGTACTATTCTGAGAGCCTTACTTGCGCAGATTTAATAAATGAATATGGTAAAAGGGCGCTTGTCGCACTTTCAACATATGGTATAGGTGTAAAAACAGCTGCAAAAATACTTAAAATGGTAAGAAGTGATTACAAGTACTTTCTCATAGATTTAATAGAAGCACAAAAAAATTATATAAAATACAGGAAGTTCTGGAGGGAATGAAAACGTTATGTAAAGATCTGTGCGTCTATAACTTTTGCACCTTCATCAAGCTTCATAAGCCTTACTCCGCTTGCATTTCTTCCTGTTATCCTTATACTTGCTGCATCAAACGAGATTGCTATTCCTTTTGAATTTATCAAAACCACATTTGCTTCGCCGCTTAAGAATATAGATTTTGCAACATTGCCTGTTTTTTCGGTAACCTTGATGTTTAGAACGCCCATACCACCTCTCCTTTGCACCCTGTATTTGCTTACTTCAGTAAGCTTGCCGTATCCATTTTCTGTAACTGTCAGTATATAACCAATATCACCAGCTGCTATTACGTTCTTGGCTTCGTCGCCACTTGCAAGTTTTATGCCTCTTACTCCCATTGCACCCCTACCCACCTGTCTTAGCTCTTTTTCTTCAAACTTTATAGCTTTGCCCAATTTACTCATTATAAACAAGTATTTCTCATTAATGTACGATATGGCATCAACAATGGAATCATTCTCTCTAAGTGTAATTGCTGCTATGCCTGTTGACCTAGGTCTTGAAAAGAGCCTTGCGCTCATCTTCTTTACTAAGCCTTTCTTTGTTAGTAGCACTATGTTTGAATTTTCAAGGTCACGCAATGGGAATAAGACTATTATCTTCTCTTCTTTCAGATTAAGCAGATTTACTATGCTCTTTCCTTCAGAATAGCGATTTCCTTCTGGTATTCTGTAAGCCTTAAGCCAGTATGCGCGTCCTTTGTCAGATATACAGAGCAGATAATCCTTTGTATTGCATGTCATTATTTGCTTGACATAGTCGCCTTCCTTAAGGTTTATGGCGATAATTCCTTTGCCGCCTCTGGCTTGTTCTTTGTAGTAATCGAGACTCATTCTCTTTATATAACCAGTATTCGTGTATATTACAGTTGTTCTTTCGTTGCTTATCAAATCTTCTTCCTTCAGCTCTATCTCCTCTTCTTCTACTTCAACTATCTTTGTTCTCCTGCTCCTTCCATATTTCTGTTTTATCTCTGCTGTTTCGTTGATTATTATTTTATCTACTTCTTTTGGATTTGATAAAACTTCGTTGTAGTACTTTATCTTTTCCAAAAGGCTCGAGCGCTCACTGCTTATTGAATCATATTCTAAATGTGTAAGCCTGCTAAGCTTCATTTCAAGTATTGCATTAGCCTGCTTCTCGCTGAGCGAAAAAGATGCTATGAGCTTTGCCCTTGCATCGCTTACTGAGGCACTTTCCCTTATTAATTTGACAACCTCGTTGATGTTTGATATTGCTATTATAAGGCCATCAAGTATGTGCACCCTTTCACTTGCTTTATTTAGCTCAAATGTTGTTCTTCTCTTTATTATCTCTCTTCTGTAATTGATAAATGTCTGGACAAGCTGCAGAATATTGAAATTCTTAAGACTCTTGCCGATAACTGCAAGGTTTATTATAGGAAAAGTCACTTCAAGCTGTGTGTGCTTGTAGAGTGCATTGAGCACACTATCGCCGCTCTCGCCGTTTTTTAGCTCTATAACAATATGCACGCCCTCTTTTCCGCTTTCATCTCTTAAGTTAGATATGCCAGTTATTTTCTTCTCTTTTACAAGCTCGACTATGTTTTTGATAAGCTCTGATTTATTTACATTGTATGGAATCTCACTTATTACTATTTCATTCTTTTTTTCATCGATTGCTGCCTTTGCCCTTACTGTCACCTGCCCCCTGCCGTATCTGTAGCCATTATAAGCATTGTTTGACATGAGCGCTATGCCGCCTGTAGGGAAGTCAGGCCCTTTTATTATTTTAAGCAGATCGTCTACTGTCACATCTTCGTGCTCTATTGTGTATATTATAGCGTCACACACCTCTATCAGGTTGTGCGGCGGTATACTTGTTGCAACTCCAACAGCGATTCCAGATGCACCATTTACAAGCAGATTTGGAATCTTAGATGGTAATGTTACTGGCTCTTTTTCAGTGTTATCGAAGTTAGGTACAAACTCAACAGTATCTTTATCAAGATCAGCGAGCATCTCTTCAGCAAAGCTTGTGAGCCTTACTTCAGTATAACGCATTGCTGCAGGTGGATCTCCATCGATAGAGCCAAAGTTTCCCTGACCTTCAACAAGAACATGATTCATGGCAAAGTCCTGGGCAAGCCTCACCAAAGCATCATAAACAGCGATATCACCATGTGGGTGATACTTACCTATAACCTCTCCAACAACCCTTGCACTCTTTTTTGTTGGCTGGTTATGGAGGTTGTTAATATTATACATCGCATAAAGTATCCTTCTCTGTGCAGGTTTAAGACCATCTCTAGCGTCAGGAATAGCCCTTCCTATTATTACACTCATTGCATAGTCTATGTAGCTTGACTGCAATTCATCTTCAAGCTGAGTTGGAATTATCTTCTCCATCTATACACCTTACACATCTAGGAATGCAACCTCACTCGCATGCTCTTCTAAGAATTTTCTTCTCTCACTTACGTCCATCCCCATCAATATTGAAAAGAGCTTATCTGCCCTCTCTGCGTCTGCTATATATACCTTTTTAAGCATTCTCTTCTCAGGATTCATTGTTGTCTCCCAGAGCTGCTCCGGATTCATCTCTCCGAGACCTTTGTATCTTTGCACATTTGCATCACTTCCCAATTCTTTTAGCTTTTCATTAAGTTCAGCATCCGAATAGCAATAATAAACCTCCTTTCCTTTTGATACCTTATAAAGAGGAGGCTGTGCTATATAGACATAACCCAATTCTATAATCTTTCTTAGATATCTGTAAAAGAAGGTCAGAAGCAACGTTCTTATATGACTGCCATCTACATCCGCATCAGTCATTATTATTATCTTTTTATACCTTATATTTTCAACATTGAATGTGTCTTTTATTCCGGTGCCAAAAGCGGCAACCATTGCATGAAGTTCTGCATTTTCAAATATTTTTTCATCTGTCGCTTTTTCAACATTAAGAATCTTTCCTCTTAAAGGTAATACCGCCTGTGTCATCTTGTCTCTGCCTTGTTTGCTTGAACCACCTGCACTTTCACCCTCAACTATGAAGATCTCACTCTTCTCTGGATCTGCACTTATACAATCGGCAAGCTTGCCCGGGAGTACAGAGCCATCAAATATACTCTTCTTTCTAACAAGCTCCCTAGCTTTTCTTGCACTCTCCCTAGCTACAGCCGCATTTATTGCCTTCTCTGCTATTGCCCGCGCATCGATAGGGTGCTCTTCAAGGTATTGAGAAAAAAGCGAATAGAATGCTGTCTCTACGATACTTTTTATCTTAGTATTGCCGAGCTTTTCTTTTGTCTGGCCCTCAAATTCAGGGTTTGGTATTCTTATGCTTACTATCGCAGTAAGACCTTCCCTTACATCGTCACCGTTTATCTTAATCTCTTTTTTTCCGTTCAGCATTTTGTTCTTTTCTATATAATTTGTTATCGCCCTTGTCAACGCTGCCCTAAAGCCTATTACGTGAGTTCCTCCTTCTTCTGTTTTTACGCTATTTACAAAAGATTCTAGTTTTTCATCATAGCTGTTGTTGTATTGCATTGCAAACTCCATTATATTCTGCTCAACGGTTTTTTTGAAATATATTGGACTTGTTATTGTAGTTATTCCTTTGTTTAGTTCTTTCAAGAAGTCTAACAATCCATTCTCTGAATAATAGGTTTCTTCTTCGTGCGTGCCAAATCTATCATCTATGAAGAAGATTCTTAGCCCAGGATTAAGAAAACTCGTGTATTTAAGTCTTTCTTTAAGTGCTGTAGAATCGAAGGTTGGCGACGGGAAAATCTCCTTATCTGGCTTAAATTTTATCGCTGTGCCCGTATTTGTCGCAGGACCTATCTCTTTAAGCTCTGAGGTGGGAACGCCCCTGCTAAAAGTTTGCATATACTCTTTGCCGCTCCTTCTTATTCTAACTTCTACAAATTCAGAGAGTGCATTTACTACAGTAAGTCCAACGCCATGTAATCCGCCTGCTGTTTTGTAAACCTCGTTTGAAAACTTTGCGCCAGAGTGGAGCGATGTCATTACCACCTCTAGTGCACTTTTGTTATACTTTGGAATAATATCAATAGGTATGCCCCTACCATCGTCTATCACTTCAGCTATATCGCCCGTTTCATCTTGCATAAGGTGCACTGTAATGTTCTTACAGTAGCCAGCCATTGCTTCATCAACCGCGTTGTCTATAAGCTCAAAAAGCAAATGTAAAACCCCGCTTGAACCTGTAGAACCTATATACATTGCTGGCCTTTTTCGAACTCCTTGCACGCCTTCTAATACCACTATCTTTGATGCATTATATTCCTCTTCAGCATTCGCCATAAAGATCAGCTAATTGGCTACACTGGCCGTTAGATTTATTTAGAATTCAAACCTTTTAAACCTTTTGAGGATACTTTATCGACGAAAAAAGGCTGTATAAAAAGATTATGCATATTGCATATAGCTATGCCTTATATATACCTAATTTGGCTTTCTTTGTAGCAATAGTCCATATTGGTTATTATTTGATTCGGTTACCCTATTCAACAAAAGTGGATATTAATCTGATAAAGTATCTAATTATATATATTTTGTTTGTAAGTTTGTAATAGTAAATGATTGCTTTTACAATCAGTATTAGGTGGTGATTTCGTGACAAATTATGCGACATTATTTGGTTTCGGCCTTTTTGACCCTTCAATGAAGAAATACAGAGGATACCTTGATAGGTTTCTAGCCTTTACCAAGAAGAAAAAGATAGACGTTGTCGTACTTTGCGGTGGTCATACAAACCTCAAGTTCCCTGAAAAATCAGAGGCAGGAACAATGGCAGAGTACCTAAAACCTCTTCTAGGGGATAATGTGCAGGTAAAGATCGAAGATAGGTCACGTACGACTGGAGAAAATATCCTATTTGCGAAAGATTACATTGACCTTTCACCAAACAACAAGATATTTGTAGTAACTGATAGCGTAAGATTCTTCAAAGTATACTGGATGGTGCTTCATTACTGGTTTGGGCTTAGCAAGGAGGAGATAAGTTCTGAATGGCTCAAAATCGTGAAAAAGATATATAATAATCCAAAAAGAAAGCACATCGCCCTTCAATTAAATGATATCAAAAATAACTTGGCATTCAGGAATGTTACAATAGTTATAGATACTCGTGAACACAGAACCTACAAGGATGCTGTGCATCAGTTGTTTAGTGGGATCATAGAAGTAGAAGCACTTTACAATCAATCAATAATGAATGACTTTATGGAGATATCAAAGGTAAAAGAAGAAGCGCGCGCAAAGTTTGGTTTAAGCTAATTATATTTTTAATTTCAAGTATTATTTGTGGTGGAATGGATAAGGCAAACAGAAAGAAAGTAATTATACTTGGCGCCGCAGGAAGAGACTTTCATGACTTCAATGTTCTTTTTAGAGGGAATAGAGCATATGAGGTTGTTGCATTCACAGCAAATCAAATACCATTTATATCTAATAGAAAATATCCCCGCGAGCTTGCCGGAGAGCAGTATAAAGAAGGTATAAAAATTTATGATGAATCGCTGCTCGGCACACTTATTGATAAGTATAAAGCAGATATTTGTGTGCAGGCATACAGTGATTTACCATATCAAGAGGTTATGCATAAAGCAAGCATAGCTAATGCACATGGTGCTGACTTTTGGTTGATTGCACCGGAGAGAACAATGCTCAAGTCAAAAAAGCCCGTAATAGCGGTATGTGCTGTTAGAACAGGCTCTGGGAAGAGCCAAACATCACGCTATATTGCTAGGCTAATTAAACAATACGGGAAGAAACCAGTGGTGATAAGGCACCCTATGCCATATGGTGATCTTGCCAAGCAGGCTGTGCAGAGATTTGAAAATTTAAAAGACCTTGATTTGCAAAAATGCACAATAGAAGAAAGGGAAGACTATGAACCACACATAAAGGAAGGCACAATTGTTTATTCTGGCGTAGATTATGAAAAAATACTAAGAAGCGCAGAAAAAGAGGCAGATATTATTATATGGGATGGTGGAAATAATGATGCGCCGTTTATAAAACCTGACTTGATGATAACTGTAGCGGATCCTCTTCGTGCTGGGAACGAATTAAATTACTATCCTGGTGAGACTGTTGCCAGAATGGCTGACATACTACTCATAAACAAAATAAACTCTGCAACAAAGCTTGAAATAGAAAGATTGGTGAAGAATCTTAGAGAGATAAATAGCAGGGCAAAGATTATTTTTGCTAACTCTGTCATAAGTGCAGATGAAGAGAAGATTAGAGGTAAAAGGGTCCTCGTTATAGAAGACGGACCCACTGTAACACATGGTAATATGAAATTTGGAGCTGCGACAGTCGCTGCTAAGAATTATGGGGCAAAGGAGATTATAGATGCAGAAAAATATGCAGTAGGTACAATAAAAGAGGCCTACAAAAAATACAATATTAAGAAGATACTGCCTGCACTTGGCTATAGCAAAAAGCAAATAGATGAATTGAAGCAAGTCATTAACAACGCAAAATGTGATGTTGTAGTATCTGCCACGCCAACTGATTTGAACAGGATAATAAAGGTGAACAAGCCCATTGTGCATGTGAGTTATGAGCTTTCGCCAATAGGAAAGAAGTTCGATATTATGATTAAAAACTTCATAAAAAGTTGTGAGTAGGTGTTCATAAAAGATGCAATATTTGGCAATATAGAACTCACTCCTGCAGAGTCGATGCTCCTTGATACGCCAGAGATGCAAAGACTCAGATACGTGAGGCAAACAGGTCTGGCTTATCTTGTCTATCCTGGGGCTACGCATTCGAGATTTGAACACTCTCTCGGCACAATGCACATTACTAAAGAGATAGCTAAAGAAATGGGTCTTGAAGAGGAAGAAGTTGAGATGCTTGCGGTTGCTGGCTTACTTCATGATATAGGTCATGGCCCTTTTTCACACACCTCTGATCCTATACTTAAAAAATATTTACATACAAATCACGAAGAGATTGGCAAAAGGCTAATAACTAAAGGAGAGATAAGAGAAGTACTAGAGGACAACGGCTTAGACGTAGAAAATATAATTAAAAAGCTCTCAGGAAAACTAAATGGTGAGATAGTAACCGCTTCGCTTGGCTCGGACAGGCTTGATTATCTTTTAAGAGATGCATATTATACTGGCACAACCTATGGTATTATAGATTATCAACAGATAAAGAGCAAAATGGTACTTTATAAAGATCGCCTAGCGGTATATGAGCAAGGCCTGCATCCTGCAGAATCACTCCTTCTAGCAAGGTATTTTATGTCAACCACCGTTTATCACCACCATGCTGTTGTTATAGCAAACAGTATGCTTGAAAAAGCGGTAAGGCTTGCAATTGAAAATGAGGAGCTTGATATTAAAGAGTATCCTTCTATGAGGGATTTTGAACTTATAACAAAGCTCGCAAATTCAAAAGTATCAAACAAACTTATTGCCAGATTGCTCGAAAGAAAGCTATTCAAAAGGGTATTTGTTGGAAGCATAGAGGCTGCACCAGAGATAAATGAGATTGAAAGTGCAATAATCAAATATTCAGGCTTAAGGGAAGATGAATTTATTGTGTCTAAAGATAAGATAAGGTTTTTAACAGAAAAGATACCAATTTTGAATAGAGATAAAAAGAAGCTGGGGAATATTGAAGATCTCTCCCCTATTATAAAGAGCTTAGAGAAGGAGAGGAAGGAGTTAATAATTGCGTCTGACAGAAGAAATAAGGAAAAGATACTTAAATCGATTAAAAAGTTAGATATAAAAGTAAGAAGTAATTAATATAAGCTTAAGCAATAAAAATAACACTTGGGCCCGTAACTCAGCTTGGTCAGAGTGACTGGCTCTTAACCAGTAAGTCAGGGGTTCAAATCCCCTCGGGCCCGTTTTGAACAAAAAAAGAATTAAGAAATGTTTTTTCTGTTTATTTTTCTTTATTTTACTCTGTAAATAGGAATATATTTATATTAAATTGTGCATAAATTTATTGATGGTGATGCTTATGGCTGGTTATTATAAGCAAGTTCCAAAAGTGAAAATCCAAGCAAAAAATAAGGGCAAGATAGGTAAAACCGCTAAGCTTACCAGGCCTACAAAAGTAGCTAAGAAGAAGGTGGCGAAGGCCAAACTAGCTTCAAAAGCTAGACATATGCAGATTAAAAAAGCAAACAAAAGCATAAAAAACACAAAAAAGCTACAAAAAGTAAACAGATTAAAGGAGCAGGTTGCAAAAAACACTGTAGAGACTGTAAAGTTTATTGATGAGATGATAAATAATAAGGATTTCTCTGATTATATAATAAAGAATGTTGGAAGAAAAGCGATAGACATACTATCTACCCTTAACGAACCTTTAAGCGACGAAGAGCTTGCAAGCAAGCTAGACATAAAGATAAATGAAGTGAGAAGGATCCTTAATACCCTTAATACCTATGGCATAACAAAGTATGATACTTTGAAGGATAAGAACGGTTGGCTGACCTTCAAATGGTATATCAACGCAAACAATATAGAAAAGGTAAAAAGAACTATTTCAGAAAGTAGCAAATCGGCCAAATACAAGTTGCCTGATGATTGCAATGATTTCTTCATTTGCGATACGTGCTTTGAAAAGAGCAGGGTTCTCTTCCCTTTTGACACTGCGGTTGAGATGAAGTTTAAGTGCGACTGTGGTGGAAATCTGGTAAGAATAAGCAAAGAAGATGCTCAACGACTTATAGAAAAAGGAAATACTGTTGCTCATTGATTTTATAGCGAGGTAGGGTAGTCTGGAGTGCCCGCCGGGCTCATAACCCGGAGAACGATGGTTCAAATCCATCCCTCGCTAATTAAGAGACCTTACTTCCGCTATTTTCAAACTCAACTGTTGTTATTGATAACTAAGTTATATTAATAAGGTAATTTATAATAAAGTAAAACTAAAGAGATTAGTGGAAGTATGGGGTCTATTGACTTCTTTTTATATTTTTTTATAAATAAAATTAATGAGAAAAATGGAGGAAATAACACCAGAAGTAATTTTCAGCAAGCTTCAAGCCGAAAGGAAGACAGGCGAATTGTTACCATTACCTGTAGATTTCTACGAGCAGATAGATAAGGAAATAGAAAATCTAAAGAATAATCCAAGCATGGAAAGCAAGCAGTATCTGGAAAACTTTACAAAGCTAGTAAAGCAGCTTAAGGAAAAGCGCACACAAAAGGTTTTAATATATCTTGCTTATAATAAACAATTACCTCAGCCTATACCAAAGTCTGAGGAAGATTTGTTTAAGAAAATAAAAGCAATAATGAATGAAGAAGCAAAAGTTGTGCAGGCAAAAAGAATAAAGATAAACTTAGACATACCAGAAATAATAACACCAGAGGGTAATAAGATAGGTCCTTTCTCAAAAGATCAAATAATAGAAATAGACGACAACAAAGAAATTGAATATATACTTCAAAACAAGATAGGAGAATTGGTTTAGCAAGCAAGAAGTGAGATTATGAAAATTCCAAAAGAAATAATGGCTTACTGCCCATATTGTAGAAAGCACACAATGCACACGGTAAAGCTTTATTCAAAAAAACCAGAGAGATGGCTTAATGTAGGTAGGAGAAGGCACGAAAGAGCAATAAGAGGACATGTAGGTAGTGTAGAGCCAAAGCCTCACACCAAAAAACTGGGTAAAAAGCAGAAGGTCATACTTACATGTACTGTATGCAATAAGTCTGTAGAACGTGTGCTTGGTGGAGGCAGAACAAAAAAGAAGCTTGAAATAAAGCGTTGATCAAATGATATATCCAAAGAAGCTTCCTGAAAATGGCGAGCTAGTTATCGTTAGAATAAAGAAGATAATGCCTTTCGGAGCATACTGTGATTTAGTAGAATATAATTTAGATGCATACCTTCCTATAAAAGAGGTTGCACCCGGTTGGATTAAAAATATACACGAATTCATAAAAGAAGGACAGCAACGTGTTGCAAAAGTTGTATTTGTTGATCCTGAGAAAAAAGCAATTGATTTATCACTCAAAAAAGTGAGCAAAAAAGAAGAAAAGGATAAGATAAGTCAATACAATCTTGAGAAAAGGTCTGAAAAACTTTTTGAACAGGCTCTTGGCGAGTCAAAAAGGGAAAATAAAAAAGAAGAGATAAAGGCTGCGCTTGCGCAGAAGTTCCAGAATTATTCTGACGTTATAGAAGCGATAATAAGCGGAGAGGATATAGGAACAATAGATCCCGAGTTCAAAAACAAGTTTATTGAGATAGTAAGAAAGAACATTAGGCCAAGGAGGTATAGAGTCAATTACATTGCGGAGATAGAAGATTACGATACAGAGAGAGGTATAGATATTATCAAAGCTGCATTGAGCAAAGTAAAGGTGCTAGGGGTAGAGGTTTTATATCTTGGTGCACCGCATTATAAACTATCTGCAGAAGATATAGATTACCATTCAGCAGAGTCGAAGATAAAGAAAGCGGAGGAGATTTTAAGAAAGGAGATAACCCAAGGTTTTGTTGAACTTAAAAAAATGGAGAGCGAATCTCAATGAAAGGCTCAAAAATATACTACAAAAAAGTAAAGTTAAACAACCCTATTTTGGTGGTGGGGCTGCCTGGTATCGGTAGTGTTGGGAGCTTAGTTGCTGAACACCTTAAGAACAAGCTAAAGGCAAAGAAGTTTGCTACTTTATACTCTTCTTCGTTTCCGCATCAAGTGATAATGCTTCCTAACGGGAAAAGTAGAATGGTAAACAATAGATTTTACTATTGGAAGAATACAAAGAAAAAAGAAAGCGATATAGTAATACTTCTTGGCGACACTCAAGCTGTTACCCCCGAAGGCCAATACGAGGTTAATGAAAAAATAGTAAAGTTCTTCAAGTCGCTAGGTGGCAAAAGGATCATAACCGTTGGCGGGTACAACATAGCTGATCATTATGTTCAGAATCCGAGGGTTTTCGGTGTTGCAACAACAGACGAACAGATAAATAGTTTGAAAGAAAAGGGTATTATATTCGGTGTTGCAAGCGGTACTATATGGGGTTCTGCAGGTCTTATAATAGAGTTTGCAAAGAAGCATAAAATAGATGCGGCATGCTTGATGGGAGAGACGGGTTTAGTAGAAGTAGATGCAAATGCTGCAAAGGCTGTTTTGGAGAAGCTTTCTTCTATACTTGGAATAAGCATAGACCTTTCAGATTTAGAATCTGTTAAAAAAGAAACAGAGAAGCTGATGAAGACAATAGAAGAAGCTATGAAGGGCGCAGAGCCGCCAAAGGATAACATGACATACATAAGGTAAGCTTAACGCATAAAAATCCTTTTCCTATTTATTTTATATAATGCGCTAGTGATCCAACCTGGTTACGATACGAGCTTCCCAAGCTTGGAATAAGCTCGCAATCCGGGTTCAAATCCCGGCTAGCGCAAGAAGGATAAAAGAAATAACAAAACCTGAGAGAGCACATGCTAAGTTAGTTGTAAATTTGTTTCCAAAACCCCTTTCTTCATAATAGCCAAGAACAGAATCGACAATATTGCCCATATAGCCTGAGAAAAGAACTATTAGAAATGCAATGAGGTTTGGGCTTATAGCAAAGCTGGTAAGTGCAATTAATAATGCGGCAACGAAGCTTGCAGCCAAGCCAAGCGCAGTTACGCCACCAGAAGTGCCTTTCTTTATTCTTTTGAGCGTGAGCAGCATAATGGGTGTGCCGTCGAGAACCCCTATCTCGCTTGCAAATTTGTCTGCGGTTATCGCGGCTATGCTAGCAATATAGCCAAATACAAGGATTTCTTCAAAAGGTTTCTGAGCAAAGTAAAATAATACCGCAATAAAGAGTGGTACCAAGCCATTTGCAACAACGTTCTTCCAGCCCCTGGATTTTTCATATAAGCCCTGTTCTCTTTTCTTCTTTTTGCCTGTGTTTGTTGCTATGGCAGAGAGAACAAGAAATAAGATAAGAAGGGAGAGAAAGAACAATCCTTCGCTACCACCAAAATAAAGTATGAGCACAGCGAGAATAATTGCAGAGGCGATTCCTTTTTCGTCAAGCGTTAGTAATAGCAAGGTATCACTTTCCATATTTTTGAAAAATTCCACTAAATGAAAACATTTTTAAATCTGCACTGTTCTATAATAAATACGGGTTCTCTACTGTGGGAAGGGTAAAACTGGTCGCCTTGCCAGCGCATGCGAAACCGCGCTGGCCTCTTCCTTTTAATCTGAATTTGACTAAAAAGAAATAAAAACCCATGATATAAGGTTATGGCTACTATTGAGCCATTCAAAAGAGTTTATATTTCTTATTTTCCAATATTAATTTAGTTGGGGGTATGGCTAAAGAAAAAGAAAAGAGTATAAGGGATTTAGAAGATCTTCCTGGTATAGGCTCAGCAACAGCAGAAAAGCTGAGAGAAGCAGGCATAGATACTATAGAGAAGGTTGCAACCTCTTCGCCTCATGATCTTTCAGACTTGACAGGTATAAGTGTTGATGCAGCAAAGAAGGCGATAGATGCGGCAAAGCAGGCAACAACTATAGAGTATGAAACAGGCGAACAGGTTTTCGAAAAGAGAAAGGCTCTCGGAAGAATTACAACAGGCTCTAAGAGCTTCGACGAGCTTCTTGGCGGTGGTGTAGAGACAAACGGCATTACAGAGGTATATGGCAGATTTGCTTCTGGAAAGACACAGATAGGCTTTCAGCTCTCTGTCAATGTGCAACTTCCTATTGAAAAAGGTGGGCTTGAAGGTAATGTTCTATTTGTTGATACAGAAGGTACTTTCAGACCAGAGAGGATAGCAACAATGGCTAAGGCGGTTGGTCTTGATCCAGAGAAAGCACTTCAGAACATCTTTTCTGTTAGAACTTTTTCTACAGAACAGCAGATACTTACAATAGAGCGAGCAGATAAGTTAATTACAGAGAAGAACATTAAGCTTATTGTGGTTGACTCGCTTATGGCACTTTTCAGATCTGAGTTTGTCGGAAGAGGTGCATTGGGGGAAAGGCAGCAGAAGCTAAACCAGCACCTGCATAGGCTTCAGAGCATAGCGGATAAATACAATCTTGCGGTATATGTAACCAACCAGGTTATGGACAACCCTGCAATACTCTTTGGTGACCCGACAACGCCAGTAGGCGGCAACATAATAGCTCACGCCGCTACAACAAGGCTTTATATAAGAAAAGGCAAAGAGGATAAAAGAATCATAAGGCTAGTTGATTCACCAAATATGCCAGAAGGCGAATGTGTAATAAAAATAACACCAGAAGGAATAAGAGATTAAAGGTGTGGGTTTGCTTTTTTTAATAGGCTTAGGTTTATCAGAAGGCGACATTTCATTGCGTGCTATTGAGATAGCAAAGAAGGCAGATAAGCTCTTTCTTGATCCTTATACAAATAGAGTAAGCAGCAACTACATTAATTACCTTGAAAAGATTTTAGGCAAAGGTATAGCAAAGCTCAGCAGGTCTGATTTAGAAGAAAATGTAAAGGCTACATTGGAGTATGCAAAGAACAAAGCGGTGGTAATTTTTGTCATGGGCGATCCACTCATAGCCACTACCCACAATACTATAATTGACCTTGCGCAGAAAATGGGCATAGTTGTTAGGGTAATCCACGCTCCTTCTATATTTACAGCTGCGATTGGTGAGAGTGGCTTAGACATATATAGGTTTGGTCCAACTACAACAATACCTTTTTGGAGCGAGAAGTACAAGCCTGTTTCTTTTATAGATGTAATAAACAAAAATCTCCAAAACAATCAGCATACGCTAGTCCTTCTTGACTATAATTACAAAGAAGATAGGGCCATGAGCCTTGGCGAAGCAATAGATCTGCTAAACAAAGCACAAGAAGAGAGGAAGATAAACATAATACAAAAGATACTTGTTCTTGCAGATGTTGGCAAGGAGAGCGAAGATATAGTTTATGCAGACATTCATACTCTTTCTAAAATTTCAGAAAGATTTAAGGGCAAGCTAATATCCTTAATAATTCCTTCCAATCCAAATTTTGCAGAAGCAGAATCACTTTCAAAATACACTATCTCCAGTATCTAAATGTGTATACAAGCGCAATGAATCCAAACAGCTCAACAAACCAGACGGTTGCGATTCGGAAGAATATTGTTATAACCGATGCAAGCCCAAAACTTATCTCGCTTCCGAAAAACGCAATAAGCTCACTAATCATCGCACCATCAGTTACAGCAAGATTTGCAGGTATCCCTGTTATCATTCCGAAAATGAGCGACGAGGAGAAGATAAATAAGATTGTTGGTATATTTGCAACACCAACATTTATTCCAAAGCTCAATATTACAAAATACAAGCTTAAACCATTCAGAAGCATAGAAGGTACAGTATAAAGTATTGAGTACCAATACGCGCGCCTTCCAAGCATCTTGTTATATTTAAAATACAAATCTCCCACTTCGAAAAAGCTTTCTAAGCTCTTGAATCTGCTTAGCTTCGATTTTAAGTATGCAAAAGGTTTTTCATGGTAAAGAAAGAGAAAAGGCAGAAGGAGTATTGCTGTTATTATTAATGAGATGACAATATATCTATGAACAAAAAAAGCGAAGAAAACACATATAATTGCAAAACCGAGGAAGTCGGTAAAAATATCTGCAACAACAGCAGGGAAAGTTTTGCTAAACCTTACTTTTGCAAGCTTATTTATAGTATATGATACAACAGCCCTTCCCCACCTCCCTGGCGTTATATCCATCGAATACATGGAAAGGTAGATTGCAAAATTTTTTCTTCTTGGTATTTTTACCTTTAACCTTTTAAGATAATATTCCCATTTAGGGAACCTAAGTAGATAAGCAGAGAGTACCAGGAGCAAAGCTATGCCATAATAGAAAAGATTTATAGATTCAATTGTCTGTAAAAATTTCGAGGGCCCTTCATTAAGTATTGCACTTACAGCAATGAATCCAAACACAACAGCGCTTCCAATGAGTATGCTAACCAAAATGTACTCTATCCTTTTTATCCTCTTTTTGTAGTCAACCTCTGCTTCTATCTTTTCGATACTTTTTAGGTTTAGAGCACCTTCCTCTTTTTTCTTTTTATTTTTCAAAGTGTATCAACCTCCTTGAAGCTACCTCTTCATTTCTGGATAAGAGGGCAACATTGCTGGGTTTGTGGTAGTCTGTAAAAACATAGCCGGAGGCTTCGGCAATCTCTTTTGCAAAGTTAATTATCTCTTCTTTATTAGGCATAAGCCCGTAGCTTAAGCCCCTCGATGGATTTCTTGCCCCACCAACAAAAACAAAACCCTTAACCTCTACATAATCAGGATTTCCTCTTTTTATTAGTTCAGCATAGCCCTTTGCATCAACAAGATTTAAGCCCCTGATAAGTGTAAGTCTAAATACGCGCCTTGTATTCAGTTTTGAGAAAACATCAAGAAACTCAAGAAAGTTTTCCCAGGCATGTGGTATCTTGGGCCTTGTAACCTTTTCATAAACCTCTTTGTTTGGTGCCTGCACTGAAACATAAAGCTGCGTTGGTAAGGTCTTCAATTTTTTAAGTGCTTCAGGTAAAGTCCCATTTGTTACGAGGAATGTGCTCATCTTCCTTTTATGAAACTCTTCGATAAGTTCACTCATTTTAGGATAAAAGAGTGGCTCTCCCGTAAGACTAAATGTAACATGTGCAGGGTCATTTGCTTCTTCGAGTCTCTTTTTATCAACCTTCTCATTGCCTTTATAGCCTGTAAGCATTTTCCTCTGCGCCTCAATAAGCCCATCTGCAATATCTGATGGATCATCCCATTCTGTAAAGTTCAATTCATTCCACTTTACTCCAACCTCCTCAGGTATTATCCTCCAGCAGAAGACGCATGCAAGATCACATCCAAGCGTAGGTGCACTTTGTAAACAACGCCAGCTTCTTATTCCATAGAACTGGTTTTTGTAGCATGTTGTACCATTTTTTAGGCTGCTTGTAGTGTAGTTGCATAGCTTCGCCGCTGAGTGTTTTCCGACAAAATGGTAACCCTGTTTCTTCATCATCGATTTTAACTTCTCCGGTATATTAGGTGTGCCTTCAAGCATTTTCTCACTTAAAAATTTATATTTTGATAATTATAACTCACATTATTATTTATTGCTATATTATATTAATTTGTCTACACTGATCTTTATGCTGAAACTTAAGTTTTTAAATAAAAGAGAGATAATTGCAGCAGATCAGTCTACAAAAGATATTTTGAAGAGCGGATTTTTTGGCTACGAGAAAGAAGGTAATCTTTTTCTACTTCCAGAAGAAGCCCTCTATTTAATAGATATAAGAAATGCAGAATGTGAATACAAAGGCAAACTCCTGGGCTTTGATGAGGTTGCTGAGATCTTCAGAAAAAAGAAGAAATTGATGGCAAGCTACTTTACATACAAAGACTGGCGTGAGCGTGGATTGGTTGCAAAGCCTTCCAATACATTATACAGAAAGCCAGATATAACGCCTATAAAAAAGTATCCTTCTTCGTCTATAGAGCTGCCGAAATGGACTGTAGAGGGAATTTTCTTTCCTGACGACCTTGTTACAATAGTGAAAGAGCCTGATAAGGGAAGAGAACTTTATGAAAAATTCTGGCTCGGCCAATTCGGCTCGTATAAAGCCCCTGAGAAAGGTAAGCTAAATAAATTGGATATATATGAGACAGTATTCCTTATGGAGCACAAGAAACTTATTGTAAAAGGTTACGACACAAAAGAAATTATTAAGTATGCAAAGAAGAGGAGAAAAGAATTCCCTATGCTATACCAAGTGTATAAGGATTGGCGAGAAAACGGCTATATAGTTAAGACAGGATTTAAGTTTGGTACACATTTCAGGATTTATTTCCCCGGAGCAAAGCCTGGGCTAAATACAGCAAAGAGCGAATGGGCACATTCTAAGCATGTCCTGCACGTTTTTCCCAAGAATTCTAAACTTCTAATCTCTGAGTGGGCCAGGGCGATAAGGGTAGCGCATTCTGTAAGAAAAACATTTATATTGGCAATACCTGGCGAGGTGGAAGAGAAAGAAACAGAAATAAACTATATACTTTACCACAGGCATGGCGGTGAGGCAGATAATCCAGAACTTGATAAGCCAAAATATGCGATGCTATCACTTGGTGAAGAAGAGCAGATAGGAGGAAGGGAGCTTGCTGGTGCGATTAAGAAAGCTAAGGATTCAAAGCTCGAGCTTATAATAGCGATTGCAGACAGAGAAACAGCAATAACATATTACAAAGTTAGGCAGATACTTTTACCTAAAAGTGGACATGAATATTATGAAATAGACTGGTTCCAACCGTAAACTACTCCTTCCTTACGAAGCTTTCCATCAGGTTGATAAGCATATTTGTTCTCGCAATTTCCCCTCATTGCGGGGCAGTCAGATGTATTCCACTAAATTCGCTCTTCTTAAAGGTTTATAAGCATTTACCTTCAATTAATACTTAAGGCGACAATGGTGTTAAAATGAAACTATCTGAATTGTACCATATGGATATATATAGCGATGCAGGCCAGTATCTTGGAGACGTGCAAGGAATTATCCTAGATCTTGAAAAGAGCGAGATAAGCAGGCTTCTTATGATACCATGGAAGAGCATGAAAGGGGACCCAAGGAACATATTGAGAACAAAGAGCGTTCTATATAAGAACGTAAAGAATGTTGGCGATGTTGTATTGGTTTCAACAAGCCCTTCGCAGCAGGAGCAAGCCTCAAAAGAAGAAATAAACGACCTTACAAGGTAATTTTTATTTTATTACCTTTGGTCTAAACACTCCTTTCTGTCCGCTGTAGCTTCCTTTATATGTATTTTTTACTCTATTCATAGTCACTGCAAATATTATATGTGCAAACCTTAGTTTTGGTTTAAGCTTTATCTTGTATATAGAAGCATTATAAACTTCAAGCGTTATAGTGCCTTCAAAACCCGCATCTATTATTGTAGGAGGCATAATTAAGCCATGTCTCGCCCATGTGCTGCGAAGCTCTACAAACCCTATAAGGTTATCAGGCATTTTCAAATACTCTATAGTAGAGAGCAAAACTTGTTGTTTTGGCTGTAGTATTATCTCCTTTTTATTTTTCTCTACTATATACTCGTTTTCTATATCCTCTTTTTTAGATGGATTCACAACAAAATCTTCGCTCAGCATTGGATTGTGGTAGCCTACTTCACCAGCAAGTCTCAAATCAACGCCGTTTTCCCTTATTATCTCCTTGTTAAATGGTTTTATAATGAGCCTTTTTTCTTTCAGCATATTCCAAAGATCAAAATCTGAGAGTATCATTGAACCACAATTTCATTTTTGATAAAACATTAATAAATTCTTTTGTATATATCTTTTAGATTAAATGAAAAGAAACGGATTGTTTATTGCATTCGAAGGATTAGACGGCGCGGGAAGCACAACACAGGCCTATATGCTAGAGCAATATCTTAAGCAGAAAAATAAAGTCCTTCTTACAAAAGAGCCAACACAGAATATAATAGGTGGTATAATAAGAGCTGTATTAAGGGGCGACCTAAATCTCTCAGCCCAAACATTACAGCTTCTTTTTGCAGCAGACAGGGCAAACCATCTTGAAAAAGAGATATTACCAGCGCTTAAGAAGGGTTTTATAGTAATAAGTGATAGATACATGTTTTCATCTCTGGCATATGGTGCATCAGCAGGTTTAGATAGGGAATGGCTACTTAAGCTAAATGAAAAGTTTAGGATACCAGACATTACAATATTTTTAGATGTAAAACCAGAGACATGCATAAAGAGAATAAGCAAAAGCAGGTTCAACTTTGAGCTTTTTGAGCAAGAGCAAAAACTTAGAGAAGTGAGGGAAGAATATATCTCACTTGCGGAGAAGTTCGGTTTCAAAGTAATAAATGGCGAGGGCTCAATAAAAGCAACGCATAAAAAGGTTTTAGAGATAATTAAAAAATACCTTTGATTTGCTCCTGTCGTCTAGTCCGGCCAAGGACGCGGGGCTTTCAA
>JAWDMK010000002.1:0-58292 GCA_046536675.1 Microcaldota archaeon | reverse complement strand
GGTTTGAGGGTGTTTGTGGTAGATGCAAAAGATACAACGCAGGAATGCAGCAGATGTGGGCACGTAAAGACAGGCGATGAAAGATTAAGCTTGTCAGAACGTGTGTATCTCTGCAATGTCTGCGGGCTAACTATAGATAGAGATATAAATTCTGCGCTGGTAATAAAGAAGCGAATGGAGATGCTCAAAAGAGCTACCCCTGGACAAGGGGGAAGTAACGCCTTGGGAGATGTGGCCTCTACGATGCAAAGAGCGTCGCAAGTTGCGTCGATGAACCAGGAACATACTCTGCAACCTTTCGTTGCAGGGGAAGCCCACGACTTTTAGTCGTGTGGAGGATGTCACTAGAATACACTATACTTGCCAAGCGAAATATCAGATGTTACCTCACCTATTCTCTCAAGCCATGAGTCTGCAATATAATGCACCTTGCTTTTTATGTTCTCAAATTCGGATTTGTTTTCAACAATTACACTTATACTTGTGTGTGATGGCTCATCTATGCGGCGTCCTATCTCCGAAAGTATTGCAACATTGCATTCTCTTACCTGTGGATAGTTCTTCACAATATCTTTTGCAATCTCTGTTGCCATTATATTGTAGATCTTGCCCACATGGTTTACAGGGTTCTTTCCTGCAGCGGCTTCAAGACTCATGTGCCTAAATGGCGTTATAAGTCCGTTAACCCTGTTGCCTCTGCCAACTTGTCCATCATCACCTGATTCACAGCTTAGGCCAGACTTTGTTATATATACTTCTTTCCTCTCTGGTGAATCACCCGTGTTTATTCTTACACTTACCTCCTTATCGGTTATCTTCTTCGCAAATTGAATAATATCTCTAGATACTTCATCTTTATATTTCAAGTATTCATCAAGGTTGCTTACCTTCTCAGCTATAAATGCAATCGCAACTGTTAGCGAGATCTTATTTTTATATCGGAGCCCCATCACCTTTATGTCTTCTCCAACAGCTGGCATCTTCTGCTTGTAATCCTTACTGTTTAGGTATTTTTCAGTTTCTAATACTAGCCTTTCGGTTTCGCTGAATGGGGCGAATCCTACGCCAAAAGAGGTATCATTGGCAAGTGGCATGCCATTTCCACGCATGAACAAGCCTGTCAAATCTACGCTGCCTCTTACAATCTTAGAGTCTATTGCAACTTCATTTTCCACATCGAGGAATCGTGTATGCTCCTTCAAGTATTTTGCAGCAGTCTCCTTCGCTATATCATTTACATTTATCCTCTTACCGTTAAAATATTCAGTTGCTCTTCCTGTAACAATTACTTCTATCTTCTTTGTTATCTCGCCATGCCCAAAGGTTACATTAGATGAGCCACCTATTATAAGCCCTTTGTCCACGTTATGGTGAAGGATAATGCCCGCTTCTTTCATGTACTCCTTGCTGAGCTCAACACTTACTCTATCTACTATTCCATCAATAAGAGAGTCTGGATGTCCTATCCCCTTTCTTTCTACAAATTCAACGTCTTTGTTTTCTATAGTATCTCCACTAACCTCTTCAACGGATATCTGCCTCATAGAATTCACTAAAACTAAATTATAAGCAAAAATATTTATAATTATTAGTTTACTAATTATTATTAATGGTAATTATTAGCTTAGATGATATTGATACTATTTCTTCGAAGATAAGGTCAGTTAGGATGATGCTTGGCATAAGCCAGGCTAGGCTTGCAAAAGAAGCTAATGTAAGTCAAAGCACAATAGCGCGGCTTGAGAAAGAGTGTAGAAAGCTTAACCCTAGCTATTCAATGGTTTATAGTATAGTTAATGCACTGAATAGAATTAGTTCTGGTGAACAGACAATTGATCAGGTCGAGGTTAAAGACCTTATGCATGATCGGCTTATCTTTGTTAAGCCAACTGATAGCATTAAAAAAGCAATAATGATAATGAAGGAGAATGATTATTCACAAATACCTGTAATGGAAAACGGGAAAGTTCTAGGTACGGTTTACCAAAAGGACCTTATCGGTTTTGCTAGCAATCCCACAAAAGCAAACATAAAGGTTAAGGAAGTGATGGGGTTGCCATTACCTGAAATAGATGAGAATGCAAAAGTAGGGATGATAAAGTCAGTTCTTGAAAGCTGGGGTGCTGCGATAGTGAAGAGGAAAGATAAGGCTGTTGGGATAGTTACAATATATGACCTGTTCAAGGCTTCAAAGATCTAATTTATACATTTGACTTGCTTAGCATAATATGTGCTAGCCCCCTCTCTTTCTCAATAATATTGTTTTCTTCGCCTTCAGATAAGTCGAAAAGTATATCTTTTGGCCCATTTCCAAAGAAGTGTATAAGCTTATAATTTTTGTAATATATTGCTGTTGCAGGTATATTATGGTATCTCTTTGTCTTATATATCATACTTGCATATGATGACCTGTTTTTTAGTTTTTCTAGAAGGCATTTATCCCATACTTCGGTTATACCAACATGATCTGAAAAGACAAAAGAGTCTTGCCTTAACGAGCCATTTATAAAGTCTGACTTGCCGTATGCAATCTCAAGTATCGAATTGTGTAGCTGCGTAAGACTTACACTATTTTCTACTCTTTCCCTGTACCTTAAAATTTTTCCATTTTTAAACCTAAGTGTTATAAGTGGCACCTTAGAAACCTCTTCGTATGGGAACATATTATGGTACATGATTCCATGTTCCATGAATGCCTGCCCGTGATCGCTTGCAAATACAATAACAGCATTCTCTAGCAAGCCTTTCTTTTTAAGCATCTCAACAAGTTTGCCCAGCTTCGAATCCATATATTTTATTCTTGCTTCATAAGCCTTCTTTATGATTTCTATAGAACCGTCGCTGTGGTCTATTATATTGCTAAGGTAAAGCCACTTATCCTGTTCCACATAATCCTTTACTATAAGGTTTGTTGGATAGCCTTCATGCGCTTCCATGAGATTTACAAAGAGGAACTTTGGTCTATTATCACTTTTTTCGCTGTAGCTTTCTACACTTTTTATTGTCTTGCTTATTCCTTTGTCAAGTTCGTAGAAACCATACTCCTTTGCAAAGTGCTTGTTAAGCTTTACCCTTAGGTTAAGATATATATCATCAATTTTTTCTTTTGGAATAAGCTTCGAAATCAAATATGCAAGGTCAACAAATCCTCTTTTTGCCTTTTTATTTTCTACTATTTTCAATGCAAATTTTACAGAAGGTCTATTTTTATCTATCTTATCTCTAAACCAAAGGTTTTCTACATGCTCAAAGCCTGCACCAAGCCCAGTGCTTCTTGAGAGGAACGGATTGTTTGAGAAGAGCGCGGTGCTATAGCCTAGGATTGAAAGATGTTTTGCAAGCGTAAGCTCATTTTCCTTTATGTAGACTGATCTTTTTAGAAATGGGTCTGTGTTTTCATCACTATACTTTAATGGATCTTTTGTAAGTGTTTTTATATCTCTTACTCTCTTGTTTAGAAAGAGCGATACATGGGTTGGCACTGTATATGTGCCAGGAGCAATAGCATGCTCATAAAATACTCCTTCTCTTGCCCACCTGTCTATATTGCTTAGCCTAACTCTGCCCCCATATGCACTTAGCATATCTGCGCGGAGGGTATCAAGAATTATAAAAATTATATTTGGCCTTTCATCCACTTAACCACTAGATAAAATGCTTCTTAGCAAACAAATTATTTAAATATAAGAATAAAAATAAAAATTAAACCTAATTTTAAGGTTCTTTGGCTAAAAGAGGTTAAGGTAAGAGAACATAATAGGCAGTATTATTGTTGCATCGCCATCTATGGTTACATACTTTGCCCTTTCCTTCACCTTGCCCCAAGAAACTGCTTCTGTGAGCCTTGCACCAGAAAGACTGCCATCATATTGTGTTGCTGTTGTTATATAAACAGCATAATCAAGCCCGCCCTTAAATTGGTTCCACCATATTACGTGGTGTTTGCTTATGCCACCGCCTATCATAAGCGCTCCTGTTGTCTTATTGTCAAATGATATATTACTTAGCTCAAGCTCGTCTTTTATTAGGTTAAGCTTAAACTTGTGGTCCTGAGCAAAGAGTGTTAGCTGTGTACCAAATGCGCCATCCAATATACCAGGGCAATAAATCTTGACATTATTGAGATATGCCTGCCTTATTATGGAGTGCTCATCCTTTATCCTCTTGCCAAATTCATAGATAAGCTCGCTAGCACTATATTCTTCCTTATAATCCTTTGAATTGTAGATATCATTCATTATCTCTGTAAAGTAGTTCTCGACAGCAAGCCCATACTGGTCTCTTTCTATGAATATATTTCCAAGCCTGTATATATTTAGCTTGTGAAGCCAGGCATCATCTACATCAAAGCTGCCTAGGCTATATTTACCGCCATAAGCCTTTGCAAGGTCGTGGTCAAGAGTACCGCCGGTAGTAACTATAGCGTCAAAATACTTAACCGCATCAGCGATCATGCCCCTTAAACCAGTAGCAATTATATCTGCAGGAAACGAAAGGAAGTTAAACGAATCTTTGTCATTTATCATATCTTTTAGTATTCTTATACCATTTACCATATGCTGTGCGGAGAAGCCTCCTATATGATCCATACTATCTACAAGCTCCTTAACTTTCATATCTTTTTTAAGTCTAATATCCTTTACACTTTCCCTTAGCAAATCTTTCTTTTCCATAAAAACCACTTATAAGATTATTGAATAAAATAATAAATATCATTCCTTTTACGAATGCAGCGGGTGTGGCTCATATAGAAACCCCATCCATAAGGGTAGGGCAGTCCACTGGCTAGGAATTAGCTTTATATCTCTTTTTGTATAAGTAATATTATAAAGGCGACTAGTATGGATCTTACCAATGTTTCCCCTGATGATGAGGAGCTTCTTAAATTTATTGAATCAGCTAGGCCAAAGATATACGTTGTCGGTGCAGGAGGAAGTGGCTCTAACACCATAACAAGGATGGCTGAACTAAATATAGAGGGTGCAACCCTTGTTGCTGCTAATACAGATGCACCTCACCTTGCAAGAACCAAAGCAACAAGAAAAATTTTGCTTGGAAAGAAGACAACAAGAGGGCTCGGTGCAGGAAGCGATCCAAAGCTTGGCGAAGAGGCAGCGCAAGAAAGTAAAGATGAAATAAGGCATGTTTTGAGCGACGGCCAGCTTGTCTTTATAACCTGTGGCCTTGGCGGAGGAACAGGGACTGGTGCTGCTCCTGTGATTGCTCATGAGGTAAAGGAAATGGGCGCACTAAGCATCGCAATAGTAACTTTGCCTTTTTCTAGCGAGGGCAGGCTCAGGATGAGAAATGCGCTAGAGGGTCTTTCAAAACTTAAAAAGGTTACAGACACAACAATAGTAATACCAAATGACAAGCTTCTTACAGTCGCTCCTGATTTGCCATTAAATATGGCTTTTAGGGTAAGTGATGAAATTCTTGCTAATGCTACAAAAGGAATTGTAGAAATGGTTACAAAGCCTGGAATGGTAAACCTTGATTTTGCTGATCTAAGGAGCGTTCTTAAGGATTCAGGCTATGCTGTTATAGGCGTTGGTGAAGCCTCAGCAGCCCAATCGAAGGACAGGGCAATAATAGCAATAGAGAATACACTGAGAAGCCCGCTACTCGACGTAGATCTTTCAACAGCAAAGAGGGCCCTTGTAAATATTATAGGCGGAGAAGACCTTACCTTGAGAGAAGCAGAGACAATATTCCAAGAGGTTGCGAGCAGGATAAGTGATGAAGCAATGCTCAAGTGGGGTGCGAGGATAGAACCAACGATGCAAAAAAGTGCGATAAAGGTAATGGTTGTTCTAGGCGGTGTGGAGTTTGCAGATTATTCTGAAGTGGGAATAAAGAAAAGGATAGCTGAACAAGAGGAGGAGATCGACTTAGACGAGATCTTTGATAGCAAGGAGGAAAGGAAGGGTAAGTAAAGTATAAAAATAAATATAGGGCAATAATAATAGATTTTATGGAATATCAGGTTAGCAAGCCATCAATGCTGAGTAGGCTTAAGAATTTTTATGAAAATTCAAGGCATGTAATAAGCATAAGCTACAAACCTAGCATGAGCGATTTCAAAAAAACAGCCAAGATAGTTTTATATGGCACTCTAGCTATAGGAATATTGGGCTATATTATCTCACTTATTGTTAGTTTAATAATCTAAGGCTTTGAGTCTATGCAGGAAGAGTTTGAGCTTGATTTTACAAAGAGCGCACAGGAGAATGCAAGCGAGTACTTTGAAGCTTCGAAGCAGGCGAGGAAGAAAAAGGCTGGAGCGGAGCAGGCTATAAAAGAGCTTGAAAACAAGCTAAAGAGCGAAGGCGGGGAAAGAAAAGAAAGGAAAATATTAAAGATAAGCAAGAAGGAGTGGTTTGAGAAGTTTTACTGGTTCTTTACAAGCAACAAGATGCTAGCGATAGGCGGAAGGGATGCGATGCAAAATGAGCTAATAAATTCGAAGTACTTCGATGAAAAAGATCTCTTCTTCCACGCTGACATATTTGGTGCATCTGTAGTTGTGCTAAAGAACGGTATAGAGGCAAGCAGGGAGATAAAAGAGGAGGTGGCACAATTTGCTGCATCATTCTCAAGGGCATGGAGCTCTGGTATGACTTATGCTGATGTTTATTCATTGAAGAGAGAGCAGGTTAGCAAATCAACAAATAAAGGCTACTTGGCTACAGGAAGCTTTGCGATGAGTGGCGAGAGGGAGTGGTTTAAGGCGATGCCCCTCATACTTTATGCCTTTACAGAGATAAAAGATGATTCAAAAAAGTTTGAAATAGTACCTAGCCTAACCTATGATAAGATAAAACCAGAAAAGGCTGTTGAGCTCAGACCAGGAAATACAAAGAAATCAGACACAGCAAAAAAGCTTGCAAAGCTTCTAGAGTTTGATGATATTGACTATATACTTCAGCATATACCTTCTGGAAGCTTTAGCATAAAGGTATGAGATGATTAAATGTCAAAAATAAGGTTTAGGTATCTTCCACATACCGCAGATATAAGGTTTGTTTCATATGGCAACACTTTTAAAGAAGCTTTTGAAAACGCAGTGCGTGCTCTGCTCAACATAATGTTAGACACAAAAAGAATAAGCAGAGAAAATAGCAAAGTTGGAAGTATAATTATAAAGGAATCTGCAAGAACAAAAGAAGACTTAGTATGGTATACACTTCAGGATATACTCTCCAAAGTTGATGAAAAAGGCCTAAAGGCATTTGATTTTAAAATAACGAATCTAGACAAAGCTAAGCTTAAGCTTTCAGGCAAGCTTTTCTTTAAGAATGTGGATAAGGATTACTCTCTTTTGGAGGTTAAGGCAATAACTCCACACGACCTTAAGGTAGAAAAAGCAGAGAAGTGGCGCATACATGTTCTAGTTGATGTGTGAACTACCCCCTTACGATGAAGCTTCTTCTTACGAAAGGGGACTTCTCGCGAGCAGAGTTAAAAATGGGCCCGCGGAGATTTGAACTCCGGACCTCCCGATTGCCAAGCTTCTATCAGTCGGGCGCTCCAACCAGGCTAAGCTACGAGCCCTGCTTAAATTATTTACAAGCTTATTTTTATATTATTTCTCTAGATTTTTATAATTTTATCAACTACGTGCTTCTATCATCTTTTTAAATTTTTCAAAATCCTCATACATACTCTTTTTTATTTCTGGAAATCTAAGTGCTGCTGCTGGGTGGTATGTTATAAAGTAAGTAATACCTTCTTTTTTCACAGTTTTTCCATGGTTTTCATCAACATTCTCAACCCCTAAGGTTGCTTTTGAAGCTACGCTTCCAAGCAGTATAATAAACTTTGGCTTTATGATCTTGATTTGCTTTTCAAGAAAAGGCTTGCAAAGCTCTATCTCCTTAGCTGTCGGAACTCTATTAGCTGGTGGAAAGAACTGCACAGCGCTTGTTATATAAATCTCACTTCTTTTGATCTTGCTTTTCTTTAGGATCTCATCAAGTAGCTTTCCACTTCTTCCCACAAAAGGTCTTTGTTGCTTGTCCTCTTCATTGCCTGGTGCTTGCCCTATTAGCATAATCTTCGCGTTAAGTGGTCCTTCTCCTGGTACAAACCTTTTGCTTAAGTTCCAGCCCTTCAGATCGCTGAGCTTTCTATACTCTTTATTCAATTGTTCCATTGCTTCGTAGCGTTGTATATAATCATTTACTGCAGAGAGGAGAACTTTCATATCTTTGTAGTTAACCTCTTTAATTGCCTCTTCAAATGTAAGCCATTTATAGCCCTTATGCTCCCATGAAATTTTTACCTTACTATTTTCACCAACTTTTGCTATAAATATTGTAACTGTTTTAAGGATTTTTTCTTTGTTTTCGTAGAAAAAGTATTTGTTCACATACTTAAAATAAGGAATAAAGTTTACATCTAGCCCAGACTCTTCTTTTATCTCACGCTTTGCAGCACTATAGCTATCCTCATCCTTTTCTATATGCCCTTTTGGTATATCTAAGTCTCCCTTTGGAGAAATCAAAAAGAGGAATTTTACATTACCTCTTTCTATTTTATATATAATTGCCCCCGCTGAAAACTCAAACCTCATAAAAACTACCTAAATACTTTCTCATTTATACAATATGCACTTTCTAATTCGTTCATTTTAGTTGTATTATAGAAGTTTGGATTAAGAATGTTGTATAGGTAAGTAAACTTTGAATAGCCGCATTTTAGGTTAAGCGATCCAGCCGCTTCTGGCATTATAAAGTATTCACTTTCTATGTAATATTCACCATCAAATACATATGGTAATTCTTCAAAACCCATATAATATATAGTGCTGTTCGAATAAACCTGATATAAGTAAACGTTTATACCATTTTTATTCATAAACGTAGCGCTTCCTAATATGCTCATATTTGAAAGCAGCTCTTCCTCTGCTTTTATATTTGGTGCTGTTATAAGCACCGCTATTGGGTTTGTCTTATTAAAAGTCTGGTTAACAAATAGCAGTATATCAGATGTATTTGAAAATAGATAAGAAGCAGTAGCAAAGCCTGTCGTATTTACATTACTTGATATAAAATTTTCAAAAGCACTTCCATTCAATGCAGCATTTGCGTGCATTAGTGCTGGTGAAACATAGATTGAATTTGCATAATCAGTTGTTAATAAGAAGTACAAAAGTGCATATATTATTGGAAGTATTAGTGGCAATAAGGCAAGTCTAGTCTTTCTTCTATCTATTCTTTTTTTAGAAGATTTTGGGACCTTTAGCTTGAAGAGCGGTGCGGCTAAAATTATTGCTATAATTGTTATGTAGAATATAAGCACGCCAGCAAAGCTATGTGCAAATGATGTGCTTTGATTTGGTCCTAGCCATAGCCATGTAAATCCAATAGTAGCCATCCTTATAAAATTGAGGATAAGCAGTAAGATAAAGCCTGATAAAACCCATAACACTTTAGCGCGTAATTTGCCATCTAGCCAATATGCAATTGGTATAAGAAACATAATAATTCCTATAAGTGCTCCTATGCCTGCACAGCTCTCTCCTATCCCAATAACATAACCGTTACCACTTATGCTTATTGGTGGCGTAAATGCAACGCTTTTGTCAAAAGCATGCATTACAAAATATACTATATATGCATTTATCTCAGCAAAGTTTTGATTGGTAAAGAATATAGGTGTTAAAAGTATCGGAGATGCAAAAAGCGCGAAGATCATTAGAGCCTTAAATTTGTTTAAATTCTCAAATCCAAAAGTAGTTATTGCTATGCTTGCTATAGCAAGAGGAAAAATGAGCATATCTAGCCTATAGCTCATAAACAAAAATGAGAAGGTATAGCGCAAATATGTAATGGTAAATAAGAATAAAATAAACAGAATAAACCCTACCAACAAGTCTAATTTCTTTACTTTCGGCTTAATCTTATTTTTAAAAATAAAAACGGAAAACAAAGGCAGCATAACAATAGGCACTATTATGTAAGTTGATGGATCCGTATCAAGTATGCTGTTTGGCGTAGCAAAGAATGAGTTTGCAAGCATTATTATAACAGAGAGAACAAATACAACAATATAGATTTTTTCCATACTATCGTCCTCAGTCGATATAGGCTTCATCACCTTTCAGCAGTTACTCTATTCTTCACAGGACAAACTAAATTGCAATCCTATATATATAAATCTAACTGAACCATGGAAAACGTAAAATATTGCATATCAAAAAGAGAGATTAAAGAGATTTAACAAACTAATGGTAAAGTAAATATCTACAATAAACTGCTTATCTTTTGATTCAAATAAGTTAAGTTTGTGTAGAATTATTCACCTCAATGATTAGCCTTGTTTTTTTCTTTTTCTTCCTTCCTAAGTAACTGTCCTATACCTTCTCCGTCTAGTGTTTTTATTCTATCCATTGCCTCAGAAATCGCACCTACTTTTTTCTTAACATAATATGCATATGCTGTTGGGAATAGGTCATTCAACCTCCACTCAGGTGTTTTCTCCATATTAATGTTTTTACCGTTTTTTACCAAGCGCCAAATACTTACTCCATTACCTATAGTTTGCGAGCCAGATCTTGATATTTCCATTATAGTTGCATAAGCAAGAAATTCAGCCTCAACTACAGTTAAGCTTTTTCCTATTTTATCCAAATAATCTATGTATTGGTGTGTTATTAAATTTAAAGAGCTAAACATAGAAGTCATGTCTCCAGCCATTTCTACCTGCGGTTGTGTAATTTCGATTTTAAGTACTCTATCTCCCTTATCTGCAGTTAACCTGACAACTGCAAGATTATCATTTACCTTGCCTGCTAGCAGACACTCACATTCAAGGTCAATAGCTCTTATTTTCTTTTTTAAGCCATTCAATGCACTAAACATATCATTGTCCAAAGCTTCAGAATTCTCCTTTAGCAACATAACAAGCTGCCCCATATTTTTCGAGTCTCCCGAAAAACCCACAATTGTGTTTTTTCCTATTTGTACTATCTTTTCGTTTTTGAAACTAAATTCTTCACCATCTTCAATAATATACAGAAGTCGCTTGTCTGCACTTAAAACTATTCCATCCTTCGCCTTTATCGCCAAGATGATGGTCAATGTATCCCTATTTTACTTTCTACTTATAATTATTTATAAATATTGCTTCAGAAATTGGCTTTCGCTGTGATCAAGCCAGGAGAGGGAGTCGAACCCCCCTTTGCCGCTCTGCAGGCGGCCGCATAGCCGATCTGCCATCCTGGCAAAGCAATTACTTTTCTTTAAATAGCTTTTTATTTCTTATATATGTAAGGAAGGTATTTAACTTTTCAATTTTTAAATATAAATGTGATTTAAATGAGGGCGATAGAACCTATACCAAGTGAGTTTGTTTCTCAAACTGTATTCTATGATTACAAGGACCCTATAACACAGGCGATAAGTAAGGTCAAAGAGTATACAGCTGTCATCGTTAATAAAAATAATGATTATTATGGTATAGTAGATGACAGAACCATTGTAAGGAAGGGTGGACTTAAGCTTCATAAAAAGCAGTCGATAGGTAAGTTTGCAAAGAAAGTGCCCCTTCTTGACAGATCTACAACAATAGAAAAGGCTATACTATACTTTTACTATGAAGGGGTGAAGGCACTTCCTTACACAGAGGGAAATAAGATTATAGGTATAGTTAAGAGGAATGAGATACTTAAGGCTATTCTCTCGCTGCATCTTCTCTCAAAATATAGTGTTGAGAATGCGATGACCTCACCAGTTATAGGCATAGATGCTGATGCAAACATAGCGCAGGCTAAAGCGGCGATGGAGAAAAACAAGGTAAATAGGCTTGTTGTGATGAAGAATGGCTCTCTATATGGTATTATATCATTTAAAGACATAGTAGAAATGTTTGCAAAAGCTACCGAGAGATCTCCACAAAGAAGAGACTATTTCTATACATTGAGTAATACTCCGGTGGGCAGCGTATGCCAAAAGAGTATACTTGCAATAGAGCAAGATAGCCCACTAGAGGAAGTGATAAGGGAGTTTGTTGAGCGAAACATATCATCACTTATTGTTACTAAATCTGATAAGCCTGTAGGCATTATAACGGTAAGGGATATTTTTGGGCTTATAGCATCTACTACAACTGAAGAAGAAAACAAGATAATAATCTCTGGCTTAGATGATTATACAAAGGAGTATGAGGAAGACATCAAGGCAGAGCTTAATGATATGGTAAATAAGATAAACAGGTTTAGCAAGATAAAAGTAGATTATGTCACAGTGAATGTAAAAAGATCGAAGCTAAGAAATTATGAGATTCATGGCAAAGTTGTATTAAAGAAAGGTGGCTCTGTCGCGGCACTTTCCACAGGTTATTCATTAAGCAGTGTATTAAAAGATCTGGTTGAAAAACTATACAATGAAGTAAAGGAGAAGAAGGAGCTTGTTGTTACCAAGTTCAAAGGTAACAATATAGTGATCACATGAAAGCGCAATCAAGCTTTGAGCTCCTAATAACCCTTTCGTTTGGCTTAGCTGTTTTGCTCCCAATAGTTGTCATAGCGTTTATGCAGATAGCAAGCTCAAGCTCATCGCTCTCAGCAATAGAGTCACAGCAAGCCGCTTCTAAAATTGCAAGTGTTGCATCATTTGTTGGAAGTGAAGGCCCGCCAGCAAAACAAGTTATACAAATCCAGGTGCCACCAGGAGTTCAATACATTTATGTTGGCTCACAGAGCGGTGCACCAGGTCATCTGATTATATTCATGGTGAGATCATCCACTGGCTATAGTTCTGTAACCGCATATACGCCTGTAAATGTGAGCGGCAACCTTGGTGGTATAAGTGCTACAGGTACATACCTTGTAAATATAACAGCTTTGGGCTCATGCCCCACATCACCTAATATGCCTTGCGTTTATATAACACCATTAACATGATTATGTTAAGTGTTTGAATGAAGCTTCAGCTTTCGCTTGAATTTCTTATTGTATTCTCTTTTGTGCTACTTGTCTTTATCTTCATGTTTGCATTGATCTCTAGCGAAAGAAGCCTTGGGCTAAGCGACCAGACATTTACCCAGCTTCAGCTCCAAGCACAGAGCATAGCAAGTGCAATGGATTCTGCTTTGCAAGCTGGTAACGGCTATACTGGCAGTTTAGCTGTTACAAACCTCATAGGCTTAATACCATACAATGTAACGATAACAAAGAATGGAATGGTAATATTACAGGCTAAGGTGGGAAAGCAGATTATCAAAGCTATAGCATACAGCATGGCAAAAAATGTCGTTTCAAATCCAAGCTATTTGGTAAGTGGCACTTCAAACCAGTATCTAATACCAGTTGCAAACGGCACAATATATTTGCAGAACTCATTCGGCAAGGTTTGCATAGATTATCAATGTGCTACGCAGAGCAATCAAGCAGAGTATATATCACTTTCAAGCCAGAACGTTTATGCAGCGCAGTTCAATGGCGCAGGTGCAAATGTCACTATCAAGTCATCACATCCGTTGCTTACTGGCACTCAAGCAACAATGGCTGTTTGGGCGTATTGGAATTCAGGTCAGCACATTGTTGGAAGTTGCTGCGGGAGCAGACAAGAAATTTTAGGCGCAGATTCGGCTCCAGGATACGAAATAAACCCTATAATAGCATTTAATGATAGTGGTACAAATGAAGCTGAAACATGGGTCTGCACAACAAGCAGCTGTTGGCCAGAGGCAAAAAGTCAGGCAAATTCTATTACTCCTGGCAAATGGTACTTTTTAGTAAGCAGATATAATGGCTCTTCGCTTAGTTTGTGGATAAACGGCGTACAAGTAGCAAGTACTGGAGTAAGTGGCAATCTTGCGCTTCAGGGAAATGGAAACTATGCATATATAGCGAGCAGATCAAATACTGGCAGTTACTTCAATGGAAAAGTTGCTAATGCACAACTTTATAATTCATCTCTTTCAGCAAATCAGATTCAGCAGCTTTACCAAGAAGGCATAGCCGGCTTGCCAATTCCTAATGCAGGCCTTGTCGGCTGGTGGCCATTAAACGGCAATGCAAACGATTATAGCGGCAATGGCAACAACGGTGTAACAAATGGCCCAATTTTGTTTACTAGTGTATCTCAGTTCTTTGCAAAAGTGCTTAATGGAAACGGCAAGCCGCTTTCAAACACACTGGTAAGCTTTGCATCTTCCTACGGTCCTATGGTTCCTCAATCAAACTTCACAAACAAAAATGGTGTCGCTACATCTTTTCTTAATTTTAACAACGTGCCTGGAAAAGCTTTTGTAAAGGCTACAGCATACAACGGCAATTATACTGTAGCAAATAGCATTATTGCATGGTGGCCTCTAAACCTTGGCGTTGGTGGTATAGCATATAGCTCAAACTCAAACATAAATGGCTTCATGAAAAATTCCTTCTGGGATATGCCTAGCTACTATGCAACATTCAACACAAATTCCTCTTATATTAATCTACCTCAAGCATCGCCTAGCGCTAATTCTATATTGAGTGTTGCAGCTTGGTTTAAGACTGCAAGTGGCGGCGTTGTATTATGGAACGGCAACAAACTGCCGCCAAGCATAGCCAGCTGCTATTCACCAGTAATTTATGTAACGCCTCAGGGTTATCTTGCTGGTGGTGATTCTTCTTCTACAGGCTCCCTTGCATTTTCAACAAATTACTTTGTCGCAGATAACAAATGGCATTTTGTAGTTATAAATCAAACAACATCACAGCAAACCCTCTTTCTAGATGGTGTAATGATTGCAACAGCCTCTCTGACACCGCAAACATGCACACCTTCAAACTGGAGCATAGGTGCTGGTACGTGGAGTAACAACATAGCATATTTTAACGGCTCTATTGCCAACGTACAGCTTTATTCAAATTCACTTAATGTTGGCCAAGTAAGGCAGCTTTACCAAGAAGGCATTGCAGGCTTGCCAATTCCTAATGCAGGTCTTGTTGCATGGTATCCTCTTGATGGTGATGCAAACGACTATAGCGGCAATGGCAACAACGGGGCATTATATGGTAATCTTAATTTTCTTAAAAATAATCCAATCACGGAGAGCGGAAATTATTCAAATGTAACATTTGCAACTTTCAATCCTACGGGTTCTACAAGTTCTGCAGCCTACATCAATGTGCCTACAATAAATCCTATAAATTACACAAGCTTTTCCTATTTTGCTTGGATATATCCTACATCTGCTGAGAGTTATAGCAGGGTTATTGCTACGAGTGCTGGAGATTCCGGCGCAATAGAGGTTGCAACTGGCGGGTCTACGCAGATAATGATAAACGGCTATAACACGGGTGGGTGGCTCGGCATAAATTCATATTTTCCACTTAATACATGGAACTTTGTCGGTGCAACATACAATGGCTCTGCTTATAATGTATATCTGAATGGAAAGCTTGTTTGGTCAAAGAATGTGGGTACGCTTTTAGGGCATGCTACGCCAGGCAATCTTCAAATAGGTCTAACGACTGCTTACCCTATAGGCGGAAATCAATTTTTTGGTAAGATAGCAAATGTTCAGGTTTATTCAAGGGCATTGTCTTTATCTCAAATTACGCAGCTTTATAATGCCGGTGTTACGGGCTTACCAAATTCTACAGGCTTAGTTGCATGGTATCCACTTGATGGCAATGCAAACGACTATAGTGGCAATGGCAACAATGGCGTGCCGGCAAACGTTATATATACACAGCAACAGATAGTAAAGCCATCTTATCTTTATTCTTTCGGAAGCTATGGAATTAACTTCAATGGAAATAGCTATATCTACAATGCATCATATGCACCACTTAACCTTCAGCCCAACTATACAATTGTTGCTATGGTCTATTTGAATTCATATGCAGGCTCCCCATTCATTTACACCGAGGGTAATCCTCTAGTTGACTTTCAATTTGGTGTAACTACTGGTGGAAATCTATTTGCTGCCGCATGGAATGCTAAAACCACAAACAATTGGGTCTACACAGCCTCAAACCTGGTTGTTCCCCTAAGAAAATGGACATTTGTTGCACTTACTCTTAAAAATGGTGGCATAAACACAGGAACCGCCACGTTTTATGTTGGAACTCAGAACCAATCTCTTAGTTTTCAAGAAGAAAATTGTTCTGCTGCTCATTATCTCGGAATAGGTTTTAATGTCGGCTATCTTGGTGGCCAAGCTTTCCAAGGCTTAAATGGCTCTATAGCGAACCTTCAAATTTATAATAAAGCGCTTACGCCACAGCAGATAAATGAACTGTATAATAACATATATCCAGCATATGCAAGTACAGAAGTTAGTATGGGTGTTTTGCCATGAGGCTACAGTTTTGGTCATTTGACATTATATTTGCAATGGTAATATTTGGATTTGCAATAACCATACTTGCATTTGTATGGTATAGTATAAACAATCAGTTCGCACTTTCATATGGTTATGGTGTTGGCTCTATGCAAATGCAGGCCCAAGCCCTTGCCAATAGGTTGTTATCGCCGGGATCACCAAGTTCATGGAGCTCGATTGTAAACCCTAGCAATCCAAGCACTTGGTCAAATATATCTATTGGTCTACTAGGAAGCAATGGTGAAGTTTCGCTCGAGAAGGTCGCTACATTGCAGAGTATGGCAAACTTAAATTATCAAGCAACAAAGCAAGCTGTTGGTGTTGGCTATGATTACTATATTGTGATAAATTATCAGAAAATAAATTTTGGAATTGGGCTAAGTCCATATGCAGCACATGCTATGAGTATTTATGTTGTAAATAAGCCTATAATAATAAACGGCATGCCAGCAACGATGCAGGTTATGGTTTGGACTAACACATCATTTGGTGTTGAGTAATGAAGGGTGTTATATTCACACTTGATGCGCTCTTTGCCTTGATAGTGGCAATAGCTAGTATCTCTATTATGCTTTACTTTTTCTACACACCACAAGTCTCTTATTCATTCAGATATGGCGAAGCTGCTTCTATATTAAGCCAGTTGGAAAGCACAAATCTGGCTTACCTTGCACAAAGTAATAGGCTTGCAAACCAGATGCTTGCGCTATCAAATACCCAGGCAGCTTCTTGGCCAATGCTGCATTCCAACAATGCAAACAATGCCGGTGCAAATTTTGGACCTGCTTATCCTTTTGTATCATTTATTTTTACAGCTCCAAGCAATATACAGACAGGCATTGTTGCTGGCTATGGCAATATTTATTTTGGTTCAGGCTCTTCTCTATTTGCTGTAAACGCAACAACAGGGCTTAAAGCGTGGTCTAAGAATGTGCAAACAAACGTTCAATCAACACCGGTAATTTATTATAATATGCTAGTATATGCTAATGCAACAAATATAACAGCACTTAACCCAGTGAACGGAAACTTAATATGGAGTGCAAATATAGTTGCAATAGCTGGTTCACAGGTTCAAATAACATCGCCTTTTATTATTAATGATAATAAGCTTATTTTTGGTGCTAGCAATTTTTACACTTATGCCTTATATCTAAGCAACGGCTCTAGTGCATGGTCTGTAAACATAGGTCAATCACCGACCTCCTTTGCCTCTACATCTGGTTCATTAACCTTTAAGACATCATCAAACTATATAGGTACAATTGTATTCTCAGGCAATGCAGCACAGCTTCTCTATCCTCTAAAAGCTTCAGCGAGCGTAAGTCCAATCGCTTCTTTGGGTAATATATTTTATTATGGTTCTTCAAGCAATGCAGGTGCAAGCTACCTAAATGGTACACAGCTTTTCAGCACATCAGCTGGTTCACAAGTAACCGGCGTTGATGTATATAATAATATTGTTATTTATCAAGGCACAAAATCAATTCTAGCAACAACTCCAAGCGGTACGCAGCTTTGGAGCTGGCCAATGTCTTATGGCCCTGCTCCGATAAATGCCTCGCCTGTTGTTGGTGGTGGCATGGTATATGCTGTTTGGGCTGGCAATCTAACAGCTCAAAGCTTAAAGAACGGAAGCATAATCTGGTATTATCAGCTTCCTCCCCCACTTACTTTTTCACCTTATCTAGCTATAGCATATGGCAAACTCTTTGCAATAACTGGCAACAAGGTTATTGCATTTGGCTCTTGCAACATACAAAATGCAAATGCAAACTCTTCTATTCTTTACACTATTGCTTCTCTATATGTAAATCGCCAAACGGGTTGTGCAGAAGAGCTTGCAAGCTCTATTTATCCAATGTACAACTATACTATCATGGTTTCTGGAAAGGGCATGAATACAAGCAGTGTTTTAAGTGCTACATATTATGGCAATACCTATGCATATATACGAAATCCGAGCCTAGATACTCCTTCTTATTCATGGTCTTTCTGGATTTATCCATATTCTTGGTCTCCAAACAACGGCATAATAGGCCAGAATAGTTTGGGTAATGGCTTTCCTTATATTTACCAATCCTCAAACATTTCTTCAAGTCAAGTCCTCATTTTTACCAATAATGTTAGTGCCCAAAACTCAAGAGTTGGCACTACAATTAACTTAAATAGATGGTATCATATTGTTGCAGAATATAGCCAGCCATCAAATACACTTTACCTTTACGTTAATGGCACATTGGTTGGTTCAAAGAAGGAGGCTGCGCCAATAGCACATGGGGTTAGTCCGTTCTATATAGGTTATCTTCCTTTTGGTAGTTCCACATTCAATGGGCTCATTTCAAACGTGCAGATCTATAATACTGTTCTAAGCCCTCAGCAGGTTGGCTTATTATATCTAAGTGGTCCTAGCGGCTCTCCCATACTTAATGGCTTAATTGCGTGGTATCCAGAAGGCTGCGCATACGATGTTTATGCGCTAAACAATACTGGCTACATCGGAGCCTCATGCCAATCACTTCTTAGAAGCGCTCCGCTTCCACCAAAATTCTACAATGCGCATGTGGCTAGCAAGATAAGTGTGCCGATGCAGATTTATAATTGGTTCCTAAATTCATCTTATATATATAATGTGAGTGTTATTTCATGGCAATGATGAATAAAAAAAGAAGCAGGAAAGGATTCTTGATGACAGTATTGGTAGTGGTTCTTTTTACTCTCATGATCGCTGAACTGCTTATTTTTACTCTTCTAAACATAAGCTATAACAAAATACAGCAGAGCTCATTGCTTGTCTCATCATCTGTAAATTATGCATCTTCACTTATTTCTTCCTCGCAAGCCTTTGCAGCTGCTTCACTTTCAAAAGCTTTATCTGCTCTAACCAGCTATGAATATAATGCAAGTATGAGGAAAGGAAATTTTGTGGGCAATCTAAGCCAATACCTTTCTTACCTTATTGTTAACGGAACGCTTCCGAATGTAGCGCCAAACTCATTAGCTGCAAATGCATTGGCAATGTGGATGGGTAATGCAACATTTAAGGCTTATAATGCTTCTATAATCAACAATATCAAGCCTTCTCCACTAGCTGTAAAGATAAGCGAGTCTAAGCCAATAATATATCAAACAAGCCCATATAATCTCTCTGTTTCATATGTAGAGAATGTTTCAATAGCAACTCCATCTGGCATACAAAACTACTCTATTCCAGTATCTGCTTCTATACCTCTTAATGGAACTTATGATCTTTTCTATGCTCAACAGGGCGTGCAAAGACCAATAAGGTTTTCTTCAATAAATAATCTCACAAGTGTTGTAGGAGGTGCTTATGCAACATATGGCAATTCTAGTAGCAATGCTTTCATATATGGTATTGTATTACATGTACCTAGTGGTGTTACATGTACAAGCTTATCAAGTAATGTTCCATCCTGGGCAAATACAGCGCCGCTTAATAAATCAATTATATTAGCTACTCCAAACGCAAACTTAATTACAAATGCAACCTGCACAATTGCAAATAAGTTTGGCGGCTTAGTTACATATTCTATAAATAGTATAAGCTCACCACCAAACATTCCTTGGCTTCAGTATTCTAGTTCTACAAATATACTTAATTACATTCCAAACGGAACAAAAGTTCTTCTCTACGGGCCTGGAATGGACTTGCTAAATATAGAAGGTCTTAGAAACGCTATACAGAATGGCTCATATTTTGCATCACCTTTTTTGCCATCCTATATTGATAGGGCAAGCGCAAACTTTCTAAGAAGTTCACCTAATGGTATATTCACTTTTTCAGGTTCAAACCGCTATGCAGCGCAGTTCAACGGGCAGAACAGCTACATCAAGACAGGCACGAACAACATACCTACTGGCTCTCCTACTGTTTCGATAACTGCATGGGTAAATGTGCCGATCTACACGGCTAGTGGTTGCGGACAGGAGATGACTTTTGGATATGGTAACTTCTCGTCTGGTTGTAATGCAAACGGCGTTGGTTTAGGACTTAATGGAAATGGATATGTTTCTTTCGCAAGCTGCGGTAATGATTACGTTTCGCCATTCCAAGTAACGCGCAATACATGGACGTTCATTGCGGCTGTTTATACAAGTGGTGCAACAACAGTGACAGTATATGAAAACAATAATAGTGCAACAGGTTCTTTGTCCGGTAACAAACAAATATCCATCCAAACTCCTATTACCTCATGGATAGGTGCTTGGCCTAGCCCAAGTTGCCTTTTTGACGGTTCTATAGCAAACGTTCAAATTTATAATAAATCTCTTTCGCCGAGTCAGATTCAGCAGCTTTATCAAGAAGGCATCGAAGGTCTGCCATTGCCAAATGCGGGTCTTGTAGGCTGGTGGCCTCTAAATAGTAATGCAAATGACTACAGTGGTAATGGCAACAACGGCGTTGCAACTAATGTGAAATTTAATAATTTAATAAACTATACAAGAGATTCTATATACATTGTGCCTACGCCTAATACATTGCCTATTCCTGGCACATTGTCGTGCATAAGTGGCAAGAATTGCAACTCTGCGCTATATATAAGCAGGTTGCCGCTTGAAGTTGGCCCAAACTTTTATACAGCACAGTTTAACGGTCAGTGGTCTAGTGGGCCATATAACTCTAACAGCGTTATATTTGCTCCTTCAGAGCCGATTGCTGGTACAAATGTTATCTTTACAATGGCTATGTGGATTAAGCCTAGTTCCATTCAAGATTTTAGCCACTCATGGACTACTGCAACTTTTTCATTAAAGAGCTATCAGGCATTCGGGATACAAAACAGCTGTTTGCCAAATACTTGTCTTGTGTTGCATAGATGTACCAGTGCAGATGCAAGCAGCGGTGCACTACTACCTTATTCTATATTTAATAACAAATGGCACTTCATAGCAGTTTCCGTAAATCCACCTAATTACTATTGGTATCTAGATGGAGTAAGCTCTGCGAATACAAATGGAAATACATATACTAGCTCGCCTGGGGCTACAATAGGAACTCAATTCGCGCAGTGCGATAGTAATGCCTTTAACGGCTCGATAGCAAATGTCCAACTCTATAATGCAGCTCTTTCGCCGAGCCAGATACAGCAGCTTTATCAGGAAGGCGTATCAGGCTTGCCATATACTGCAAATCTTGTTGCATGGTGGCCATTAAACGGCAATGCAAATGACTATAGTGGCTTAGGCAATAATGGCACAGCTTATAACGTTTACTACACTCCTTTCTATGGTTCTTATCCTAATAATGGCTTGTCTACAATTACAGGTATAATAAATGAAAGGGAAGCTTTTAATCTTGTTGGCTAAATGCCGCTTATGCTCGCAAACATTGTTCCTATTACTGCGCCAACAACATAGAAAACGCCGAGTCCAACTAATATAAATATAGGCAGATATCTTAGCCCTCTTATTATAGAGCCTGTAGAAATTGCGGATACTATAAATGAACCAAAACCTGTTATTATTATAACAGCGGTGAGCGCAAAGCTCTCATACATGCCAATTGTTATCTTAGGTGGGCTAGGCCTTAAGAAAGATACTCCTGCAGTTGGCAAGCCGCCAGGGTTCTGTGCTAATATGCCTGCCCAGACTGTATCTGTTACTGTCATCATCTTTGTGGTAAGGGCATAAAGAGTTGGTGCACCTATTATAGCCGCAAAAGCAATAAAGATAGTATACATAAATAATTGGCCTGATACCTCTTTCTGGATCATCTGTTGATTTCTTATATCCTTTGCTACTTGGTTGAGCAAATCTGTCATTCCGCCTCCGTATTGTATTGCTTCGACAAGCATTCTTACAGTGTGCTTTAATTGAATTGATCTATATTTTTCTGCAAGTGCAAGGAGGGTGCTTTGTAATGTTGATCCAGCATAGAGAGCCTTGTTTACAAGCTTAACATCATCACTGAAATATTTAAACTCTGGTCTTGCTGCAAGAACCATGGCCTTATCGAGTGATATTCCACTTCTTACGTTTGCTGCGACTATCTGCAAATAGTCTGGAAGTATTGATTCAACGAATGTCTTTCTTTTCTCTATGCTAAATTCAAGGAGCATATAAAGCATTACCTCAAAGAGCACAGCACCTCCAATGCCGCCAAGCGCTGCAATGCCTACATTAAACTTAAGGAAAAAGAGAGAGTAAGATAATAGTATAAGAATAAGGAAGCCGCCAACTATTGCAATTCCTAGGAATTTGTTTACAGTCATCTTGAGCCCGGCAAGGTCAAGCTCTCTAGAAATAAATACGACAACATTCCTTGCCACAAGCTTCTCAAATGATATCATATGATCACATTGCAAATGTTGGTCTTGAAGACCTCATAATATTGAGGAATATAAGCTGCAGAAAGAATATTCCCACAAGTGTAAATATTAGCGTTGATTCGTCTATTGTAAATAAACTTATGAACGTTGTTAGAATAGCTGCTACCGCTATGCCCATACTAGGGAATATGACTCCAAAGAGCATGTAAAACATAGCAAGTGCATTAAGCCTCTGCCCGTATCTTCTAAGCTCTATTGTTCTTTCTTGCATAACTTCATCGATTACACCTTGCAGTGCTCCTACTATATCTGCACCAGCTTTAATACTTACAGATGCCTGCAGCATAAGGTTCTTGAATGTTTTTGACTGGCTTTTACTGCTTACCTCATCGATTGCCTGTTCTATCGGCATGCCAAGCTGTACCAGCTCTACAATCTTTGCAAACTCCCTGCTTGCCGCGCCATAACCTGTGCTCACAGTTGTCAAGGCATTAAACAGAGGCATGCCTGATCTCATTCCTATAACTAGGTCTCTAGCTGCAAAAAGTATACTCTTCTCTATCTCTTTGCCCTCATTTCTGCTTTTGTCTATAGGATAATTTACGAACTTATTGAAAAAGACTTCAAATATTGCTATGCCAAGTGCTAAAGATAAAATTGCACTAGTTGCATAGCTCATATAATAATGGATAAGCAAAACGAAGATAGCCACAACGAGCATCGCACTAACAATTATTGAATTTATGAGCATCTTTTTGATAAAGTCATAAGTGCTTTCCCTTATGCCTGCTTCTCTCAATGCCAGGTCAAGTCCTTTATGCTTAGCAGCTACGCTAGCAATGTACATTTGAAATTTTGAAATTTTTGCTTGCTGCTGTGTTTGCTGTGTTTGTGGCTGAGTCTGATATATGGGCTTTGACCTTATTTTAAAGAACAAGAACCTCTTTTGCTTAGTAAACCCGATAGGTTGCTGCGCCGTTATATTATCCTTTTTCTTTCCGAACATATAACCGCTACTTCAATTTTTTAATTACCTCATTTATCTTTTGGTTCCTCAGATCTATTAAAGACTTCTGAAATTCATCTGCTATGCTTATCTTTTCACTCTTTACCTTATCTCTTAATCCATAGACCTCATCTTTTATTATCTTTAGCTGTTCATCGCTAAAGACCTGCTCGTCTAAGCCCTCACTTATTTTTTCTAGCTCACTTATCTGGTCCTGCAAAGATAAAGTAGGTAGCACCAGCTTTTCACCCTTTATCCTCTCTGTCTCCCTCTTTATATTTTTCTCGAACTCCTTGCCGATTGATCCAATTACATTCTTTATCTCACTTGCTGCCTTTTCTACCGCTATACCTTCTTGGGGCGCTGTTACCTCTTTCTCTATGGGTTCTTTTATCTTTTCCTCCTTTGCCTCTACACCAACAAGACTCTGAATAGCCTCGCCGTAGTTATACTGCCTAATTTCAATCCTGTTTGCAATAACTTTATCTAAATCAAGCTCAACAACGCTATTATTTTTTCCCAATTTATCAACTTCTTCTATAATCTTTGGATCATCTACTTCTAAGTATTCCAAATCCTTACACCTTTTTAAACATCTCACTTGAGTAAGGCATATCCTTGTTCACTATATCAAGTATGTTGCTCTTATCTTTGTAATAGTTTGCTATTATGTAGCCCGTTGCATCTACATCAAAAACCCTGTTTTTGACCATCCACTCTAATATCTTGCGCTTCTCTTCTATCTCTTCTAGCATTTCATTCCTTGTGTAGCCGCCATAAAGCATTATAGTGTCTGCAAGCCTTGCCATTTCTCCTATCTGCACAAAAGTATCTTGTCTTGAATTCCATCTCCACAGCACTGTTGCGTCTCCTGTTCTGTTTATCTCTGCAAATTCGAGTACTCTTCTTATGCCAAGCCTTCTGTGTCTGAAAAGGGTTACTATGCCTCCGATTGCATTAATCATAAGCTTTGGTATGTCAATAGGTGGGTTGGTCATTCTAACTATAGTGTCTTGTGTATCATCAGCATGTACTGTACCATATACAGCATGGCCTGTGTGTATTGCCTCGAAAAGGGTTTCAGCATCACTCTTCGTTCTAATTTCTCCAACAAGCATTATATCTGGTCTTTGTCTTAGCGCATTTATCATCAAATCGTATAGCTTTACTTCTCCTTTACCTTCTGGATTGGGCTGCCTTGTAACCATTGGTACCCAGTGTAAGAATTCAGGCAAGGTAAGCTCTCTTGTCTCTTCTACAGATACAATTCTTCTGTTTGGTGGCATAAAAATACTCATTGCGTTCAAAAAGCTTGTCTTTCCGCTAGCTGTTCCTCCAGAAATTAGCATGCTTACCTCATTCTGTATGCCAAGCCATGTTAGCGCAGCTAGGTAGCTAGAAACAGTGCCATTTGCAATAAGAGCAGGCATTGTCCAAGGGTTCTTTCCGAATTTTCTTATTGTTATTGTATTGCCCTTCTGTGATATAGGATAAAGTGTTGCATTGACTCTTGAACCGTCAGGGAGTTCAGCATCCATAAGTGGAGATAAGTTTGTTATCTGCCTGCCTACCCTTCTTCCTATCTGCTCTGCATCGTCATAGATTGTTTCTTCATTAGGTAGCATTAGATTTGTTTTGCACCAGCCATACTTTTTATGAAATACCCAGACCGGCTCTTTTGATGTGTTTACTGCAATTTCTTCTAGGTTATCGTCTGCGAGTGGTGCTTCTAAATCCCCGAGTCCAAGCATAATATTGATTATATAAGCGGTGAGTGCCTTCTTTACCTCGCTACTTGTACCAGGCAGGTATTTATCTATTATAACATCAGAAGCTTCGATATACTTATTTGTTAGCTCAGCGAGGTATTCTTTGTCTTCTATTCTTGTCGGATCTATTGGTACTAGCGAAAGAAGCTCTTGCCTTTCTGAGATAAGAAGTATTTTTGTAGCCTCGCCTATTCCCGGCATTGTCACCTCATAAATTGGTACAAAGTCTCCTTTATCAACTATCCTTACATTTACCTTCAACCCATGTGCATCAAGTTCATATGCATCATAAACTTTCTCATCCTCAGCCATACGCTCACTTTATAGCATTTCCTATATCTTCATCAGCCTTTGAAAGCTTATTATCTAATTGATCTATCTCTTTGCTCACTTTTTCCGTTCTTTCATCAAGCTCTTCTGTTTTCTTGGTACTTGTAACTATGTCTTCTTTTGAAAGCGCCTCTATCGCCTTAGCCTCTTCTATTATTTTATTGAGCTCCTCTGTTAATGGACCTTTTGCCTTGTTTACCTCTTCTATAGTGTTTTGTGCGTTTCTAAGAAGTTCATCTATCTTAGTAATATCTCCAATATCTTTTTTCAGCTCTTCTATCTTGTATTTTAAATCAGTATAGCTTTTTTCTATAATATTTACATATCTCTCTATCTCTTCTCTGTCCTTAGAGACTTGATCTGTAGCCTTCTTTCCTAGCTCCTCAAGCTCTTTTCCGAGTTTAAGTGCGCTTCTCTTATACTCATTGCTCTTCATTTTACTCTCGTTTAATTCTTTTTCGTTTGCAGAAATCATATCATCTATTGCATTTATCTCAGCTCTTATCCCTTCTGCAAGCTTCTTTTCGCTTTCCTCAAGTTGCTGTAGTGCCTTTTTCCTGTTAGCTTCTTCTTCTTCAAGCAGCTTGCGCATCAGCTCCATCTTGCTATGCATGTCTTCTATAAGCCTTTCAGCATTTGCTGTATTCAGTTGAAAATGCTCTATTGCTTGGGCCCTTTCTCTAAGCCCATTGATCTCTTTGTTTAGCCTTTCAGCTATATTATCAATTTCTTTTTTCCTCTCTTTAACTTCATTGTATTTCTTTTCAGCAATATTTGCTATCTTATATAGCTCATCCAGGCTTTCTTTCATCGGTCCTATCTTCTTTTTAAGCAGCTCATTCCCTGCTGATACAAACTTACTTAGACTCTCAACTTTTTCGTTTAGCTGGTTTAGCATTGTTAGCTTTGCTGTTGCCTCGTTTATTATATTTTCCTTCTTGATCTCTATCTTGTGCTGAACCTCAGTCAGGCCCTCTTTTGTTATCGCAAGAGGTGCTACATACATCTTTCCTGCTCTATAGCTTATCTTAACAATGTTTGATTTTTCCAGTATGTTGCACCACTCTTCTATAAGGGTTTCGCTCACACCCAGAGCTTTAGCCAATACAGAAGCCTCTGTCTCACCATGAGCCTTTAGGTACTCTACCAGGGCATCTATACTGGTTTTTGTTATCTCCTCAGCCATATAAACACTATCATTTTAGCAATTAAATTTAATATTATTAACCTTTTTCACTTTTTCATATGCCTGAGTAAGAAGTTACCCAATTCATCGCCTATCGCAACCTCGGGCATAACAATATAATTTATTCCAACCCTTTTCATCTTTGCCAGCTCATCGACTCTTTTTATCCTTGAAGCTATCCTTATCTTATTGTTTATTCTTTTTGCAGTTAAAGCCGCAAGCGTATTCTTCACTATATCATCATTTAGCAAAAGCAATGCAGCAGCACTTTTAATATTTGCATTCTCAAGCGCTTCTATATTCAATGGGTCCCCCTTTACAGCAAGCACCCCTTCTTTAATAAGCATTTCAATATTTTTCTGCGATGGATCTAAAACAACAAAACCTAGTTTATTCTTTTTAAATTCATCAACCAAATAGCTTGCTATTTTGTTAGCTGGGGTTATTATAAAGTGGCCTTTAAGCCTTTTAACTCTGCTCATTACGACCTTTTCCCTTATATTTATTTTGCTCAGCATCTGGTAAAAGAAAGATGTAAGTAAAATGGTAAGGATAAGGCTCCCTATTACACCAAAAACATTGCTCAAAAATGCAAGCGCATTCGGTTTATCAGCCAGAGAGAAATCGATAGGAAAGTCTGCACCTATAAACGTTAGCAGATTCCACAAGAGAGCAACCCACAAACTATAGCCGATACCCCAAACTATTAAGACTGATATTATGTATAATATAAATAATGCAAGCATAAGCACCTTATGAACAGTTCTAATCCTCATTTATGCACCCCTATGTGCTTTAGTAAAAATTCACCAATGCTTATTCCCGCAATATATTCTGGCAAGACACACATGTCAGCCCCAACTCTATACATTTTAGTCATATTTTCTTCTTTTGTGCTTCGCACAAGTGCTTTTATTTCCTTATTAAGTCTTTTTGCTTCTACAATCCCTATCAGATTCTTTGCATCATCCTGCTCTACAAATACAATGATCTTTGCTTTGTCTGCAGATGCAAGCTTTAGGATCTTCGGATTAGTAAAACTCCCTTCCACAATAGGTATATGCCTTTTGTGAAGCTCAACAACAATTTCTTCATTATTATCTATCACAACGATCTTGTGTTTTTTCTTAAGAGTATTTAACTTTCTTATAAGCCTTTCTGCGAGTGGATTATAACCACATATTATAATATGATCCCTCATCCTTCTTGCATGTGCCGCACTTATGTATTTCTCAAGATTTGCATATGAAATTATATCAATTACCGCCGCTATTACGAAGCTTATTATAAGTAACTTGCCTATATTATCAATAATTACTATGCTCAAAATTATAGCAAGTTTTTGAGGAGGTAATAAGAGTGAAAGTTGTGCAAGATCCCATGTCGATGCGCTATTAGATGCATCAAAGAAAGTATCTATAATATAATATGCATCAAGATATATGTTATGGGTTATGTAAAGAAGAGCAATAAGAGAAAAAATTATTATGATTAGTGAAATTATCGTAGCTGAAATTATTACATTGCCTGATTTTTCGGTTAGCTCGGCCATCTAAAGCCCTCTAAAGCCCCTTTATTATCTCATTGAAGAGCTCGTCACTCGCTGATTTGTTTGGCGTTGCTACAAAGTTTGCACCAGCATCGGTAAGCTTGGTTTCAAAGAGGTCGTCATTCGCTCTTGTTGCAATTATAATGTTTTCATTTAGGCTCTTTGCTGTGATTGTGGCAAACAGATTTTTAGCATCGTCATCCATTGCTATAGCTATAGCTTTTGCATCAGCTATACCGGCTTCCTTCAAAGCCTTTGATGTTGTTGCGTCGCCCTCAACTACAGGTATGCCCCTATCTCTGAGAAGCTCTGCCTTCTTATGGTCTATCTCTATAACTACAACATTCACTTTGTGCTCTAATAGAATATCGACTATGCGCTCTCCAACAATACCATAACCACACACAATTACATGCTCTTTGTACCCTTCCATAAAATCACTAATAGCTCCAGCCAGATTCGAACTGGCGTCAACGGGTCCAGAGCCCGTTATCCTTGACCGCTAGACGATGGAGCTAACAAATATCTATAAATATCTATATATTTAAACTTTAATAGCTTTTTAATTTTTAATTCACCTTTTCATTGAAGGGCAAAATATAAGTTTATTCAATTATTAAAAGCGGTTTTATGCACTACTACATTAGGACAAATATTGTATTCAAGCAGGAGATAAAAGAGCTAATTATAGCTGATCTAGTGCTAACATTGGCATTTTCGCTCGTTATGGTAGGTGGCATAGGCGGCTTGGCATATTCCTTTGGTGTTTTCCTTTATTTCTTTCCTATCTCCTTTATTGCTGTATCTCTATCCTTTATACTTCATGAGATGATGCATAAATTCACTGCAGAGAAATACGGCGCTATAGCTGGCTTTAGGACTTCACCTTACGGGCTTGCAATAACTCTTCTTACAAGCTTTTTCGGGTTTCTTTTCGGCATACCAGGTGCAACAATGATATATACAAATTCATTTACACGTAGAGAAGATGGAATTGTTTCTCTTGCAGGGCCGCTGACAAACTTCACAATATTTATTTTTTCTCTAATAATAGGTGTTATCTTCTTTCCACACTTCTTGTCGAATGTACTGCTCACATTTTCCACAAATACTGTATATAAACTATCATTCGTGCAAAACATGTTGAACATGATTCTTTTCATAAGCATTGTGGTTGCATTCTTTAACATGCTCCCTATCTTTCCATTAGATGGCAGCAAGATTTTGAGGTGGAGCAAGCCTATCTACTTTACAACGCTCCTAGCAACATTCATCTTCTTCCTACTTGTTATTCCAATAATTTCTTTTATAATATGGCTTTTCTTCATGCTGCTAATAGCTTATATCTTCTCAACCTTTTATCGCGGCATATTTTAAAAGAATATATATAAATTTGCTTGCTAATATTATTAGATTGCTGTGGTGGTATGGCTAATGGTATAGAGCTTACTGTTGCAGATGCGCTAGTAACAGATTCAGGCAGAGGTATAGCTAGAATAGACTCTAAATCTAGGAAGCTTCTTGATGTTGTTTCTGGCGATATAATAGAGATAAAAGGAAAGATAAAATCTACAGCGGCTGTTGTCTGGCAAGCACATCCTAGCGATGAAGGTCTTGGCTTTATAAGAATCGATGGTTATATAAGGCAGAATGTTGGTGTTGGTATTGGTGATAAAGTCTTTGTATCAAAGGCAGATGTTAAAGATGCAGAGCGCATTGTTTTAGCGCCACCGCCAGGGCAGAAGATGCCGTTATCGCCTGATTTTGCGGAATATGCTAAAAGAAAGTGGGAAGGCAAGCCTATGTCAAAAGGGGATGTAGTCCCAATACCTATGTTTGGTATTGTATTCAATTTCCTTGTTGTGCAAGTAGTTCCACATGGAATAGTAAGGGTAACAAAAGAAACCGATCTAATTGTTAAGGAGGAGCCTGTCTCTGAGTCGCTCGTAAGAATAGGCGAGGTCCACTATGAAGATATTGGTGGACTTAAGAACGAGATACAAAAGATAAGAGAGATGGTAGAACTGCCAATAAGGTATCCTGAACTTTTTGAAAGGCTAGGCATAGAGCCACCTAAGGGCGTTCTTCTCTATGGACCGCCAGGCACAGGCAAAACACTTCTTGCAAAAGCAGTTGCAAATGAGAGCGATGCTAATTTCATATCTATCTCAGGACCAGAGCTTGTAAGTAAGTTTGTCGGTGAGAGCGAGGAAAAGCTTAGGATGATCTTTAAGGAAGCTAATGAGAAAGCGCCTAGCATAATCTTCATGGATGAGATCGATGCGATAGCGCCTAAAAGAGAGGAAGCAACAAACGAGGTAGAGAGAAGAATGGTTTCACAGCTTCTTACACTAATGGATGGTATCTCAAAGAGAGGGCAGGTAATTGTGCTTGCAGCAACAAACAGGCCAGAAGCTATAGATCCTGCATTGAGAAGACCTGGCAGATTTGATAGAGAGATAGAGATAGGTGTTCCTGACAGAAACGCAAGAAAGGAAATTTTGCAGATTCACACAAGGAACATGCCTCTAGCAAAGGACGTTGACTTAGATGAGCTTGCAAATATAACGCACGGCTACACCGGTGCAGATCTCAGCGCCCTTGTTAGAGAGGCAGCAATGGCAACACTAAGGTCTATACTTCCAAAGATAATAGACAAGCAGCATATACCTGCTGAAATTTTGAATGAGCTCCAGGTAACAAAGGAGCACTTCATGGAAGCGCTAAGGAATATACAGCCTAGTGCTTTGAGAGAAGTGTTTGTAGAAAGGCCGAATGTGCGCTGGAGTGATATAGGTGGCTTAGATAAGGTAAAGGAGGAGCTTAAAGAAGCGGTGGAATTGCCGTTAAAGAAGCCTGAAGCTTTTGAGAAGATGGGTATAAGGCCCGTAAAAGGTGTTCTTCTTGTAGGACCACCAGGAGTTGGCAAAACACTCCTTGCAAAAGCTGTTGCAACAGAGAGAGAGTCAAACTTCATATCGATAAAAGGGCCAGAAGTTTTAAGCAAGTATGTGGGAGAGAGCGAAAAAACAGTAAGAGAGATCTTTAGGAAGGCGAGGCTTGCAGCGCCTTGCATTATATTCATAGATGAAATTGACTCGATAGCAAGTGCAAGGGGAAGTGAAGACGAATTTGATTCTGGTGTTTCTAGACGTGTTGTAGACACGCTTCTTACAGAGATGGATGGGCTCGCTGGTCTTAAGAATGTTGTTGTGCTTGCAGCAACAAACAGGCCAGAAGCTATAGATCCTGCACTTCTTAGGCCAGGAAGATTTGACAGAATAATTGAGATACCTATGCCTGATGCCGAAACAAGGCTAGCAATATTCAAGGTTCATACAAAAAACATGCCTCTTGACAAGAGCGTTAATCTTGAAGAGCTTGCAAATCAGACAGATGGCTATACAGGTGCTGAGATCGAGAACATTTGCAGAGAAGCGGGAATGAATGCAATAAGAGCTAACAGGGATTATGTAACCAGAGAGGACTTTCAGAAGGCTTTGCAGGAGGTTAAGCCTACAATACCAAAGGAGGTGACAGAGAGGATAAAGAGGTTCAAGGAAGAGCCAACAAGCATGTATAGGTAAGCATCAGGCTTTGCAATAGAATTAGCAATGCTTAATGATAAGATGGGTGATTTTTTGAAGATTGTTTATTCTGATAGGAAAACTGGAAAAACAGCACAGCGCGATGTGCCAAAGGAGAAGGAGGCACTTTTGATAGGTAAAAAGATGAAAGAGCAGATAGACGGCTCGATAATAGGATTAGACGGCTATAAGCTTGAAATAACTGGTCTTAGCGATCAAACAGGGGCTCCTTCTAGGATAGAGATAGAAGGTACAAGAAAGGCGTGGCCTCTCCTTAGCTCTGGTCCTGGAATAAGAAAGCCTAAAAAAGGTGAGCGAAGAAAAAGGATGGTAAGAGGCAATACAATAGCCCCAGATACTGTGCAGATAAACACCGTTATTGTGGAATATGGCTCTACGCCTGTTGAAGAGATCTTCAAATCGGCTAAGAAGGAAGGTGAATAGTTGGAGCTTTTGCAAAGTGAGCTTAATATAGGAACGCTAGGTCATGTAGACCATGGCAAAACTACACTAACCAAGGCAATAACAGGTGTTTTCACAGATAGGCATAGCGAGAGTATAAAAAGAAGCATGACAATAAAGCTGGGCTATGCTGATGCTGTGATAAGGAAGTGTGAAAATTGTGATGGCCCAGAGGCTTATACCACCAGCGAAAAATGTGCTAATTGCGGCGGCGAAGCAAAGCCTATAAGAAGAATCTCTATACTCGATGCACCTGGACACGAAATGCTCATGGCCACAGCGATTGCAGGCTCAAGCATAATAGATGCTGTTTTATTTGTTATTGCTGCAACAGAGCCATGCCCTATGCCTCAGACAAAGGAGCACCTTATGATTATAAACATGCTAGGCATTAAGAATATAATAATAGTTCAGACAAAGGTTGATATTGTTGGAAAAGAGCGTGCAAAAGAGCATTACAAGGAGATAAAAAAGTTTGTGAAAGGAACGATAGCAGAGAATGCGCCGATAATACCTGTAATAGCAAGCAAGAATATTAACATAGATGTGCTTCTAAAGGCTATAAGCGAGATAAAGATACCTGAGAGAGATCTTAATGCTGATCCGCTAATGTATGTTGCAAGATCTTTTGATGTTAATAAGCCCGGTACTGATATAAATGCATTACTTGGCGGTGTGGTTGGTGGGTCTCTTATAAGAGGTAAGTTTAAGAAAGGAGACAAGATAGAGATAAGACCGGGAATAAACATAAGCAAGGACAAAAAGAAAGAAGAGTATAAGCCTATAATAACAACAATAAGGTCGATTTCAACGAGCATGGGCGAGATAGAAGAGGCTCTGCCAGGTGGCTTAATAGCACTTGGCACAGGGATTGATCCATCGTTTACAAAGGCAGATAACCTAGTTGGAAATGTTGTTGGATTAGTAAATAAGCTCCCCCCACAGACAAATGAGCTTAACTTAGAATATCACCTGATAGAAAGAGATGATGTTCCAAAGCAAGCTTTAAAGGAGAACGAACCAATAATATTGGGTATAGGCACAGCAACAGCAATAGGTTTCATAAAATCTGTTAAGAAGAATAAGATTTATGTTTTGCTGAAGCATCCAGCATGCGTTGATAAAAATATAAAGATACCAATCCTTAGAAATATCTCACAGCGTTGGAGGCTTACAGGATATGCTGTTCCTGTCTAAATAAAAAATAAAAATAAAAGGCTAGTGTTTGGTTTAGTGGGGAAAAGGCCTGCTTTGGGGGGAAGCAGGCCTAGGTAGTTTACTGTGGAGGTGATACAATTAGCGTATTGATCGCCTTGCCAGCATCATATTTATAATAAACCTTGTGGCCTAGCTGGTATCTATCCAGAAGGCCCAGCATATGAAGTCTATTAAGCCTCGCGCAGGCTGCATTTCTTCCTTTATAATGCATAAACTCTTTTACCTCATCTGCGCAGGCCATACCCTTTGTTTGTACAAATTCAATTATTTTAGCGTCTGTATCAGATAATGGCACCTCTTTAGGCTTTTCTAGTTTTGCTGGTCCTTCATCAAGCTCATCTAACCTTTCACTAAGCTCCTTTATCTTCTCTGTGATACTGGCAAGGATCTTATTTGTTCTCTCCCTCTCAGCCACCATATATTTGATAAGTTCTTGAGCATCATCAGGATAAGCATTATCGCTGCTGTTAAGCCTGCTTATCTCTTTCTTAAGTCTTTCAAGCTCCTCCTCGATTTCTTTTTTATCCACAGCCACACCTTTTCATGATCCTTCTATGATGCATGCACAAACCATGCATGAAAGAATCATGATAGAATCACATATACTTGTAATGATTAAGATATTTAAATATTTTGCTACTTTATATAACTTCCACTTAACAAAAAGAGAATAAAATTAATTGCTTAGCGTATCTGACTTGCTTCTCAAATCTTTATATATTTGTACGAAAAATATATTAAGGATTGCATATGCAGCAGCTTCTTATACCGAGGAAGAGGGCTGAGCAGCTCAAGGCTCATTTAGCCGAGCTTAGCAAAAGACTAAAGTGCAAGATAAGAATAGAAGATGAGAATGAGATAATTATAGATGGCGAGCCGTACGATGAATACAATGCTAGAAATGTGATCACAGCATTTGGCAGGGGCTTTGATCTCAATAATGCATATAAGCTTCTCTCAGAAAATTATTTCTTTAAGTCAATAAATCTAAAAGAAATCTTTAAGAGTAAAGATAGGATAATAATGATAGAAGGTAGGGTAATAGGAAAAGAGGGAAAGAGCAAAAAATATATAGAAGAGGTAAGCGGTGCACAGCTGAGCATATTCGGCGGAACGATAAGCATAATAGGAACAAACGAAGAAATTGCAATAGCAGAATCTGCAATAAATGTGCTAATAGATGGCGGCACGCATAAAAAGGCGTATAGGGTTATGGAAGCTACTAGAAAGAGGCTTGGTGTTTATTGATGGAGAGCATAGCCGATGAGCTTTTTAAGGAGTTTAAGGAAAATTCGATAGCAGAATTCTTCAGGAAAAATAGGCAGATGCTGGGCTATGCGGGTAAGGTTAGATCACTAACAACAATAGTTCATGAGTATGTTACTAACTCGCTCGATGCTGCTGAAGAAGCACACATACTTCCTGAAATAAGGGTGGAAGTAAAGGAGATAGGAGAAGATAAATATAGTGTTCTTGTAAGGGATAATGGTCCTGGCATACCAAAAAATATCGTGGGTAAGGCTCTCGCTTCAATACTTGCCGGAACAAAGTTCCATAGATATATGCAGCAGAGAGGCCAGCAGGGCATAGGTGCATCTGGCTGCACTCTTTTTGCCCAGATAACAACAGGCAAGCCGGTGCATGTAAGGTCTTCGACAGGAAGGGAGTCGTATGAATGTGATATCTCTATCGACATAAAGAGTAATAAGCCAGTAGTTTCAAATATGAAAGATGTAAGCCTTGAATTTAGGGGCTTAGAGGTATATGGTGAATTTGCGGATGTAAAATATGAAAATAGCGAGCATGGTGTTTTTGAATATATAAAAAGGACAGCGCTTGCTAATCCGCATGCAAGCATCTCTCTTCTTGATCCAACAGGAAAAGAATATACATTCCTGCGCTCAGTAAACACAATGCCCAAAAAGCCAAAGGTGGTAAAGCCTCACCCTCTCGGTCTTGAGCCTGGTGATCTTGTCGAGTTTGCACACAGAAGCGAAAGCAGGCGTATATCATCTTTTCTTATTGATACCTTCTCAAGGGTATCTGATACAAAGATAAATGAATTAAAGCAGCTTGTAAACTTTGATCTCTCAAAAAACCCAAAAGAGCTCACATGGCAGGAAGCAGAGGAGCTGATAAAGGCATTTAAGTCTATGAAATGGGTTGCGCCAGAGTTTGATTCTGTATCGCCGATAGGTGAAAAATACCTGGAGCCTGCTATGAAAAATATCATAAATCCTGAGTTTATCTCTGTTGTGGAAAGAAAGCCAAAGGTATTTAGAGGAGGTATTCCTTTTGTAGTCGAAGCAGCTATTGCATATGGAGGCGGTGCTGGAAGAAAGAATGGCGAAGGTGAAGAAGCTGGCGGCAATATTATAAGGTTTGCAAATAAGGTACCTTTACTGTTTGATAGCTCAACATGTGCTATAACATATGCTGTTAGGAGCATAGACTGGAAGAGATATGGTATTAAAGACTTTGAACAAGAACCTGTAAGTGTTCTTGTAAACGTTTCTTCAGTTTTTGTTCCTTATTCTGGCGTTGGCAAGCAGGCGATAGCACAAGAAGATACAATTATAGATGAGATAAAGCTAGCGGTAATGGATGCCGCGAGAAATATTCAGCGCTACATAAGCAATGTAAGGAGCAGAAGCCTTGCAGAATCAAAATACAAAACCATAATGCGTTATATAACGCAGCTTTCAGGTGACCTTTCTGAGCTTACCGGGCATAAGCAAGAAATTTTAGAGGAGAAACTTAAGAAGCTTGTTGATACAAAGTACAAAAAGCTTTTCGAAACAGATGAACAATCTACCAGCACAAAAGATGAAGAGCAAGAAGCGAGCGGGGATGAAAGCAAAGAGGAAAGCTAATTATATTATAAGCTGGTCAAGATGCTCTGTATCTATTAACTTTATCAGCCCATTTGCTATAGCTACCTTAAGGGCTTCACTTTCATCTCCGAAAGAGCTATAGAGTGTTTCAATAAACTTGAGCCTTCTTTCTTCGTCGAAGAACACAATAAATTTCTTTGTATCGCCACCAATCCATATCTTGCTCCTTTTACCTGTTTCGGCGTATATAAATATCTGTGCCTCAACACCACTCTTTGTTATATCTATATCTGCATCCTGTGCTGCGCCTAGATCTGGCGTAAATGATATGCCCGCCGTTACAAAATAATCTCTAAGCCTCCTAAACGTTGCCAAATACTCTATGCTATAGCCAGATTCATCAATCCATCTTTTTGGTGCGAAATAATCTTTTATATTTACAAGATCGCCTGAATTGACAAGCTTTGTTAATATTATATTGACATTCTGAAGCGTTATAGATATGGGCATGTTGTTATACCTTAAGTTTGATGTTATACCACTCTTTATCTCCTCTGGCAAGAGTGGCATGTACTTCCAATGGTAATGCATGTTTATTTTATCAAAAAGGTCCAATATCTCCTTCTTTGGCACTACAACGCGTGTCTTCTTAGAATGTGGAATTTCAGGTATGTCTATATAATATTCATCTCTATTTGGTGCTTTGAGGACAAGATTCAAAACAATGACTATTGCTATTACAATAGCAAACTCTATGTAATAGACAGGAATATGAAATATCTCTTTTGTGTACTGTGTTACGTATGTATACTTGCTATTAAATATGTTGATCTCAAATGTTTGCGTGCCATAGCCTATAACACTACCCTTTGGTAGCTTGTATACTATCTTGCTATTATTTGTTACCCCGCTTGTAAGGTAGCTGTTGTCTAGGCTTATCGAGTATGTCGAATCTGCTATCGGCATGCCAAGGCTCGATAAACTAAACACAAATGTTCCATTCTTGAAATTCAAATCTATTGGGTTTATCTCTATTCCTGCAAGCTCAAATAATGAAGCTGCATAAGGCTTATTGTTGAAGTCTCTAAGTATTGCTATATAATAGCCACTCCGCATGCCAAATGACTCATATTTGATTATGTTGATTCCTGTAGAGGTATTAAAGAAGCCAATAGGTATAGAGGTAACATAGCTCATGTTGCCCGTATAAAGATCAATATGTGGTATAACGAGTTTTTTTGTTGGTGAGTTTATGTTCATACCTATTACAATAGGTACTGTTTGGGTTTCTGCTATAGGTGAAGGTATGCTAAGGCTTCCATTAAGCTCAGCGTGTATATTGAACCTCTTATATGTTATAGAGTAATTTGTTGAATTGCTGAAGACTACATTTATCAAAGGGTAGGTATAGTTTATTCTACCAATATTGCTATAATTCATGAACTTCTGGAGCGCAAATATGCCAAGCGAGCCGCTTGTTGGATTACTAAGTGTATAGTTGCCATATGCTATCTCTGGTATCCAGAACCTGCTATAAAGCGCAAATGCTATATCACTGGCCATGTAACTAGCATTAGGCCATGCACTTGTTGGCTGGTTTGAAAATGCTATAAGTGTTCCATTTAGCACATTTACATAGCTTATATTACCATACCTGTTTGCAAGTGAAAATGTTGGGTTACTAAAATAAAATAAATTAGAGCTTGTTGAGGGCACACTCCAGTTTAGCCCATACTGGTTGAGCGCTTGTATACTCTGAGGGCTTGTCTTGAATATTATAGAGCCTGTTCCAATGCTTCTTGAAAAATTTTCACCTACATAAACTACTGTGTCGCCCTTTGAAAGAAGGGTTAGAAGCGTTGTATTTCCATTATAACCGCTATTTGGCATAAGGGTAATTGGAAGCAGGCCTGTTGCCAAGATAACAGTAGAATTTGGGGGTATTGAGCCTATCGCACCAATGTTTACCACATTGAATGTTGCATCATTAAGTAATGCATATCTCTGTAGGTAATATCTTAATGCTGTTGTAACCTCTTGGTCATTAAAGCAGCCTATGCACATAGCTGGGCTGCTTACATAATAAATATTCCTAACTGGATTGCTGGTATAAAAATTAACAGAGATTGTGGCGTTTATCACATTAGATGCGGTATAATTTAAAACAACAAAAGGAACAGCATATTGGTTATTTTCATAGCCCAAAACACCTTCTGTATATATGCTGAAGTTGAAATAAGGCTTACCATAGCTTATATATGCTGGCGTGGAGATTTTGAGCTGTGAGTGTACATATGCTGAGAGTTCAAATAAAAAAGCTGCTATTATTAATATGATTGCAATACTAATAATTAAGATCCTTGAAGCTTTCATAACATCCTTTCCATAATACTAGCTACTATATCTCTGTTTGCCCTTTCCTTTTAGCAATGTATTTATCCACAAGCTTTGCAACAAATCTAGATATACTATTTGTATTTTCATTTACTTTTTTAACAATCCTATATATTCTTACATTCCTGACTCTTTTGTTAATGCTTACATAGTATTTCATGCTTATCCCTTAAGCTCGATGTAGCCCAGAGAGACCATCTTGTTAAGTATCTGCTCCACCCTTGGCGAAGGTACCTTGTATATCTTTGCAAACTCGTCTATATCTATGGAGTTATTGTGGGATTCTATCCAGTCCTGTATCATAGCCATAAGTGATTCATCAGAGTATGTTTGCAATGCCTCAAGTTGCGCCTTAAGCTGCTTGTTCTCTTCGTTGAGCTGTGAGGTTTGTATTGTAAGATTTCTATTCGCTGCAGAGAGCTCAAGGTTAAGTCTTTTTAGTTCCCTATATTCTGTTAGCAATGCGTCGTATCTGTTAAATATCGTGCTATAGTTTTCTGAAAGACTGTTTAATACATCATCTATAGAAGAGTCAAGATATTGGTAGAACTTCTTTTCATCTATCTTGAAGTAATCAGAAATTATGGAAAGCACAGAGAGTAAATTCTTAAGTACAAACAGCCTCCTCATCCTTACGCTTGTATCTGGTGCTATCGAGTATATAACCTCTACCCCTGATTCGCTTATCTTGAACACAAAGAAGAGGAAAGGTTTCTTATGTATATCTCTACTTTCAACTCTTGCTATTACAAGCTTGTTTTCTTCTATCTTCGCTGTATAAGCGGGGAGCTGTGAAACTAGTGGTAGCAGATCATCTATCTTTCCATTAATTGTTCCTGCAAATACAACCTCCTCTACTTTTGGAGTTATTGCTTCTTCAGGCACTTAACCACTACTCTTATTTCTTTGTTAAGGTATAAATTTGTTTATCCTTGCTAGTTTCCTTAACTTTTGGCATATAGTTTAGAAGCGAGAGGAGGTAAAGAAAGAGAATAAGCAGAATGCCGATAAGCAGTGTGCTTAGCCTTGGTGAGACTATAAGGCCAAACACTAAAAAGAGGAAGCCCAGCACAAGGTAAAGTATCTGCCTTCTTACAAATCTACTCCTATATTTTAAGTATTTAGGATAACATTCTTTACAAACAATTAGCTTGTTACCCTGTTCATTCTTTGTTATGTTCCTCTTGAACCATCTTATTGCCTTTATAATATAATCTTCTTCTATCTCTCTACCCTGCCTTTCCTTGCCACAGATTATGCAATAGCCCCTTATCTAATCACCTACATCAAGTTCAACTACTCTGCCATAAGCTTCATTTATCTTTTCTTCATCAAGTGTATTCATTATATCTGTTATTTTTACATCATCAACCCCTATCCTTCTAAATATATTTATTATCTCTTCCCTTCTTAGGCCTGCTTTTTGTAAGAGTTCTGCAAATGCAACAGCATTTACATGCCTATGCCTTTTATCAAGCTCTGCCTCAAGCTTATCTATATTAAGCTCGCTTACTCCCAGAATGGTAAGGTTTCGCCTTAATTCAATTCTGTTTACAATAAATGTCTCTCCCATTTGATCAGCCTGCAAAGATCCTGGTTATAAGTGCATCCTCTACGCCAAGATATCTAAAGAATGAAATAATGCTTTCTTTGTCAACTCCATAGCTTAGAAGGAGTTTTGCAAAACTCCTTGAGTCTATAATCTTGTCTTGCGAATCGAGTATTTCAAAAAGCTTATCAATCGCTTCATTTGGCACATTAACATCAATAAGCCTGCTCTTTAAGCTTATCTTTTCGAAGTAATACTCGCTTGATATATTTGGATTCTTAAGCTCATCATTGGTAAGTATATCTTTAATAAGGAGTGTATATACATCAAGCGGTACTTCGCCTATAATCCTCTCAAGCAAGAATGTTTCTGGAAACTTTACAGATGTTTGGAACGACATGTCAACAGCAGCTTGTCCAACGCCAAATTTGCCTATTTCTCCCCTTATAAATGAAGAGAAGTTTAGTGAGTCTTGCAAGTAATCCATAAACCTCTCGAATTTTACCCTTAATATAATATTTGTGCCAACGTTTGAGAATATAGCTTCGTTAATGTCTGTAGGGTTTTGGGAAGCAACTATTAGTGCAAATTGGTACTTCCTGCCTTCCCTCACTATAGTTACAGCATCACTTCTCTCATCGCCAGCTATTTTCCAAGCCTCGTCAAGAACAACTATCGCCTTAATCCCTTTAGAGGCGCTCCATCCTTCTATCCTCATTCTTTCTTTTAATGATTGCAATATGAACAAAGCAGCAAGCGCCCTGAACGTTTCGTCAGGTAAGCCTGATAAATCAATATCTACAAGACCTGATGAGGCAAGCTTGCCTAGATCTAATGTGCTCTTTTTTGCAAAATAGTCTTCGCCTTCCCTTACGAATTGTCTAAGCCTATAAATCGCATTTTCAAGTTCTGCAGGATACTCGTATGTTCCTTCTTGCAGCTTCTCCTGTAGAAGTGCTATAACATTTGTTAAGGTTGGTGGCTCTTTGCTAGAGTCTGGAATCTCTGCTAGATTGAAACCTGCATTCACATAAGCCTGTTCTATCGCCTCTTGTGTGAGTCTTCTTTGCTCTGGGTAATCTCCAATATCTGTAAGTATCTCAAATGAGTTCATAATTTGCTTTACCCTGTCTAAAGGTTTTATCCCTATTAAATCCATTATATTAAGGTAATCTCCTTTTCCTAGAGATACAACAGTGCCTCCACTCTGCTTTACCCAGGCTTTATATTCTCCAGCCCAGTCTATTATTATCGCATTCGCATTCCATACATAGCTGGCCCTTATAAGGAACGTTTTAACAAGGAAGCTCTTTCCTGCTCCTGTTATACCTACAACAGCGATATGTGGGTTGGTAAGATTTGCAAATGTCCAGGTAAACGGAACATTAAATATCTTTGTAAGACCGAGAAATATCGCATTTGTTGGATCGTTTAGCAGATAATTGGCTGGCGGCTCTGGAGGTTTGCTTATGAATACTCTCTTTGCGAGTTCGTTGCTCATTATGTTTTGAATTTTTATTAGGCTCATAGCAACACTATTTCTGGTATGCAAATAAACTCATCAAATCTCTCATACTTATTGGAATAAAATAATTAAACTTAAAAAGATAATAAAGTTCTCTTCCGGTTATTCTTGTAATGTTTAAGTCAAATCCACTCATTACTGTCTGAATCTGCCTTAGCTGGTTAGAAAGTGCATCCATCGCTGCCTTTTCGCTTACCCCTACCGCTGTACTTTCAATGTACATTAAGCTCTGAATAGGTTTTTCACCGCTAGAAAGTCTATCAATCCTGGCTTGCACTATTCTTATCTGCCTCTGAAGATCATCTATCGCCATTTGGCTCGGGTTGCCACTGCTCATCTCCCTCGAAAGCTTGAAATTTAATAGACTTAGCTTACCTTCAAGCTCCTCTCTGTAGCTCTGCACATCCTGTGCTGCAACTATTAGATTATACTTAAATGGAAACTTGATGCTCATCATCGCCCTTTCCCATCTTGTTGGTGCATCAATAAGCAGGGTTTCATCTTCTTCGCTTTCCTCGCTTGTAAATACATAATTATATAGGTTTGCGGTAAGATAACCTGTTGCATAATATACCCCATTTGCACTCTTTATAACACAATCCTGCTCCTTTGGGATATAGTAATTCTTAGCAGGTATTATCCTCATTTTTAATATTCTTGTTATAAGCGGGAATATAATGAAATCAGCATAATTTATAAGCAGAAGGGTAAGTATGGCGATTATTGCAAACACAGCTATTGGTATAGCAAAAATTCCATAGGTTGTAGCTTCTACTAGCACAAGCAGTATCGCCATCGCAGAAACTGCAATATAGATAAGCGTGGTTTCATCCATTATCCCATACCCTTTATCTGTTGGTTTATTGTTGAGAATGGAATCATATAATCTGGTTCAATAAGCATTAGAAGTTCAGGAGTAGATATAATGTCTGAAACAACTCCGTATGTTGAGTTAATACCCGCCATAATCTCATTTGCACTCTGCATTGCAAGGTTAATCGCCTCTTCATCATTCCCACCCATAGCTGTTACAGAGGCATAAGATATAGCGATGAGTGAATTAGCATTTGAAATCGCGTCAAGAAGGTTATGCCACATTGTAACCTCGCCCTTTGCCCTTTCCACCTCTTCTGGCTTTGCATCCTTCTTGCCAAGTGTAGTATTATATCTTGTTTCAGCATCATTAAGCTTGTCTCTTACTTTGTTTATATAGTCATCCTTGTTTAATATGTTGAGCTGTGTTGTTATCTTTATCGGGTTCTTGCTTAGCGAAACCAGCTTGCTAAATAAATTTGAAAAGTCGTACCTCTCCTCTTCGCTCATCTCTGTAGAAGAAGAGTAGATAGGAATTCTAATGAACATTGTAGCATATGTAAAGCCACCTTCTTTGCCTATTATAGCATTTCCATTTGGCGCAATAATGAAAGGCTCCTTCTCATCAAGCAGAATTGTTTTGCCTTTTGCATGAATGAATGGTATTACTATATAGTAGTAGTACCTCATTGAAAAGGCTAATACAGCAAAGAATAGAGCAAGCAAACCAAGAACAAACTTAAGCAGAGATGCCGGAAATGTAGATGCAACTATTGCGAACGCAAAGGCTGCAGTTGCAAATATGCCAAAGATTAATATCTGGAAGTTGGGCACATTGGTCACTTATAAAAATATATTAAAGAAATAAAGTTATAAACTATACTAAGAAACTCATAAACTTATATTCTGCTTAATAATCCCCCACTTGGACGCATTCCGCCAAGAAGGTCTGCTATCGTTGTTATAGAGAAGTATGTTAATGCAAGTATGAGTGCTGGATAGAATATAACAGAGATCCAGAAAGAGCCCATGCCTTCTTGTATTGTCTTTATCTCCTGCGGTATGGAATTTTGGCCATTTGGCAATGCCCCATTTGTTATAGCGTTGCTACCCTGTGATATACTATTAAGCTGTGCTGTTGCTGCAATAAATGTTTGCATAGTACCTTTAGAAGTAAAGAAGAATGCTATTGAGAAGAGAGTCGGGAGTATAAAGTAAAAACCAATTGCAGCACCTATGAGAAGACCTCCAACACTCCTTGTGGGCATTATGGAGCGTAGGAATATACCTGGTATAAGGAACACAGGTATAGAGGCATACATAGCAAATAGTATAAGGTAGAATTCAGCGTAAAGCACCAGAAGACCTTCTACAAGCAAGGAAGAGAGTGCAGTCGCCGGTATAATAAACAGTATCTCAAGTGGTATAGCAGCGTACCCTAATATCGTTGAGACTGTGGCTAGAGTACTTACTGTTATGCTTATGCTTGTGTAGAAATAAGCAAGCATAGCCGGATTATATAATGCTGTAAGTAAGCCCTGGGTTGCATCTATTGTATTGTAAATATATGTAAGACTTGTGTTATATGGGTCTTCCCCTATATATAAGCCAGGTATTATACCAAAGATTAGCGCCGCAAGAAGCATAAAGAATACAACAAAGATAAGGCTAGCCCCCGCCTCGTAAAATTCACCTATGCCATAACTTCTAAGCTTGTTGTTTCTTGCTGCAATACCTGCTACAAAAATTACTGCAGCAATCATGAAGCTAAACAAGACCGCCAGCATAAGAAGGGGCTCCCAATCTGTAAATACTTTATAAGCCGCCTGATTTATCTGGCTGCAGTACCATGGTGCAATCGCATTTATGCTAAATTGGTTAGGGCAGTAGCCCACGCTCTGCGGTACATTATTTCCAGGCCCACCACCTCCACCACCTATTGGAGGTATTGGAGGTGGTGGAGGTGATATTTTCGCACCTGCAATCTGTGATAAAATAATTAATGCAACAAAGAATGCAATGGTAATATTAATCCTTTTAATATTCATAACATCACTATATTATATTTGTAAGCAAACTCATAAAATCTAACCTCTCTCCAAAAGCCTGGGAGAAATCAATTACAAAAGTATTAACAACGACAAAGTTGAGCATGGGTAAAATAAGAGAAGCAGTAGCTGTAAAGCCTACTAGGTTTACTATAGCATAAATACTACTTAAGAATAGATTAACCAGTGCCGAACCTGAGGCTAAACTTGCAAGCGCGCTCTGTATGTTTGTGCCAAACGTACTTGTAGCTATATTTATAAATATACTATTATAAAGCTGGCTATAGGCTACATTTATGAAACCATATGTTATGCTTACCATTAGTGGATATACAAAGCCTATACCAACGCCAAGTGCTATTAGTGAGCCACCAAAATTGCGCGAGAAGCCAAAAAGCCTAGCAATAAGTCCTATAGATACAAATATGGCAAAGATTATTGGTGCAGCCGATATTATAATAAACTGCAAGTCATTTATTATGAAGAGCCAGCTGAGTGCTTGGCTCATATAACTGAAATAAGAGCCTAGAACGCTGCTAGCGGTGAATGGGGCATTTACCGAAATTCCCAGATTTTGGATGCCAGGTATAAAGTTTATTTCAATGCTTAGCGATGGTCCAATATTCAAACCAGCGTATAACAAGAACAGGAAATTATTTGCATTTGCAAGAGCCCCATGATTCGTAAACCAGTAAAGATCATATACTGCGGTTTCATATAGGTTTGCATTTTGAGGGGCTATGCTAGTCACTAGGATTAGGTTTAGACTTTGTAGGAGGCTTTCTGCGTTAAAGGAGCACAGCCAAGTTGCAAATATGCCAAATGCCATTATTAGAACAATGCCGAATAGTGTTTGGTAAATCATTATGCCTATATTCCTTCTTATATCCTCTCTTCCCATGAGTGGGGCAAATAAATAGATTGCAGCAAGTATAACTATAATTAATGTCGCAGCTATCAAAGTTATTGGAAACCATGCTGTGTATGGCGCGGTGAGGAAACTGTTTATGCTGTTTAAGCATTCTTGCATTAACAGATAATCAATGCTAAACAATCATATCACCTTCCTAAGAATGCCACCATGCGCAAGCGATGGTGCACCCAACAAGTCTCCAAACGCTTCTATGAGGTCAAAACATATAACTAAAGAGATCAATATACCTATAGTATTTATACCACCCATAGCGATAATTTCCGCATATGTGATTATTAAAGAAGCAAATGTTGATGAGACCATTAGGCCAGGATTAATCGATGTTGTTAGACCACTTGTAAGGCTTCCTTGTAGCTTGTTTGCAAGAGTTGTTATAGTGCTTTGTGCAAGAGTCTGCATACTTGATGAAGCGGTGATGCTTGAAATCGCGTATATTAGTGCAGGATAAAACACATAAAATGAGATAAATAATCCTAGAAGAGCCCCTCCGATTGGCCTAGTCCATGGAAAAGTGCGGAAAAGTATTCCAAGGTAAAGGAAAAGAGGGAAAATGTAATATATTATCGCTAGCAGGTATACATTAATAAGCTCTATTCCAGTTATAGCAACAATAGGCAAGCTAAACGAACTCGCCATTTTAGAAAGCAAGCCAATCCATGCGAATGGCTGTAAAGAAACGCCAAATCCATTTGGCATAAAGTTAAATTGAATCAAAGAAACAATGTTGAACATAAAAACTGTTAGAGCAAGTGGGATTAGGTTTGCTATCTCACCAATTGCATCGCCATAGTAATATTCACAGGCACTGTGGTATAGGCTAGATGTGCTCGTAATGCTTGGCTGGGTTGTGCTCACCGCAGATGCGCTAAATTGCGCAATGCCTATAACAATACCATCTACCCCTGCAATTCCGCCAGCTACAAATAATATTAGGATAAAGTTAAGCACATTTTCGAGTATCTCATTTTTAGAAAACGAAATGAGGCTGCTTATCTTGAAGGCTATTCCTATCGCATACAAGAAGGCAACAATCATAAGCACTGTGAGTATTATGAGCATCGAATAGCCTATAAGCCCTTTGTATGTTGAAGCATTACTCAAAGCGCCAAATGTGCTTGGTAGCTCTCCATTATATAGATAGTAGCAAGGATCAGGTGTTTGTGCATAAGAAGTTCTAGCAAGAATAATTGCAGCAAGTATAATCAACAGTATTATTCTTTTATTCATACAAGTCTACCTAATCCAAGCAGATTTGTATCACCACCCATAAGCTGAGATATCCCTTTGATTGCGGAGATCAGTATCAATATATTTATTATTGGTAGTATATAGCCTGTAACCCCTATAATTCCGTATAGATCTGCAAAATGGAATATAAGCGTAAGCGCATTTTGAGGTTGGCACGAAACAACAGTTAGTGGTATATCAGGCAAGCTCCCTACTACCATACCTCCTATTCCATATGCAAGCAGATTGTATATCCCCACGCCAGGAAACATAAAATAAGCCGATATGCCTAGCTCGCTCAAGTAAATATTTCCTCCATAAGGATAACAGCCATAATAATTTACTATATTTGTTGCGTTTGGAAACACAAAGAAGTTTATTGTGTTTGAATTGTAAACAACAGGATTTCCTTTAAGTGTATTACCGTACATTGTAAATACTGGTATTGTATTTGGACTTGCCCCTATAGGCCCAAGTGTTGCATTGTTTAAAGAGACATATTCCATAAGGAATATTATAGGAAATATTATAAGTCCTCCTATTACTATTCCTATGAGCATACCTCCTACTCTTCTAGTAAACATGCTCGCCTTTAAGATTATGCCAGCAGCGAGCAGGTAGGGCCATGCATAGATAAAAGTTATTATAGATAGCAATTCTATCAAATAGATTTCGAAGATCATATAGCCCTGCATCTCTATGGGTTTTGATATCTCCTTAAGTATGGTATATCCTTTATAAGGTGTAAAAGAAACACTTACACTTAGTGCCCTAGGATTGATAGGAACAATACACCACGCTTCAAACAATGGTGGTATTGGTGTAGCAGATTCGCAGTAGGTAGTATTTGGAGTAAGTGTTGAAAGAAATCCAATATAATTTTCATACTGGTAAAGTGCGTCTAGATTCTGCGCCATCTGGCTTGTTAGGTTTGCAACAATAATATAGCTTGCCATTAAGTCATAATCAGCAAATAATGCTGTGTCTATACCGCTGCCACCACCATTCTGTATATTTGAATATACTTTATTTGTAGCAGCGCATATTGTGTTGGTAGGGCTAGTAATACTATTGCTATTCACAAGATTGAATTGATCATTTGATAGTTGCTGGCATATCTGCATTACATTACCTCCTATTGTATTTGCAGTAAGAGCAGTTACGCTTGCGCTTCCAAAAAATTCAACTATAGCTATTATAATAACCGCAATTATAACAGTTCCAATCAGTTGGCCAAGCTCATTTATCGCAGTTTCTTTGATACGTGAGCTGTTGAGCAGGCTACCAGCAAAATAGATAAAGCTTACTATAAATATGCCTATAAGTATTGCCAGTGTAAGTATGGAAATCCAGTTTTCAAGTACGCTAAAGCTTGTTATAGTTAAACCGCTAGCTGAGGCTAAAGGAATTAGCATTAGCACTATAGTTAACAATGCTAGCCTCAACTCCATATGCTTTCACTTCTCAAGCCAAAGCCTGCATTCAGGGCCTTGGTTAAGCTTATTGCAAATGCAACCGTTATAGATATATTCAGTGCCATTAAGAATATGCCTTGGAATACAAAGTCAGAGACTTGCTGGGCTACAATTCCAATAGATGCAGGAGCTAAAAGTATGTCTTGAAAAGGTATACCGCTAAGAACGCTCGAATAAAAGTTAACAAATGGTAATGTAAAAGTAAATCCAAAAAGCTTGTAGTTTGGATATGTTGCAAAGAGAGAGCTTGTCGGAATTGAGCTTGCTGTATATGCTAGAGGATAACTGTTATGGTATGGGTTGCATGTGGATTGTGCTCCTATGCAATATGTCCAATTAACAATATAAGAATCCATAACAAACGTAAGTGGGTAAATAAAATAAAAGGCTACCGCCAACGCAAGGAACGAGTTTGCTGATTCCCTAAGTCTTGGTCCTAAAAAGGAAAGAGTTCTCATTGCTATCGCAACAGGCAAAACAACCGTTAGCATTATGGCTTTAACTATGAAAAGCATTAGAAAATTCAAGAAGAGCATGCCAAAAGTTACTATTACTAGTGTATTATAACCAACTACAATATCCCCATATGTATTGTATATGTTGCCAAATGATGGTGAGAGGCTAGCACTTAACTTTAATACACTGCTCTTTACTAGGGGAATTGAAATGGGTGAACCTACAATGTTGGCTATTTCTGAACCTATCATAAATTCTATTGATGTTGAGTATATATGTGTTGCTAGATTTATACCATCTACAAATAGGAGCTTGCCAATATAGATCTGTGCAGCTCCGAAAGGGTCCATACCGGCTATAGAGTTTGTAAAGTCGCATGACAGACTTGCAATTCCAACAAGTATTATAATAATAAAAATACTTAGTACCATTTGCATGATCTCGAATTTTGAAGTAGTCTTGAGTTTTTCTCTAGGCGATGGTGGAAGAAGGTTAGAAAGCGCGTATATCAAAGCAGCAATAGTGAAAAATAGCAGTACAACAAGCATATTTATTCCTATCCAGTTATTTGCATTTACCCCGCCGCCAGCAAATGCGCATGTATTAAGGTCAAGCAAGAAAGAAATCATATTATCCAATCCTTAGTTTACCACCCAACTCAAGCCTTATTGTGCCGCCAAGCGACTTTGCTATAGAATCAACCAAAGGATACCATATCATTAAGTCTATTAGAAAGAATACAAATTCGGCAAAAAGAAACATAAAGTATGGGGCGTATATATTTAATGCTGGATATATGCTTATGGTTAATGGAATGGCAGAAAAAAAGTTATATTCAGGATATATCCCAGTCAATATTGTATTTGCCGCAGCCAATAGCACTTTTATTATTCCGTCAAGTAATTCGTTTCCAGTTGTTGGGATTGGGGAATAGTTTAATGTATTGTATAAGATGCTGGTAAGTGGCATATTTATCAGTATTATCAAAAGTGGGAATACTATAGAGAGTCCTACTCCAAAGGCAAATAATGTGCCACCAATGGGCCTTAGGAATGGGAAAGCTCTGAATATTATTCCTAACGGCACAAAGATCATAATACCTATATATACTATAAGTGGCGTTAGGATGTACATTAATGCAACAAGCGAACTTACTGGAAAATAGAGAAAGTTTATAATATCGTTCACAATAGATTCAAATTGCCCCATCGGTGTTTGAGGAATAGATTCAAGCATTGGGTTGTTATAAACCTGAAACTTTGAGCCAAATGTAAATGCGCCAACTCCGGGTATAGGTATAGGAAGCCAATATCCAACATTAATCGTTTTCCAAGTAGCTATTCCAGTTACAATACCTAAAGGACTCTCTGGAAAACCGCTCTCTGAGCTTCCAAAATTGTTTATGTCGTCATAAATACTGCAAAGTGCCTGGCCTGAAGAGCTGCTTAAGGTATTTAATATCTGGTTAAGTCCAGACATGGTGTAACTACCAGTGGCTTGTTGGCCTATTAAGAGAAGTGATATATTTCCAGCAAATACAAGAATGCTTATGGCACCAGCAATAAGTATAGCAGATTTCGCCATCTCCCAATACTCATTTTTAAGCCACTCACCAAGCTTTGTTCCAGGAACAGCTTTATTTATCATAACGCCTATAGCTATGACAAGAAAGGAAAGCATAAAAGCAAGTGCAAGCACAGAAAAGAGTGGGCTTGGACTAAGATTCAATGCAATAGACGGAAGCGAGCAAGAGTCTGCAAATGATATTCCAGAGTAAAGGACAAGCAGCAATAAAGATATAATTAATACCCTACTGGCGCCCATGATATCAATTATATTGAAAAATAATAAATTAAATACCTAATGCTTATCTCGTTTTTAGTGCTTAAGTATTGGGAATCTTTTCATATAAGCTTCTGCCTGGAAGATCACAAAGTAAGGCAGTATAAAAAGAGAGCTGAATATGAGCATAGCATACCTTGAATAAAACGTGCCAAAAAGAAGTATAAACAGCTCATCAAAAAAGCTCAATACAACTATTGCTAAGAAGAGCCAAATAAGGAAGTACTGCGGCTCCCTAAAGAGAAGCTTTGTACTATCTTTTATTGCTCTTATCATTCTTTTGTTGTCAATTACTATTGCGCTAGGGGCATAGAAAATAAACAAAAACAATACAAAACCAACAATAGAGGTTATTAAACCTGCATAGCCTGTTGGGTAGCTAATTATGTCTACAAGTATAACAATAGCCGAATAAAGTATGAATATAATAAACACTTTTCCTGTATGCTTCTCTATGCTATTTATCATATCTCTTGTTACCTTACCATATGTCCTTTTAGTCTTGACTATATATGCTATTGCAACAAATGCAAAGCTTAGAAATAGAAGGGAGAAGAATGTTGCTACAACTATAACAGCAATTCCAAACATATTAATATTTACAAAAGCGCTTGCAGTTCTCAAGAATGTTGAACCCATTGTAATATATGTTGGCAATGGTACAAGTAGTGGTATTGTAAACGCAATTATAAAAGGTATGGAGAAGAGTAGGACAAGCTTTAGATTCTCTACGTAAGTTTCAAATGCATCATATATTATATTTGGCATGCATGCACCTTAGTATCTTAGTATATATCACTATTGTAAAATTTAAATACTATCTTATTTTATACTTTATTCTCTGGTGCTAAAACTATTATCGGCGGTGGGTAATATACATAGCTCCCATTGAATATTGCAGGATCAGCATAGAATGTGCCAATTCCTTGTGGAAGTGCAATTTTGTATTCGATACTTGCTATACCTCTTTTGTTTAAATGTATGAAGTTTGTGTCTATCATTTCTACGTCAGGCGTTTCATTCGCGCCTTGAATTATACTTTCATTTATTCCATATAGTAATACGCTACCATTGTAAACCGACAATACCGTTGTTAATGTTGGTATGTTTGCCTTATATGATAATGTAAGGTTATACAAAAGCGTATTATTTACTATTGCATAGCTTTGGTTTAGTGCCTTGATATAAAAACTGCTTTCATAGGCACTGTGTGCAAAGAATACATATGCAGCGGTTGCGATTACTATAATAACAAGTGCATATAGTATAAGCTTTTTGTAACTGCTTATTCTATCCCTACCAGCTTTATACTCTAGGCCTAGGCTTATCAGAAACGCGCCTATGAAGAATAAATAGTATGTGGCTATGCCGTGTGCCAAGAGTAAGAACGGAATAACGCTTATTATAAATACAAGCCTTTTATCGTTTAGGTAAAGCATAAGAAGCATAGAAAAAATGATGAATGCAATAGGTACAAGCGAATATGCATGAAGTCCTGTTGGATAAAATGCTGTTATGAGGTAGCCTGCCAAACCGTAGCTGTTAGGTATTACGTATGAGGTTGCTGGGAGTATTACATTATGCAAAAATTTGTATGGGCTAAGCAATATAAAAGGTCCATTTATTATAAGGAAGACAAGTAAAGTAAGCGAGAGCTCCTTAACGCCTTCCTTAAGTCCAAAGCTGGAAAAAGTGTATAAGATCAGCAAGAGAACAGGAAGCCAGAGCATCTCCTGAATAGAAGCTGCAAGCCCGAGAAAGAGCCACCCATATCTAGTGCCAGATTTTGAATAGGCAATAAGGCTAAGCAAAAGCATTAATGCTTGCGTAGATGAGCTGAGCACAAATAAGCTTACCAATATTCCTGTAAGAATGAGAAAGCTCGGCTTAATGGTTTCTTCTTTCTTAGCGAGGTAGCCTATTGTGAGAAACAATAGGTAAAGGAAGATGAATACCTGGAGCTTTAGTATAAGCCCTATTTTGATAGGTAAAATAATGAAAGGTATATCTGCAATAGGGAAAAGCGCCGGATAATCAAGCACGCCTATAAACTTATTTTCTGTTGTCATTGTTATTCCGAAATTCGACAAATTTTCAAAGAGTAAGCTAGAATAATTGCTTTCGTAAGGGTTTTGTAGATTTAAAATCTCCTTTGCGGATAGAAGCTGAATGAACATCTCGTCGTCCATTTGCCAAGAGATTATGACTACAAAATTGTAGTAGAAAAGAAGGGCGGCAGCTATTAGAAAGAATAATACTGATATTAATCTAGCATGCCTGAATGGCTTCATCTTAAATAGATACATTCCAAAGAAGACAAGAAAAATTATAGGTATATAAAAGAAGAACCATAGTAGGAATTTCTGTAGTGTAGCAAAAGCTTTTTTAAGTATAACCGAATATGGTAGGCTTAATGCCTGAATTATAAGTAATGCAACTATAATTATTAAGATTAAGTTCTTGAGCCTGCTTTTGCTAAAGAAAAGTAAAAAAGTGTAAAGGACAAAGAGTGTGAAGTTTAATAAGGTAAGAAAATTTACAATAGGTACAAAGAGGTAAAGTGGTGGTAGAATGATTATGTTAAATAATATTATAAGTGAAGCAAAAATAAGCAAAATCCTATCGTTTCTGCCAATAATGCCAAGCATAAATTAAAGAAAGAGGAAAAATATTTAAATCAGCAGCTTACAGCTGAGATACTCTTTCCGAAGCCAGCAACCATATTTACAATAGGCTGTGCTATTATCACTAGTATTACACCAACTATTCCTCCTAGAATCATACCAAGAGCCCATCCCTGCAAACTGCCTTTAAGCTGGCCAGTTGTTGGTAAGAAGTGTGCGATAGCATAGAGTACGCCACCTATTAAGAACATGACTACAGCAAAAAGTGCAATTATGCTTCTAACTGTACCGACTAATGCGCAGAAAGCTGAACTTATCGCAGTAATGCCTGTAGGTGATGTAGTCGCTGCAAAGTTTGCACCAATTAATGTTGTTGCAAAGAAGAGGTAGTACATTACCTTCCAAATATTTGCATTCATGCAAAGCACCTATAATTTTCAATATTTATGAGAAAGAAGAATTTAAATATCTTTCTTAGTATGTCTAAATAAAAAGCACATAATCAAATTTTTATTGAAGCTAAAATACCATCTATTATTCCGTTTACTCCTATGCCTCCTGTGGCTCTTACAGCAATTCTATGGCTAAGCACAGGCTTTGCCAAAAACCTTATATCATCTATTGTTACCTCTTTTCTTCCCTCTACAAGCGCCTTCGCCTTGCCACAAGCCATAAAGGCAATATCTGCTCTTGGGCTTGCACCCATTACAACATGTATATCCTTTCTTGTTGCATCTACTATTGCTGTTATATATTTGACAACATCATCAGGTAGCAATATATTTTTTGCCTGCTCCTGCATATCTAATATATCATTTATTGTAAGGATTTTGTTCACTGCTATCTTTTCTTCCCTTTCCTTTATCCTAAGCATCTCACCCTCTTCCTCCATGCTAGGGTAATCTACTTCTATTCTCATAATAAACCTATCTGCCATCACCTTTGGCAATGGCTCAGTTCCTTCTATCCTAAGCGGGTTTTGGGTTGCAAATGCTGTGAATGGCTTTGGCAAAGGTATATCAGTGCCGCCCAAGCTGACCTGCCTTTCCTCAAGCGCTTCAAGAAAGGCACTCATCGTCTTTGGTGGTGCTCTGTTAAGCTCATCAATAAGGAGTATGTTTGTGAAGATAGGTCCTTTCTTAACCTTAATGCTGTTGTCTGAATCAATATAAGTATAGCCTATTATATCCTTAGGCTCAAGGTCTGGCGTGCCTTGTATTCTCTTGAAATCTGCGTCTATAATAGAAGCAAGTGCCTTTGTCATCGTAGTTTTTGCAACTCCAGGAACACCCTCTAGTAGTGCATGCCCATTTGCTATAATTGAAAGAAAAAGAAGCTCGAGCGTTTCCTTCTTTCCTGCAATATGCTTGCTCATCTCCTCCATTACCTTTAAATAAGCGGTATGGGCGTCCAAACCAGCACCTCTATACTAATAAGCAAATAAATCATAAATATCTTTGCATACCGGTCGTTGAATAATTAAGGGCACATACCAACGTATTTCCTGTGAATAAAGTAATAAGGCTTTTGAGCGCAAGCCATTATACAAAAGGTTTATAAAGATAAATTCAAAATATTTAGCGTGGAGGTAATGCGATGATAGGAAAAGAGCAGAGTGAGCCAGAGCCTGTCTCAGTTGTAGAGGCACTTGAGATACTTGAGGAAAGGAAGAAAGAGGGTGAGCTCGGCTACGAACAACAGCTTGCTTATGAACATGCAAAGAAGTTTGCAAAGCTTAGCAAGGAAAAGGCAGAGAAGCTTGAGAAGGAGCTCATTGAGCTTGGCCTTGGAAAAAGGCTCGCAAAGAAAATTATTGATATAATGCCTATTAATGATCTGCAGCTTAAGCAGGTTCTCATATTCGAGAAAAGGAGCTTTGATGATAGTGTTATAGCAAGCATTATTGAAAAGATCAACAACTATAGGAAGTAGTGTTCTTATGCCAGTAGGTGAGACTATATGGATGAAAAAAAGGAGGAACTTGAGGAATATGCAGTGGTCATTGATTTCTTGCCTACTGGAAAGTCTTTTTCTGCAAACCCAGAGCCTATAGTTCAGTTGCTTGGTGAGAACAAATTTACTTTGCTTGAGGCTGTGCCAAAGCCTGGTGTTATGCTTCATGTTGGCGAGCGTGTCTATATAGGCAAGGGCGAGCGCGATAAGATAGCCCTTATAAAGGCTAGGCTCACATACGATGAGCTTACAGAAGGTGCTAAGAACGAGCTTCCAAACGCTATAGCCAATATAATAAAATCTAATGAGAAGAGGTTTGTAGAAATATTCAATACAGCAGGTCCTCTCAACATCAGGGAGCATAAGCTTGAACTCTTCCCTGGCATAGGCAAGAGGCATCTTAACGCCATTCTCTCAGCAAGGGAGGAAAAGCCTTTTGAGAGCTTTGAGGACCTTACAAACAGGGTAAAGCTTCTCCAGGATCCAATAAAGCTAATAGTTGAGCGTGTGCTTATAGAATTAAAAGGAGAAAGCAGGTTTTACCTTCTGACAAGGCCTTATCCACAAAAAAGAGGTTAGGCTTTTTCTAGATGCATCTGTGGCACAATGAGCTTCCTTTTTGTTGAGCTTGAAACTGGTATTTCTACAACATAAGCCAAGCCGCGCTTCTCAACAACTGTACCAACCTTGCCTCTGTACCTTGGGTGTGGTATATTTCTGAAGTTCCCCTTTGGCACTATTACTACCTTATCACCTATGTTGAATTTTTTAATGAGCTTAGTTATACCAAGCTTAGAAGGCTTATGGTGCCTGGCCAAGTGCCTTGTCCTTCCTACAAACATACCATGAGATCTTTCAGTCATTAAATCACTAATTTGTAACTTGATATTTAGCGGAAAAGTATTTATTCTTTTTATCTTTCCTTCTTTGGTATCTCTTCAAACTAATAGTGCTTTGAAACTTTAAAAACCTTCGTTTCTTGCATGTTGCAGTAGCTATTGCACCAGCAAACAGCATAACAGAGTTCTTCAGGTGTTTAGCTTGGCAAGAATAGATCTATCTGTAAAAGTAAAGCAATGGTTCAATGGCCCTAAATAGTAACAGTATAAATTCCAACAACCCTTAAACCAACGAATGCAAAAATATTTAATAATATAAGTTTAAAGTATACCGGTTCCATTTTGCATGAAATATAAATATTTGGGGTATAAACATGATCGGACCAAATAGTGGTGGTGATAACCAGACCAACTTTGATCCCACTAATTTACAAAATAATGCAAATACGCCTTCCAACACCTCTTCCAGTATGCAAGGATCTGTAAAACAAAAAAGTAATAATGGAATGCTTATAAAAGCTATTGCAGCACTTATAATAATTGTTATTGTGGCTTATCTTGCTTATTCTTTTACCAAGCCGGCGTACAGCAATCCTGTTATAGCACTACTTTCTACGGGTAAACCTGTGAGCATGGTTGCTGTTGTAAATGCAATGATTAATACAGTAAACGCAACGAATAAGCTTAATGTTTCATATACAGGTACTGTAGAATTACATATTAATAGCTTTTTGACAGGCTCTCTAAGCACTTCGGCCCCTATTGAATTTAGCTACGAAAAATACTATAATATTTCAAGAATAAGTTTTGGAATAAGTGATGTGCCGCTTGTAGGAAATATGAGCTCAGTAATTATTAAGAATGGCTCTACATTATATACATGCTCAAAAACTTCATTTTCAGGCCTTCTTATGGGCACTTCAAACTACACCTGCACAAAAAATTTGAACACCACAATATCCCAAATTCAAACTCCAGGAATATCAAATATTACAAACACCACTAAAGAGTTAAATATTACTGTTCATGGTGTAAAGGAAATAAGCAATAATAAGATAACATGTTATCTTATGCAGGGTAGTGGTAAACTCAATATACCATTGAATAACACAAATTCAAATGCTTTTGTTGGCGTGATAAAATCAAAAGGTGCCAATTTTACATATAACCTTACAAGCTGTGTATCTACACAATATGGTATACCTATAAACGTTTCTGGATCGATTGCTGAAATAAATTCTTCTATACAGTTTAAGATTTTACTCAGCATGAATGCAACATACATTAATAACAATACTAATCCAGAAATTGCTTCACTGCCTGGACCTATATTAAGCAATCCATCATTTTTTGGCAATATTTGCATTCCAAGTTCAGGCTTCTTATGCATCAATCCTGAGCTGAATAATGGAACATTGAAGGTAACACTTGGACAGGCCACTGGGGAAACTTGGAGTAATGTAACTTACTGTTTTGTACCTAATAGCACTGTTTCACCATCTTCATGTAGTAATTTTCCGTCCAGTACACTTGTAGGTAGAGTATACTCTGGCGAATCTAGCAATGTTTCATTTAGCAGTGCAGATAACGTAACTTTTCCGGTTACACCAGGAGGTACAATATCTGGAACTATATGGGCAAGCTATAATACTAATGGTTCTAAGCATATGACAAAGTTAGCAACAATAATAGTAGGAGTAAAGTGATTTTTATTTTGTCTTTATTTCTTCATTTATCTTAGATGCGAAGCATGTTTTTTTACTTTATAGCCTTTGTTTAGCTAAGGCTTCAGATAAATGAGTTGCCTACTTGCATAGCTATTTAAACGCCTATTTTGTTAATAGTTTATTGTATAGGGCAAGAAGCTTATGACGAGTATTAAGTCGTTGGGCATGGCATACATAATAGATATAATCTCAACAGGCTAAGCTATCAATCAAATATAAATAAATATCTTTACCTATTTTTATAAGAAAAGTGGTTGGATGGCTAAGAAATTGCTAAAGCCAGATTTTAAGGTCGAGAACATTGTAGCTAGTGCAGACCTTGGTGTGGATTT
>JAWDMK010000001.1:0-61249 GCA_046536675.1 Microcaldota archaeon | reverse complement strand
GCATATGCATGCCTCATTGCATACATAATAAAATACAGGTAGAAAAGATGTGGAGGTGGTACAATTAGGCACTGCAAGAAAGGTGGTTGAGTGATATAGATATAAATTTCAACAACCTATCAAATAATAAACTATATAAAAAAATAAAAAATTACTGCCTTTAAATTAGACTGATTGTGTGCATAAGTCTAATAGTTTTTGCTTAAGATTATGGCAATTAAAGATAGAAAATTTTAGCTAATAAAAGTTATAAATTAGTGCTGCAAAATACTTATTGGTGGATACTTGATCAGGCGCATTGAGTTTAGACAACAATTCAATATACTTGTCCTATTCATGATAGTGCAGTTTGGGGGCTTACTTATAGCAAGTCTAGTTTATACCACAACACCTGTTAGCTATATAACAAGCCCAAGCTCCAGTAGCAGCCAAGTTAACACACCACAACAAGCACTTTGGTTCTTTGTATATTTGATTATTGCAACACTTGCAATCTTGCTTGTCTTCAAAATTTATCATGGTAATATGCTTTTCTCCCTTTTTGAAGGCTTTGTAATAGTTACCGCTTCATTTTTTGTCTTTGCTACAATAATCGGCTACTTTGCACCTAACCTAAGTGTCAGCGCTGTTTCTATTGTATCGTTGCTAATTGCTATAGCTCTTGTGTTAATAAAGAATAAATACCATGTATTAAGAAACACTGTAGCGATAATAGCGAGCATAGGTGTTGGGTTAGTTCTTGGTATTGATTTTGGTTTTGCTGTAGCATATTTTTTGGTTCTTGTAATTGCTGCTTATGACTACATTGCTGTTTTTGTTACAAAGCATATGCTCACACTTGCTAAGGCGTTATCAAGTAGGAACCTAGCATTTCTAATAGGCTCAACAGATGTAGAGGTAATACCAAAAAACTTCTTTAGCAAAAAAGAGCTTAAAGAGTATGAAAAGTACAAGAAAGAGATTGCAAAGATAAAGAATCCGATTATAAGGAAGCTGATAAAACAGGGCAAACTACCGTTGATAAGCCAGGTGCAGCTTGGTGCAGGCGATCTAGGCTTGCCGCTTATGCTTGCTATAAGCTCTTACAAGCTTTCTTTCAGCTACTTTATACCTATCAGCGTAATCATAGGCAGCACAGTAGGCATGCTCTTTACCATGTATATACAGAAAAAATACCTTATACCCCTTCCAGCAATACCACCCCTTTTCTCATTTATGAGCATTGCATTAGGCCTTGCTGCACTTACTATTAGCTGGCAAGGCATATACCTTGTATTTGTAGGATTAGTGGTTTTGCTTATCTTCGTTTATGGCGCAAAAAGAAGTGCGAAAAATAGAAGCTAGCTAAAATGGCCACCTTCTCCTTTCCTGCCTGTCATCTTCACCATGCAATTCCTTAAACCTCATAAGAAGCTCTTCTTCTTCTTTTGAGATTGATTTTGGTATAGTTATATTTACTATAACTATTTCGTCACCAACGCCCCTTGGTGTTCTAATGCCTGCACCTTTTATTACCAATTTGTCTCCCTGCTGAGTCCCTCTTGGAATCTCAATTTCTCTTTCACCATCAAGAGTGGGAACCTTTACCTTACCACCTAAAATTGCAGTATAGAATGGTATGCTTAGATTTACATAAATATCATTACCCTCTCTCTTGAATATCTTGTGCTCTAGTACATGCACCTCTACAAAAAGGTCACCAGTACCACCTTTTGCATAATCACCCATACCTCTAAGTCTTAAACGTGTACCATCGGTTATGCCAGGAGGTATTTTTACAACAACTTTTTCATCACTTACTACCCCGCCTGTCCCATTGCACACCTTGCACGGCTTGTCATATATTTTGCCAGAACCGCCACACCTCGGACATACTGTAGATGTTTGAATCCTACCAAAGAAGGTGCTCCTAGTTGTTACAATAACACCCCTTCCATTGCATTCAGGGCACTTTATTAGCTTTGCATTAGGTTCAGCACCTGTTCCGTTGCAGTGTGGACATTTTTTAATATGCCTAAACCTAATCTCTTTCTCTGTGCCCTTAGCTGCTTCTTCAAATGTTATGTCAAGCCTGTATAATATACTTTGGCCTACATTTGCATTTGCTCTCCCTCTTCCGCTTTGCCCAAAAATATCAAAGAAGGGCTCTTCACCAAAATCAGAAAAACCAAAGTCAAAGCTGAGCCCCAAATCTTTTAAAATATCTTCAAAATTAAATCCACGGAAGATGTCTTCTTCGCTGTACTTCTGACCAAAGCCTGCCGGACCATACATGTCATACTGCTTTCTTTTCTCGGGATCGCTTAGTACTGCGTATGCCTCGTTTATCTCCTTGAATTTTTCTTCTGCTTCTTTGGACTTGTTTCTATCAGGATGATACTTCAGTGCTAGTTCCCTGTATGCTCTCTTAATCTCGTCTAGAGTAGCATTGTGTGGAACACCTAATATATCATAGTAGTCCTTTGCCATTTAAGTCATTTTATTTTTCAACTCTGAAGTCCGCATCTGTTGTATTGCCTTGATCTGAGCCACCGCTGGAGCTAGAGCCAGGACCAAAGCCCGGTCCTCCGCTGCTTGCTCCTCCCTGTGCTTGACCCTGACCTCTATAAAGCTCTTCTCCTAACTTTTCCAGAGCACTCTTTAGCGATTCCATCTTTGAGCTTATCTCATCTTTGTTCTCTTTCTTTATAGCTTCTTGCAGTTCGTTCTTTGCTTTTTCAACTTCGTCTGCAGTGTCTTTTGATATTTTGTCCTTGCTGTCCTTAAGTGTTCTCTCCGCAGTGTATATTAATGACTCAGCTGTATTCTTGAGCTCTATGAATTCTCTTATCTTCTTATCTTCTTCTGCATACTTCTCAGCTTCTTTCATCTTTTGCTCTATCTCTTCCCTTGACATCTTGTTAGGAGCAACTATCTTCATACTCTGTTCTTTACCTGTTGCTTTATCTTTTGCTGTAACGTGCAAGATTCCATTTGCATCTATATCAAATGTAACCTCTATCTGTGGCACGCCTCTTGGTGCTGGAGGTATTCCTGTAAGTGTAAACCTGCCAAGTGAGATATTATCTTTTGCAAGCGCTCTCTCGCCTTGCAGAACGTGAATATCTACTGTTGTTTGCATATCCTCGGCTGTGGTAAATATTTGTGACCTTCTTATAGGTATAGTTGTATTTCTCTCTATAATCTTCGTCATAACTCCACCAAGTGTTTCTATGCCTAAAGAGAGTGGGGTTACATCAAGTAAGACAATATCCTTTACCTCTCCTGTAAGAACACCAGCCTGTATTGCTGCGCCAAATGCGACTGCTTCCATAGGGTCTACTCCACGCTCTATCTTCTTTCCAAGAAGCTGCTCTACATATCTTTGTACTATAGGCATTCTTGTAGGTCCACCAATTAGTATTACCTTGTCTATATCCTTTGGCTCAAGCTTTGCGTCTTTGAGTGCCTGCATTACTGGTTTTGTTGTCCTCTCAACTATCGGCAAAACAATTTCTTCCAGCTTCGCCCTTGTTAGTGTATAGGTAAAGTGAACTGGCACATTTCCAGGACCCATCGTAAGGAATGGCAGGTTTATCTCTGTTTGCAATGTTGTAGAAAGCTCTATCTTCGCCTTCTCTGCAGCTTCTCTAAGTCTTTGCATAGCTTGCTTATCATTTGAAACATCAACACCAGCTGAAGCCTTTATCTCCTTTAGCAAAAAGTCTACAAGTGCGTTGTCCATGTCAGTGCCGCCAAGCTGTGTATCGCCACTTGTTGCCTTTACTTCAAATACACCATTTCCAAATTCCATTATTGTAACGTCAAGTGTTCCACCACCAAAATCGTATACAAGTATCTTCATCTCTTTGTTAAGCTTGTCTATACCATAAGCCAAGCATGCGGCTGTTGGCTCATTTACAAGCCTAACCACTTCTAAGCCAGCTATCTCGCCAGCGTCCTTTGTTGCCTGCCTCTGGTTATCGTTAAAGTAAGCAGGAACCGTTATCACTGCCTGCTTTACCTCCTCGCCGAGATATGCCTCTGCATCGCGCTTTATCTTTTGAAGCAGTATTGCTGAAAGTTCTTGTGGTGTATATTCCTTGCCGAAGATCTTGTACTTGTAATCTGTTCCCATCTTTCTCTTAAAAGCAGTTACAGTTCCTTCTGGATTTGCTATTGCTTGCCTTCTTGCTGGTTCTCCAACGAGTATCTGGCCCTCTTTAGTAAATGCCACATAACTTGGAAAAGCCTTTCCATATAAGGTAATACCTTCTGAGCTTGGTATTAGAACAGGCCTACCACCCTCTAATACTGCAGCCGCAGAATTTGAGGTTCCCAAATCTATTCCTATTATTTTAGCCATAAAACCACCTTTTTATTTTTTATTTTTTATTTTTACCCTCAGCTTCACCGCTAGTCTGGCTTTTGGCCTTAGCAACTATAACAGTTGCAGGCCTGAGCAAAATACCATTAAGCATATAGCCCTTTCTTACAACCTCAAGTATCGAGCCCTCTTCCTTGTCACTTTCCTTTGCAAGTATGATTTCATGCTTGTATGGGTCATATCTTCCATTTGTTTCTATAACCTCTAAGCCCTCAGATTTTAGTGCATCTAACAGGTTCGAAAAGATCATCTCAAAACCCTTTATCTCCTTGTTTTCTTTTGAACTTACTGAAAGCGCAAGCTCAAATTCATCTAGTGTTGAGAGAAGCTTTCTCATGAGTTCTGCCTTGCCAAGCAGCTTTGCATTCTCGTTTTCCTTTGCTGCGCGCTTTTTGTAATTGTCAAACTCTGCCGCAAGTCTCAAAAGCCTATCCTTGAGTTCCAAGTAATCTTTCTCACTTACTAGCTTCTCTTCTTTCTTGCTTTCCTTGCCTTCTTCTGTACCGCCTTGGCTAGCTTCTTTTGCTGCTTGGCCTTGCTTGTCCTCAGCATTATCTTTCTTTTGGTCTTTTTGTTCTTCTGCCATAAATCTCACGCGATATGAGTTCATCAAATTTTTCTGCAAACTCTATAAGCCTGTTAAACTCCCTGAGCATATCTTCTTGGAGCTCTGCTATAGTGTCTTCGAGGCTCATTGACCTCAAAAAGTACTTCCTACCCTTTCTGACTACTAGACCTGTGCCTATTAGCCTGTTGAGGTGATAGATTATTGTGCTCCTTGGCATCTTCATTTTCTTGTAAAGCTCTAAGCTTGTTACTCCCTCGCCTGAAATACTTTTCCTTATTATCTCCCTTAACATCTCTGGTTCTGACTCTTCCTCAAGGTCAAACACCTTGCAGAACCACCTTGCAAGCTCATCTGAGGTCTCGTTTGATGGTCTTGAAAGGGGCTTAATTACTAGCCTTTCTTCGCTGGGCATATTTATAATTATGTGTAGAAATATTTAAAAATCTTTGTTTTTTTCAAGAAAAAGTTGAAAATTTCTAATTAATCTTGTTTTTATTTGGCTCGTTGCCTTTAAGCTGTTCAAGGACAACAATTATATCAGATATTAATTTAGATGCGCCCATAAGATTTTCTTTTGTGGGCATATAGAATTTTGTCGAGATTGAATTGATAGAAAAGGATGTATTAGAATCTGAAACTATAGGGTAAGTCTCAATGTCTGGTTTCAGATTATATTTATTAAGCTCTATACCATAAAGCTTCTTCAATCGGTTTTCGTTTAAGCGGTTTAGATATTTTATTATCAAATATTCGTTTCTACTCTCTTCCAACGCTTTAAAATATGTTAGCAGTTCTTCAATTACTTCTTCTTTTCCACGCTTTGCAGAGCCATCTTTTCTTAACTTTCTAAAGAGAGAAGAGAAATTTTTGAGCATGTTCATATTTTCTTTATCTTGGCTTTCTGATCTCTTGGCAGAAGCTAATGCATCTTTTTGTTCTTTTTTTTGGTAATGAAGTAGCTCTTTCTCTAGATGAAAAATCCTTCTTATATTGACGTATTGCTGGGATTCCATATTTTGCTTAGCGTTTTCACTAAATAAAAACTTTTCTTTAGTTTTGTTTAGAAAGATATCTTTAAAATTTGATTAGTAAGAGGATAGGTAACGATGTGGACTCCGCGGGATTTTCGAAAAGAAATATTCGAACCCGCAACCTCCTGCATGCCATGCAGGCGCGCTACCATTGCGCCAGGAGCCCACTATTCACATTACGGGGGATATAAATAGAATATTGCCGCCCCTTAAAAGTATAGTGCCTAGCTTTGCTTTTAAGTTACCATCTTCTAACTCCTCAGCATTCTCCAGCACTATGTTCATATGCACGTCAAATGATGTCACCACTCCTCTTATTTCTACGTTGTTTTTAAGTCTTACTAAAATCTGCTGCCCAATAGACTTATTGAGCAAGTCGAAAGGTCTTTCTTGCGCCATTTCCTTCACCAAACCAAATAAAAATCATCTTTCTATAAATTTATTTATTTTTACTATCTTTTCACACATTATTATTCTTTGCTCTTCTTACTTATCTTAGCTAGATCCTCTTTCTTTATTGAGAGCTTAACTCTACCAGTGCCAAGTGCTATCTGTTTGCCCACAAGTATACTTTCTGTAACGCCTTTCATCATATCAACTTCACCGAAAGCTGCCGCATTTATTAGATGCTTTACAGTTTCTTCGTATGCTGCCCTTGCAAAGACAGACTTCTTTTCACCCGTTAACCCGTGCCTACCAACATTCTTTATTTCGCCACTATATGTCATTGCATCTGCAAGCAGAAGTATGTGCCTAGGGCTTACTGATATGCCTTGCTGTGAAAGTGTCAAAAGAATTTCGTTTGCTAATGTATTTCTTGCTGCCTCTATACCAAAAACTCTATACATTTCAAATATATCATTAGTATAAATTCTACTTTTATCAACCTCATCTATTTCAAGAAATGGACCTAGGTTGCTCTTATCTGTCAAAATATAGTATTCGCCTGTCTTATCATCTTGTTGCAATACACATGTACCTGCGCCTTCCACGCCGCTTATTGTAAGGTTCATTATCTTCATAGCCATTTCTCTTATGAATTTTATATCTTTCTTGTGGAGATGTACTGTTATTCTCTTTTCGTTTGATTCTGTGTCTAACTTAAGTAATTTGTTTATCCTTGATTCAACGCTTTTTACTGTAAGATCATAAGCCTCTAACCTTTGTGTATCTAGGATTATTATAATACTGCCTTTTCCAAAATTCTCTATCAAATGCTTTGTTATGCTTGACATCTTTACTTCATTTAGCTTTCTCGCAAGCTCGCTTGCCTTTTCGAAATTGTTTTTTATCTTATCTTTTAGATATACGCTAGTTAAAGGAGATGCAGGCTTCTTTCTAGCATCGATTAGCTCTATCATCCTTGGCAAACCAGCTGTAGCCATTTGAGAGGCCATACCTGCCAAGTGGAAAGAGCTTATAATCATTTGCGTTCCTGGCTCTCCTATAGACTGCGCAGCAACAACGCCAACAGGCTCGCCAGCATGAACAAGGTTGGGATTTTTATTCTCTTTCACCATTTACTCACTCTGCATCTCTTTTATCATCTCTTTTACTGGGTCTATGCCATCCCCGCCATATATCGTTTGAAGCAGCTTTCCATGAACATCTCTAACTGTAAGATCGTAGTCAACATAGTAATCCTGCAATGCATTGCTAATTCTTCTATAAAGATAACCGCTTCTAGCGGTAAGCAGCGCCTTGTATACTTCTGAACCTCTTGAACCGATTGCATGCATATAGAAGTCTATTGGTGTTAAGCCGTGGAAGTAGTTTGATACTACAAAACCTCTTGCTGGAGGTGTTATATCATTTGGCTTTATATGCGGCAAAACCCTATTAGTAGCATATCCACGTTTTATTCTGCCACCAGACTGGGTTGCTTGCTGGCCTAATAGCATATTCATCTGCACAACGTTCTTTTCGCTACCTCTTGAACCTGCAAAAGCCATGAGTACAACGTCATTATCCTTTTCGCTGTGTGTTACAACATACTTTGCAGCAGCCGCTCTGGCTAGGTCAAGCTCAGCGATTATCATTCTCTCTAAGGATTGCTTAAGCGTATAGCCTACAAGCGGTTCGAGCGTTTTCTTTTTGTAGCTCTCTATAAGCTCGTTGACCTTATTAAAGGTCCTCTCAATTATTGCAAGCCTCTCCCTTTCTACATCTTCATTTATCATATACTCTTTTATTCCGACTGTTATACCGTAAAGCGTAACGAATGCGTCTGCAAGTCTCGATGATCTGTTAAGAAAATCGCTTACTACTTGCATGCCGAAATCTGCTGCAATCTTTGCAAGTAGCCTGCTTCCCCTTCCATAAGTCTCTTTTGTAAGAACGCCCTCTACAAGCTTGCCATTTACAATCTTTACTGTTTGGCCCTTTACCTTTTGTTCAAAATTAAGTTTTGCTGGAAGGAGCATTGAAAATATATCTTTGCCCGCATATAAGCCATCTTTTCCAGGTTTTGGAAGCTCGTATATGCCAGCGAGCGCAAGCAGATAGCTCGCTTCTTTTTTTGTAAGCCTTGTTGTGTCTTCTGTTAGCAGATACATTCCTGTTATGCCGTCTTCATTGTTAGTAATTATAGCGTCGCCTGTTCTTGGTGAGAATATCTGGTTGTTTACCCACATCAAATACTTTGCCTCTGCCTGTGCCTCTAATGTTTGTGGAACGTGCAAATTCATTTCGTCTCCATCGAAGTCTGCACCATACGGATGTGTTGTATCGAAATTGAGCCTAAATGTCTTTCCAGGCAATACCCTCACCCTATGGGCCATTATATTTATTCTGTGTAATGAAGGCTGCCTGTTAAATATTACAATATCACCATCGATAAGCTGTCTCTCTAGAATATCGCCAGGCGCTATGCTTTTGATAATTTCTTCTCTTGCACCTTCTACTATTCTCTTCCTCTTGCCATCTTTTGTTATTATATCAACAACCATTGGGTATTCTGTCCTTGAAAGCCACTCTTTAGCTTTTTCCATATTCCATTCTGTTACATAAAATGGAACTGTGAGCTTCTTTGCAACCTCGTAAGGAACACCAACTTCATCTATGTCGATGTAAGGATCTACAGATATTACAGTTCTGGCTGAGAAATTAACCCTTTTACCACTTAGGTTATACCTAAATCTGCCCTCTTTACCCTTTAATCTTTGGGCAAGTGTCTTAAGCGCTCTTCCACTCCTGTGCCTTGCTGGTGGTATGCCAGGTGCTTCGTTGTTGAAATAGGTTGTAACGTGATATTGAAGAAGTTCCCACAGGTCATCTATAATTATCTGCGGAGCGCCAGCGTTTATGTTTTGTTCAAGCCTCTGGTTTATACGCATTATCTCTACTAGCTTATGTGTAAGGTCATCCTCACTCCTTTCTCCAGACTCTAGCGTTATTGAAGGCCTTACATTTACAGGAGGCACAAGAAGGGTTGTAAGAACAAGCCATTCAGGCCTGCTTGTTGTAGGGTCTATGCCGAGAAGCTTTAGATCTTCGTCGCTTATCTTGCTTAGCCTATCCCTTATCTCATCAGGCTTAAGCCTTCTATCTCCAATATAAAAGAATGTTGGTGGTTCAAACTTGATCTTTTGCTGAACAGCACCGCAGTGCGGACACTTCTTTATGCTTCTAAGCTTCTTTAATATTTGATTTTTCTCATTTACCTTGTCAATATCTGTCGCTTCTTCGCCTTCACTTACAACAATCTGTCTCATTGTTTCCTTTAGATCAGATATCTGCTCCTCATTAAGCAAAACCCTGCCGCATTCCTGGCATGTTGATTGAAGTAGCATGTATATTATTTTGGCAAATTCAGAATGTATCACTGGCCTTACAAGCTCTATGTGACCAAAGTGGCCGGGGCACACCTTTGCCCTTGCACCACATGTTTTGCAAACAAGACCTGGATCAATAACACCAAGCCTCTGATCTACAAGGCCGCCGTCGATTGGGTAGCCGTCTTCATTATATGTATCCGGCACAGTAAGCTTTGCTACGCTGAGCTTTCTTATCTGCTCTGGCGAGAGTATACCAAACTTTATATAATCTATAGATTCAGCTTGCATAAAATATCACTCCTTCAGTTTTATTTTAGGGAAGATGTGCAAAGACTTAATCTCATCGAGGAGGAGCTTGAAAGCGTAGCTTATCTCAACCTCCTCTAGATTGTTGCTTCCGCATATCGGGCAAACATCAACCTTCTTTATATAATCATGATACCCTATATTACCACATTCCTTGCATACAAGAACCTTTGTTTTGTCGCTCTGGTCAAGAAGCCTTTCCTTGAGCAGCAAGCTTGCACCATAACCTACAAGCACATCCCTTTCCATCTCTCCAAACCTAAGACCACCCTGCCTTGCCTTTCCTTCTGTAGGCTGGTGTGTCAATATTTGTACAGGACCTCTGCTTCTTACCTGCAGCTTGTTGCTTACCATATGGTAAAGCCTGTTGTAATAGGCTATCCCAATAAAGAGCTCAGACTTGAATGGCTCGCCTGTTATGCCATCATATAATATCTCTTCACCATATCTAGCGAAGCCATGCTGCTCTATTATCTTTGCATACTCTTCAATCCTCTTATCACCCTGCTCAGCAAACGGCGTGCCATCTATCTGCTTTCCTGTAAATGCCGCAGCCTTGCCCGCAAGCTCCTCTAGCAAATGGCCAAATGTAAGTCTTGAAGGTATACTATGCGGGTTAAGCAAAAGATCTGGCACTATACCATCTTTTGTGAAAGGCATATCCTCAGGTGGAACAATGAGTGCAACAACGCCCTTCTGCCCGTGTCTGCTTGCAAACTTATCTCCTTTTTCAGGTATCCTCAAACTTCTAACCCTTACCTTTACTATCTTTGTCTTGCCTGTTGTCTCTGAAATGACTACGCTATCTACAACACCATATTCGCCAGCCTTTAGAGCTACGGAATCATCTCTTATCTTTTCTTCCAATCCTGTTGCACCCAGATTCTCTTCCAAGAATCTTGGTGGTGCCACCTTTCCTATTAGAACGTCACCCTCGTCGACTTTCGTCTCAGGTTCTACAATACCATCATCACTCAGCTTTGAATAAGCACTCTCTCCCATATAGCCCTCTGCTGTTGGAGGTGGAATCATAAAAGAATCCTTCTGACCACTTGAGTATCTTCTCTCTTCATCAGCATAGGTCTTATAAAACATGCTTCTTCCCAAGCCCCTATCTACGGCAGCCTTGTTTATCACTACAGCATCAGCCATATTATAGCCGTAGTATGATGCAAGTGCTACAACAAAGTTCTGGCCGCTCGGATGTGTTTCTATCCTAGCTGCCTTATAAGGAACTGTTGTTACCAGAGGAACCTGCGGATAAAAGAGTATATAAGACCTTGAATCAAATCTTAAATTGAAGTTTGTAGCATACAGACCTTCGCTCTGTTTTATAAAGTTTGCGCTCATTGCATGTCTTGCCGCGCTATTGTGCTCTTGATACGGGCTTGAACCTAAAGTAAAACCAAAGATTGAATCTAAGTCTACTTCTAGATGTGTTGTCTCATTTGTTATCTTGCTTTCATCTAATGCAACAAGAATATTCTCTTCCTCTTCGGCATCAAGGTATTCTATAATACCATGCCTGACAAGATAGTTGAAATCTATCTCCTTCTTCTTCAGCTTTTCAAGAAGATCAGGGGTTAACTTTGATTTACCATTCTCGACAATAATATAAGGCTTTCTTACTCTCCCAACATCTGTATTTACATGAACCACATTTTCCTTGCTAAGGTATGCAACATTCACTTCTCCAGAGATAATGCCGTTTCTTCTAGCACGCCTAATCTCATTTGCATACTCTTCGCCATTTTCTACGTAGCCTATAATCCTACCATTTAGATAAACATAACATTTTTCGTTTATTTTCTTAGCCAAAACACCACCTATTAATCCTTCTTCAAGCCAAGCTCCTTTAACTTATCTTCTGTGAACTTTTCATCAGCACCTATTGTTACTTTTGCCATCATTGAAAGATATTTTGTAAGTCCTACCTCTTGGCCTTCTGGAGATTCGGAAGGGCATATCTTGCCCCACTGTGTTCCGTGAACGTCCCTAGCTCTAAAGTGAGGGTGCTTCTTTGCAAGCGGCGACTTTACACGCCTTAAATGAGCATATGTGCTCATCAGATTTGTTCTGTCAAGAACCTGCGATACGCCAGTCTGGCCCGCAACCCACGTGCCTGTACCCATCGCATATAGGATTTTTTCAGTGAGCGTATCTGAGCTCACTATAGTTTGTATGCTCATTCTCCTTCCACGCGCACTTGTTCTTTCTATCTGGTACTTAACATCTTTTACGAAAAACTTGAAGGCATAAGCAAAAAGCTCTTCCATTAGGTCGCCAGCAAGCTTTAGCCTCTTGTTTGCATAATGGTCTTTGTCATCTTGTTTAAGATATTTATTAGCAACGAGCGAGGCTCTTTTCGCTGCTTCGATAAGATATTTTCCTTTTTCCTTTCTATCTTCAGGGGTAATGCCTATATGAGGGAGCAAGTAATTGTCTAATATTGTTTCTGCGCGCTTCCTCTGATAGTCTTCAGCTTGTCCTGGCGCTGCCTCTTTTCCTATCTTCAGTATAGCTTCTGATGGTCCAATATCATTTGCTTCGCTGCCCTCTATATTGTAGACAAAGTCATTCTTAACAGCCTGTATGGATTCGATCTGCTTAATTATATCATTTATTGTAAGGCCGAGAGCCCTTAGTAAAAGTATAAGCTCTGTATTTTTAGGTCCATTCGGGAAGTTTACAACAAATGAGCCACGCTGATTTCTTGATACGGCGCACCTTGCCCTAAATGTGCCGACAGTAGAGAAGATTTTACTTGTAACTTCTGTGCCACCTTTTTCCTTTGCTGTAATTATCCTGTTTGGTGCAAGATCTTCTAAGCCTATAAGAACACGCTCTGTACCTTTTATTATGAAATAGCCACCTGGATCATCAGGATCTTCGCCACTCTTTATAAGCTGGTCCCTTGGCATATTCTTCATATGGCAGAGATTACTTCTTACCATTACAGGCAGCTCTCCTATGAAAACTTCGCCATACGATGCCTCTTTCTCTATACCTCTTATAACAGGTATAAACTCTAGGAATATTGGCGCTGCGTATGTAAGATTTCTTAGCCTTGCCTCATTAGGCATTATGCTGCGCCTTGAACTGTCTGCTTCTATTATTGAAGGTTTCTCAAGCCTAACTCTGCCTAGCTTTAGTGAAAAATCTTCTATGTTTGGCTGTATCGAACCTTGTTTTGCTATAACACGCTGAATACCAAAATCTAAAAATCTGTTGAAGCTCTCTATCTGCTGCTGGACTAGAGAAGCTGAGCTCAAATATGCTTCGAGTATCTCGTTCGCCATAAATCAACCCTTTACAACAAGCCTGTAGTATACGTATTTATTTTTAGCTTGGAAGGGTGGATCTTTTCTATATATCTTTATAATCTGACCTGGTTTAGCACCTAATTTTTTGGCTTGCGGGTCGCTCTCGAATATTTTAGGTAGATCTTCCTTATTTACACGCAACTCTTCTAAAACTTTCTTAGCCTCAACATCTGTTAATAACTCATGAACTGGTACTAATATGTGCTCCGTTTCTTCTACCAAGACATCCACCTAAAATGAGCGCTCGCTAAGAATACACATACAGGCTCTATTTATATTGAGCAATAACATTTATAAATATTTATATCAAATCTTATACTTCCTTTTATGCACCGTCTACATGTTAGCCGAAGTATAAGAAGTTGTTTTTTCTTCTCATCACTCTCCTCTTTTAGCCTTTAAAGGTTTCAAAACTTCTTTTTCTATCGTATCACGTATTTACAACTAGTAGAAATTAATAAACTTACAAAAATTTTGTTATTCAACAAGATTTTAAATTTTGAATTTAAAGATATTATCATGCTTGTAATGGGAATAGAAAGCAGTGCGCATACGCTGGGGGTAGGCATAGTAAGAGATGGGGAGATACTTGCTAATGAAAAGATTTCATACGATGTAGGAAGTGGAGGAATGATACCTTCTAAAGTGGCTGAATTCCATATAGAGAATGTTAGCAAGGTTATAGAATATTCTTTGAAGAAAGCCGGTATAAGCTTAAAACAAATAGAAGGCATAGGTTATACGCGTGGACCGGGTATAGGGCCTTGCCTTCAAGTTGGTGAGCTAGCTGCAAAGACAATAGCAAATAAGTTTGCTATACCAATAACACAAGTAAACCACGGGGTGGGGCATATAGAGATAACTAAGCATGTCGCAGGTTTAAATGATCCGCTTGCACTTTATGTAAGTGGCGGCAATTCACAAATATTAAAGCTTGTTGACAAGCCTTATCGACATTACCACGTTCTTGGAGAAACGCTCGATATAGGCATTGGAAACATGCTTGATTCATTTGCAAGAGAGCTCAAACTTGTTCCTGCATGGGGCTCTAGCATTGAGAAAGAAGCAAAAGGTGGGAAATATATAGAAATGCCATATACTGTAAAGGGCATGGACTTTGCATTTACAGGCCTTCTGACTTATGCGAAAAAGCTTATAGGAAAAGTAAGCAATAAAGACCTTTGTTACTCTCTGCAAGAGACTGCTTTTAGCATGATATGCGAGGCGACAGAGAGGGCACTTCTACTTACAAAAAGCAGGGAGCTTTGTGTTTGTGGTGGTGTTGCGCAAAGTACGAGGCTTAAGGAGATGCTAGGCAAAATAGCCAAAGAGCATAATGTGAAGTTTGGCTTTGCACCAAATGAGTTCAACGGAGATAATGGAGCAATGATTGCATATGTCGCAGAAAGGCTTATTAAGAGTGGTTATACTAGCAAGATAGAAGAATGTGGCATAGAGCAAAGGTATAGGATTGAAAAGGCGGTGGTTCCTTGAAGCTACTGAGTGAGGGAGCAGAGGCAAAAATATACATGCAAGAAATATTTGGCGAGCGATTAGTAGTAAAAGAGAGGATTAAAAAAGAGTATAGAGAGGCGAGCTTAGATGAAAAGCTTAGGCTTGCAAGAACTAGGAACGAGGCTAGGATTTTATATAGGGCATTTGAGGCTGGAGTTAAAACACCAAGGCTTATTAGCGTTGGAAAATTCTCAATCTATATGAGCTATCTTGAAGGAAAACTACTACGCGACGTAAAGAAGAGCCAATATCTACTAAGGCAAGCAGGTCTTCTTCTTGCTAAAATGCACAACGCTGATATTGCACATGGTGATTTTACCCCTGCAAACATAATTGTAAGCAAAAATACTGTTTATGTGATAGATTTTGGATTAGCAGAGATAAGCAAAAGTATAGAAGAAAAGGCGATAGACTTGCTTTTGATGAAGCGCTCTCTAAATGAGAAGCAATATAAGGTGCTTGCAGATTCCTATGCTAAAGCCTATAGAGGATCAAGCGATGTATTCAGAAAGCTTGTCGAAATAGAGAAGCGTGGCAGATACCAGATAAGAACCCTTACCTAGAGCTTACCGACCCTTCTCTTCTGCGCTCTCTTTAATCTTCTTCTTCTCTTCTTTACCCACTTCCAGCGCATTCTTCCTTTCTTTTTCCATTTTCTAGGTATACTTCCCATTAAAACACCATACAAATTATCGCAAGAATATTTAGTATATAAGATTTTTATATGTTGATAGCCAAATCTATTTGGTGCTTATATGCATAAAGGAGCCATAGCTTATTTATTGATAGGCATTTTCCTTATAATAATATTCCTGCTCTGGTACTTGCACATAGGGTACGGCAAGCATATAACAACAACCACTACAATAGCATCAACAACCTCATCCTTGACTACCACCATTATTAATAATAAAAATCTAACTAGCACAACAACAACGATACCTCCTATTGGTAGCTGCTTATCATCAAATAAAACATTGGCCTTGGAAAACGGCAATTTCTCTACAGGCACATACGAAGGTTGGAACTTAACAGGCTATGGTTTTGGAAGTGCACCACTAAATATTACATGGGCTAACAACAATTCATGCTATTATAACACAACATGGATGGGCTACGACGGCAATTTCTTTGCAACAACGTATCATTGCGGCCTTACCTTACAGACAGGAAATCTTACCTCAAAGCCATTCAAGGTTGTATTGCCTTATCTTAACTTCAAAATAATTTCACCTTATAACGCACAGCTATATATTGAGATAATAAAGGACGGCAAGCCTGTAATAATAACGCATTACAATACCTACAATGCACCAGGCAATCTTTATCCAACAAGCCAATTCGAAAATGCAAGCATACCTATTGCAATGTTTATGTGCCAGAATGTAAGCGTTAGAGTAGTTGCAAATGTGGTTGGCACTGTTGTAAATAGGCTTGACTATATAGCTGTGGGCGACTTTTATCAGAGCGCTGTTCCAATACAAACACCTGGCATCGTTGTGAATCAGCAGATAGTAAGTTGATGCGATGGTTCTTAAGTTATATAATACACTTGGACACAAAATACAGCCTTTTAGAAGCATAAAGAAAGGGAGCGTTGGAATGTATACATGCGGCCCTACAGTATACTGGTTTGCACACATAGGTAATATGCGAACATATGTGCAGGAAGATATTCTGAAAAGAACACTGCTCCACAACGGCTACAAGGTAAAGCATGTGATGAATATAACAGACGTCGGACATCTTGTTGGAGATTCAAATATAGGTGAGGATAAAATAAAGCTAGAAGCAAGAAAGGAGCATAAGAGCGCATATGAAGTGGCAAGATTTTACGAAGAGGCTTTTGTGAAAGATATAAAGAGGCTCAATATAATAATGCCAGATGTTATGCCAAGGGCCACTGAGCACATAAATGATATGCTTGCTCTTATAAAAAAGCTTGACGAGAAGGGCTACTTATACAAGGTCTCTACAGGTATTTACTATGATACCTCTAAGTTTAAAGATTATGGCAAGCTTACAGGCATGAGCTTCGATGAGCTTAACAAGTACCTTAAGGCTGGTGCAAGGGTTGAGAGGGCTGCAGGCATAAAGAATACAACAGACTTTGCGGTATGGCGCTTTGCAAAAGGCGATGAGAAAGAGATGGTATGGGATTCTGAATGGGGGCGTGGCTTTCCAGGCTGGCATATAGAGTGCAGTGCAATGAGTATGAAGTATCTTGGTGAACATTTTGACATTCATTGTGGTGGCATAGATCATATACCAATACACCACACAAATGAAATAGCCCAGTCAGAAGCAGCAACAGGCAAGAAGTTTGTAAACTATTGGATACATGTTTCTTTCCTAACAGTAAACAATATGAAGATGGCAAAGTCGCTTGGAAACATATACACAGTGCAAGATATAATAGACAAAGGTTACTCACCACTATCGCTAAGATTTTTCCTGTTATCTAGCCACTACAGAAGCCAGCAAAACTTCACCTTTGAAGCTCTTGAAAATGCAGATAAGACGCTCAAGGGCATTTATAATTTCATAAGGGAGATGAACGCGGTGAAGGAGGAGAAGGAGTTTGGCAAAGATGTTGAAAAGGAGCTGGAGAAATTCCACAGGCAGTTCTTCGAAGAGCTAAACAATGATTTGAACACACCAAATGCGCTTAAAGAAATGCATGCACTTATAAGTTATGAAAACAAAAGGCTAAGCGAGGGAAAGGTCGGAGCAGAAGAGGCAAAGAAGGTTATCGAGATAATGCTTGATTTTGATACAATACTTGGCCTTGACTTTAAAAAAGAGCTGGAGGAGAAGAAGCTACCAGATGAGGTGGAGAAGCTTATAGAAGAGCGAGAAAGAGCGAGAAAAGAAAAAGATTTTGATAAGGCAGATCGTATAAGAAAGGAGATAGAGGAAAAGTACAATATAATAATAGAGGATACAAAGACAGGCGTTAAGTGGCATTATAAGTAGCTATGCTATTGCTCTGTCTTATTCTCATAAGTTGATGCATTTGTGTCTTGCTCATCGTCTGAATCGCCTGATGTGCTTTCTTCCTGCATGTTCTCATTCTCTAAGGCTTTCTTACCACCTCTCTTTTTCTGCTTCTCTGTTTTGGCGTTTGCAAAAAGTGTGTCAACATCTTCTATATTCTGCGAATCAATCCATGATTTTATATAAGTAGCAATGTTCCTCAATGGCTTTGAATACCTGTCTGTAAATGAATAAGCATTGTTCTCATGCTTCAATATACCAACATTAACACCAAAGTCAAGATATCGCTTCCATGTAGCAAGTGGTAATTCTTTGCCGCAATCCTTAAGCCTGAGCTCGCCGTGCTTCTTTACTTCAATAAGCGCTTTAGCAAACCTATATGCCTTTGTCTCATTTTCAAAATATATCTTGGCAAGCTCCCTAACATTAGGGTTCTTTAGCTTTTCCTTTAGAGGTGCATCTTCAAACTCCCAATATTTTATCATCTAAATCAATATTATATGTGATATAAATTATAAAAACACTTTCGATTTTAATTCTGCTTGGGGAAGTCCCCTTTTCGTGAGATAGGGGATGAGAGGCTAAATTATTTAAAATTAGTAGATAAATAGGAATAAAGGAAGGAACTGGTTCTATGGATAAGCTTAAGATCGCGTTCTATACTGATACATACCTGCCTGCTGTCGACGGCGTGGTAACATCTATGCTTGGCTTTAAGAAAGAGCTTGAGAGGAGAGGGCATGATGTGTATATTTTTGCAAGTGGTGATGCTAAATCTAAAAAAATATATTCAAATAGCCATGTGCACATAGTCTCTGGAATAAGCTTCAAACCATATCCTCAATATAAACTAGCCTTCTTCCCGTATCATACTGTATTAAAGCTACAAAAGGAGAAGATAGATATAATGCATGCCCAAACACCATTCTTTATGGGTTTCACAGCTCTCACAATAGCGAGAGTGATGAAGCTGCCTATAGTTGGTTCTTTCCACACATTTATAAACAATAAAAAGATTCTTGACGAGTACTATCCTAAAAACAAGCTTCTCAAGAAATTTACAGGCAAGTACTTGTGGAAGTATACAAAATTCTTTTATAGAAGATGCGATGTTACAACAGCCCCTTCAAACACAGTAAAAGAAATATTGGAAAGAAACAAGATACCAAACGTAGTTGTCGTGCCTAACGGAGTCGACATAACTAAATTCAACACAAAGGTAGAGGGCGAGCCTATAAAGAAGAAACATAACCTTAAGGAGCATGTTGTTCTTTATGTGGGAAGAATAAGTAAGGAGAAGAGGATAGAGGTTATGCTTAAGGCGGCAAAACTTCTCACAAAAAAGAGAAACGATATATCATATCTTATTGTTGGGCATGGTCCTGCGATGGATCATTACAAAATGCTTGCTCTAAGGCTAGGAATTGCAGATAATGTAAAATTTGCGGGTTTTGTGCCTGATCAAGAGCTGCCAAGCTATTATGCTGCTTCTGATATGCTTTGCATGCCCTCTACATTTGAGACACAAGGGGTTGTAGCTATAGAAGCGATGGCCTGCGGAAAACCTGTTATTGGTGCAAACTTCCTTGCATTGAAGGAGATAATTAAGAATGGTAAAACAGGAGAAAAATTCAAACCAAATGATTACCAAGCATGCGCAAGAAAAATAGAAAAGGTTTTAAATAATTCTGAAGCATATAAGAGAAATACTGTTGCTCTGGCGAAAGAGTTTTCTATACCTAATGCAACAGATAAGTTATTGGATGTTTATAATAAACTGTTAGAAAAGGCGATTTACTGAAAAGTGATGAAGTTAATACTAGTAACGGAGAGGCGAATAAATTGAACACAGCCCAGCATGAAGATACAGCTCAGCCAAACGTAGGTAGTGTCGAGAATGTAAGGAAAGAAGAACCAAAAGATCCTAGAATAGAAGAGCTTAAAAAGAGTATAGAGGAAGAGAAGAAGAAAAGGTTCGGCATAATAGACGAGCTAAAGAAGCTTAGGAAGAAAATCGGTTTTAAGAAGGCTGAACAGTCCGCAATACTAAAGCTGCTTGAGAATAATAAGGAAGAAAAGAAGATAGGCTATCTGCTTAGACTAAAAGAAAAGCTCGAGTTTAAGATATCTACAGAGGCTTCCACCCTTGAGGCTGAGAAGGAGCTAATAAGGCGCATAAACGAAGTGAATGAGGAGCTCGATAAAGCTATAAAGAGCAAAAGGTTAAAAAGGCGTGCAGAGCTTCTTAGCTCAGATATAGAACAGCTTAATAAAGAAATAGAAGAGAAGGAAAAGCTCGTTAAGGAATCAGAGAAGAAGCTTGATGAGTTGTATGATAATTTAAGAACCCTCCTTGGCAAGAAGAAGCAAAGGCCAAAGGAAAGAAGAAATCCTCCTAAACAGCAGGAGATCAGTTTGGCAGATATTGCAATAATAAAAGATAAAACAAACAAGAACGGTAAGTCTAATGCTGATGCTGATGAGACTGAGGATATAGAAAGTAATTAAAGGTGTTTTTTTGAAAATCAAATTTTTTGGCGCTGCGCGCGAGGTCGGGCGCAGCTGCATACTTGTAGAAAGCTCAAATACAAAAATCCTTCTTGATTGTGGTGTTAAGCTCGGCGAGAAGGAAGAATACCCTATAATAAAAGATGATGAATTAAATGATGTTAACGCAATAATAGTAACACATGCACATCTTGATCACGTCGGTTACCTGCCACATGTATTCTCAACCGGTTGGAAAGGTTTTGTATATGCTACTAAACCAACATTCGAGCTTTCTAATGTTCTTATAAGCGATTATCTAAGAATATCTAACCCAAGCAACATAACAAAAGAAGGTTTAGCAAGAATGCAGAGAGGTTTTAAGCTTGTAGAATACCATAAAGAGTTTCATATAAACGATTTAAAGCTAAGAATTATCCCAGCAGGCCATATCTTAGGAAGTGGGCTCATAGAGGTAAGTGGAGAAGGCAAAAAGCTTCTGTATACTGGGGATATAAACCTGAGGAAGACAAGGCTTCTTGATGCAGCGCATGTTGAGCATTTGCATGCTGATATTTTGCTAACAGAGAGCACATATGGTGGCGATAATGATATATTCCCATCGGAGAGGGAGCAGCTTGGCAATATGTTAAAGAGCATAAAAGAAACAATACAGAAAGGCGGGAAGATAATAATACCAAGCTTCGCCGTTGGCAGAGCAGAGGAGGTTCTTTTCGTACTTGATGATTACATAAGATCTGGCCTTTTGCCGAAGGTTCCTATATATGTAGATGGTATGATCAACAAGGCAATGCGTATACATAGGCACAATGTAATTTACTGCAGGGAAGAGCTCCAAAAAAGAATCTTGATGAGCGAGGATGATCCTTTCAAGAGCAAAAACTTCCGCATAATCGATACAAAGGGCAGTAGAAGTAGAGCTATACACGAGGATGAAGCAGGAATTATAGTTACCACTAGCGGTATGATGACAGGTGGGCCTGTAATGAAGTATGTAGAAAAGCTAGCGGGCAACGAGTTAAACAAGCTTATCCTTGTCGGCTACCAAGCAGAGGGCACGCCAGGAAGAAAGCTTGCGGATGGTGCGAAGGAGCTTGAGATAAATGGAAGAAAGGTAAGCATTAAAATGGCTGTAGAGCTTTACCACCTTTCTGCTCATGCTGATAGGCCACAACTCCAAAAGCTTGTAAGTGATTTAGAAGGCTTAAAGAAGGTCTTCGTTATTCATGGCGAAGAGAAGAAGAGTGAGGAGTTTGCCAGGTACCTTTCAAACAGATATGAAGCACATGTTCCAAAGCTTGGTGAAGAATACATTGTCTAATTGCAATTTAGAATCTAGCTTTTACCTTTTTACTTGCAAAAAATCTAAACCTTTTTAAGTTTTTGGAAATCATACAAATTACAAAAGGTGATGCTATGAAGATTTATAATGCCAAAAATTCAAAAATAATCGTTCTTTCTGCTAATGGTGCTAGCTGCCCACGCATAAAATTCACCGGAGGTTCGGCTTTATTACGCGACGATTACCATGGTGAAGTAAAAGGCAGAATGCTTAAACTAGCTTCATATTTGTTTTGAGGTGATAATATGAAAATCTATAATGCAAAGAATTCAAAAATAATTGTTCTTACTACGCATAATGGTGGAAGTTGCCCACGCATAAAAATTACAAGAAGTACCGCATCAATACGTGATGACTATCACACTGAAATAAAAAGTAAGATGCTCGAAACAGTTTCTTATTTACTATAGCTGCATACTCTTTTTCCATTCTTCAAAGGTATCTATGTGTTGGGGTAGATAGCCTGCTAAAATATCTGTTATTATTGCTTTTTCTATTACAAGCAATTCATCAGCAAAGATCTTTTTATACATCTCTGCACCCCTCTTTTCTGCGTCTTCGCCTCGGTTGAAGTTCGCAATATAAAAAATATCAAAATAACCAATTGTATCTGTAATTAAAACATAATCACTTGTTAATTGGTGTTTTTCTTCTTTGACTACTTCGTTATAAAAATTTATTACATAATTGCTGTGGTTATTACTTGGGTTTATTGTAGCACCAAAGGCCTGTACAATACTCTTGCCGGGCTTGGTCGTTATTGCCGTAAACCTCTTTATTATACCTCTTTCCTTTAGCTTTTTGATAACATAGATAACCTTGTCTAAATCTTTCACCTTAACCTTCTTCGCTATCTCTGATATCTTCTCTCTTGAATTTTCATTAAGAATAGCAAGTACTTTTTTCTCAAATTCAGATAGGTTTGGTGAATTCATTATTGCCTTGTTTCTAAGCGGCATAAAGCCTGCATATTTTGTAGTCAATGTTGAAGTCCTAAGGAGAGGTATATATTTGTTGAAATACTCTCTAAAATGCCACTGCCACACCTTGAATTCCTCTTCTGTTATGCCCGATACATACATAATAAGGTCAAAGTCGCCATCTGCTAGGTAAAGGTCTTGTACAAAAGGATCGTTTATGAGCTTTTCCTTTATTATCTCTATATCTGGCTTATTCTTGAATTTTATTGTAACAATCCTTCCATTTGCAAAGCCTAATTTGTTCTCGTCAAGCTCTAGCGTATATACTATGCCATAATCCCTTTCCAGTCTCTTTAGCATATAGCTTACCACATGGTGCGATACACCATGCTGTGCAGCAAGCTCCCTGAGCGATAATCTAGAGTTGTTGTAAAGAGCCTTTAGCAGCTCGTAGGGAAGTTCATTCTTTACATATGCTTGCTTTTCAAGAGATGCAGGCATAATAATTCCCAAAATATAATATAATATCCAAATTAATAGGTTAAATCCTTAAATACCTGTAAAAATTGCTATAACTATGTATTTATATTCTCTTGCATAAAATATTTACTAAAGGGTGAAGAGGCGTTTATTCTTATTACGAGCTGTAAATTCTTTTATAGCTTAAAATCTATAAATCGACTCTAATCAAAGGCTAGGGAGTAAGATAAGTTTTTATATATTTGTCTTCATAATATCTTAAAGCTCAGGCTTGTTTTCCCGCAAGCACTGCAGTTTTGCAGGAGGGATTTTATGCTAGAAGATAAATTTGATCAGTTCTCAAAGTTCCTAGCTGAGGAGAAAGGTAAGAGAAAGTTTAAGCAGAGTGTAGAGCTTGCAATAAATTTTAAAGGTATAGATTTCTCAAAGCAGGATAACAGGCTCAACATGGAAATAATACTGCCTTACAGCAAGGGCAAGGTTGGAAAGGCTGCGATCTTCGCAACTGATAGAAATCTTATCTCAAAAGCCCAGCAGCTAGGTGTTGAGGTAATAGATGGAACAAAGATAGATTCAATAGCAAACGATAAGGAAAAGCTTAACTCTTTGCTTAACTACGAGCTTCTTGCTCAGCCAAACCTCATGCCTGAGATAGCTAAGAAGCTTGGTCAGTTCTTAGGGCCTAGAAATAAAATGCCAAAGCCTTTATTTAATCCAAGCGATCTTGAAAAGTTTGTTTCAAACATATCAAAAAGGGTAGTAATAAAAAGCAAAGGTAAGTTCTTGCCTACTGTTCACACAGTTGTTGGTAGCGAGGATATGAAACCTGAGGAGATATTTGAAAACATAAAAGAGGTAATAAACAATATTTCAAAGAAGGTCGGACAAACGCATATTAAATCAATATTTGTCAAGTTAAGCATGAGCAAGCCTCTCAAGCTGTTGTAGTGATCTTTATGCCTATGCTAAAAAAAGATAAGATAGAGCTTGTAAACAAGCTAAGAGAAGAGGTTAAGCATTACAAGACTGTAGGAGTTATGCCCATAAATGCAATACCAGATAGGCTTTTGCAAAAGGTGAGGAATTCTTTAAGAAATGATACAAAAATTGTATTTGCAAGAAAGAATCTTCTACTTAGAACAATTGAATCCGATCCAAATCTTTCAAAGCTTTCTCAATTTATCGACAAGAACAGTGTGCTTGTCTTGTCTAATAAGGATCCCGTAGAGCTTTATAATGAGTTGAAGTCAAACAAACTAAAACTTGCCGCAAAGCCAAACCAGATTGCACCAAGCGATATAGTGATAGAAGCGGGAGAGACAAGTATACCTCCAGGTCAAGGGGTAACAGATCTCAAGGCAGCAGGCATAGACGTGCAGATACAAAAAGGTAAAGTGATAATAGCAAAGAGCAAAGTCCTTGTGCCAAAGGGTGGAAAGATAACACTTGCGGTTTCAAAGGCGTTAAGAATGCTTGACATATTGCCATTCGAAGTTGCGCCAGAGCTTGCAGGGGCTGTTTACAATAATATATTATTCACAAAAGAGGTATTCAGCATAACAAGGGAAAGTGTGGTGAATGATATAGCTGTAGCATTCAAGAGAGCATATAACCTAACTATAGAAGCAGGCTATGTAACCGAATACAATGTAGAAGCATTGATAAGAAAGGCATATCTTTCAGCATTAGGCTTAGGCTTGACTGCAAATATATACGAACCTGAGATTGTAGAGAAGCTTCTTGCAAAAGCTGTTGCAGAAGCTCTAAATATCAAATTGAGCGCTAATATTGAATAATATTTTATGAGGTGAAAAAAGATGGAATACATATATGCTGCACTTTTGCTTGACGCAGCTGGAAAAGAGATAAACGAGAAAGATATCATGAAGGTAGTTGAAGCCGCAGGGTTTCAGCCAGACGAAGCAAAGGCAAAGGCTGTGGTAGCATCGCTAAAAGGTGTGAATATAAAGGAAGTGATTAAGAACGTACAGAATGTACAGACAATGCAAGTGGCAGCTCCTCAGCAGGAAGCAAAGAAGGAGGAAAAGAAAGAAGAGAAAGAGGAAAAGAAGAGTGAAGAAGAGGCAGCTGGCGGCCTGGCTAGCCTGTTTGGCTGACCATAATGCAAAACTATGAGGAGATTGCAGATTATGCAGTCTCCCTCGGTTTAAAGAAAGGCTTTGATTTTGTAGAAGCATACATAGAGCTTAGCGAAGGTGCTTCTTACTCTATAGAGCAAGGAAAGCCGAGCGGCTTAGCGATCTTTAAGAGCTCTGGCATAAGAATAAGGCTTATAAGTAAAGGCAGTTTATTAACTTTTTCTACAAACAAGCTCGATAAAAAAACAATCGAAGATGCTTTTAGGTTCAAGCCCTTCAATGGAAATAAGGTATACCTTTCTAAAGAGAAGGTGGAGAAAGCGGATTATAAAGTAAGCGAAAAAATAAAGATAGAGGATTCATATACAAATTTGCCAAAGGATCTAGAAGAGCTTGACAATTTTGTAAAAAAGGAAGGTGTGAGCTTTAGATCATTATATGTGAGCACAGGAAGGTCTAAAACATATTTGATAAATTCAGAGGGTACAAGGATAAGAAGTAGCTTGCCCGGAGTAAGCGGATTTTTTAGTATAATAGTAGGCAAAGGAAAGGAGAGCAGGCAAAGAACAATAGAGTTTGGTAAGACTGGCGGTTACGAACTTTTAAAAATAGACGAACTAGAGCACAAATTAGAGAAAGAAATAAAAGCGTTGCACAATGTGCTTGAGAATGGTAAATCCCTAAGTAATTATGAGCTTTCAAAAATAAAGAATGTAGTTGCCTCACCTGAGATCGTTGGTATAGCTGTGCATGAAAGTATAGGACATCCAAGCGAGGCAGATAGGGTGTTTGGTAGAGAGGCAGCTCAAGCAGGATTAAGCTACTTAAACAGTTCTAATTTGGGTACTAAAATAGGAAGCGAAAAGGTAAATATAATTGATGATCCAACAATAAAAAATTCATACGGCTTTTTCTTGTATGATGATGAAGGAGTAAAGGCAAGGCCAAAGATTCTTGTAAAAGAAGGTATTCAAAACGAGCTTCTTCTTAACAGGGAGTATGCATATCTTACGGGAAAAAGGAGCAATGCATCAGCAAGAAGCGATTCTTACTCAAACGAACCTATAATAAGGATGTCTAACACATACCTAGAAAAGGGAGATGCAAATATCGAAGAGCTTTTCAGCGAAGCAAAAAACGGCATATACATAAAGAGTTTTACAGAATGGAACATAGATGATACGAGAAGCTTTGCCAGATACCAAGGAAACGAGGCTTACTTAATTAAAAATGGCGAGCCAAGCGTGCCGATAAAGAACTACAAGCTCGATGCAAGCACTTTTGATTTTTGGAAAGCGGTTTCTCTGCTTGGAAATGATTTTGAACTTTATCCAGGAAATTGTGGCAAAGGTGAGCCTATGCAGGGTGTGCCTGTAATGATGGGCGGCCCTTCTGTGCTTTTGAAATTCGGCTGAGAAAATGGATGCAAGTGAGATACTTAGAATAGTAATGAATGAAGGCTTTGATGAAGCAGTTGTAACTACATCAAGCTATAATTCCACATATCTAAAGATTGCAAATTACAAGCTTGATTCTATAGTTGAGAAGAAAAGAGAGAAAGGTTCTCTTTTCGTAACAAAAGATAAGAAGATAGCCTTTACAAGTATAGAAAAATTGGATATAGAAAGTGTAAGGCAGAGCATAAATAATGCCAAGAAGGCGATTAGTGCTGCAAAGCCAAAAGAGGATTATTATGGTATTGCAGAAGGTCCTTTTAAATACAAAAATACTGTTATATTTGACAAAAGGATAGACGAAATGAATACAGATGGTGCCGCTGAGTTTGCCAATGATATTATAAGTAAAGTTAACGCTGAGAACCTTGCAGGTACGCTCCATCTTTCAAGCTCTAAATATTCGATAGCTACAAGCAAAGGAGTAGAAGCAAGTTCAAATGGCACTGAGGCAAGGCTTTCTTTGAGAATTTTCGATAAGGGTCTTTCTATTCAAGATACACTCTCGAGCAGAAAGCTAAGCGAGATAAAGGTTGAAAAGATATTAAGCAATGCTGAATTACTCAAATATGTTAATACCACTCACAGGATAAATAGCGGGTTATATGATCTGTTATATCTAAGGTCGCCAGCTGGTGTTCTGCTTTCTAATGTAAACAGCATGGCATGCATAGGCAATGTTGAAACTGGTGGCTTTCTTACCGGAAAGTTGGGGAAGCATGTTGCAAATAATGGAATAAGCATGTACGACGATGGGTCTATAGAAACAGGCATAAATTCATCGCCATTTGATGCTGAAGGCTACCCAACACAGAGAACACAAATAATAAAAGCAGGTATGCTTATTCGCTATCTTCACAACTATTCCACAGCAAAGAAGTATAATACAAGAAGTACAGGAAATGCTGGTTTGGTATATCCAAGCCCAAATACGCTTGTGGTTGAACATAAGAAGAAGCAGAGCATTGATAAGCTAATAGCAAGTATAGACAAAGGCATACTTATAACAAACACATGGTATACAAGGTTTAGTAATTATCTAACTGGTGATTTTTCTACAATGCCAAGGGATCTTGCAATTTATATAAAGAAAGGCTCGCCAGAATTTGCGGTAAAGCAAATTAATGTCAGTTCTGGGGTTGGAATAAGAATAAGCGACAATATGATAAGAATGATGATGAACATAACAAGAGTGGGCAACGACATAGCGCAAGCAACATCATGGGATACCTTAGGCACATACTACTTCGTGCCAAGTGTAATTGTAGAGAATGTAAATGTTTCGACAGCATAGTTTTTATACTTAAATAGTTTATAGAACTTAGTTATGGTGATTATGTGAAGGTCTGGGTTGATAAAACAAAGTGTACAGGATGTGCGCACTGTCATGACGTATGCCCTGTGGCTGTGTATGAGATGAAAGATAGGAACGCAAGCGATGTGAATAGTGATCCAGCACCACCAGAACAGCAGTGGAAAGGGAAGATAAACGAAGAGGTATATAACAAATGGAAAGATGTGCAAGATGGGCATCGCCACTTTGCAGAGAAGTATGAAAATGGAAGCGGTGGCATTTCTGTTGCGGTCAACGGCGATGCATGCATACTCTGTCAAGCTTGCTTAATAGAATGCGAAGGAGAATGTATAACAATAGTAGACGATTCAGGCGCAGAGTATCATTCGATTTATAAGTAAGAAGCTGAGATATGCTTTCCTTTCTTTTTATTGCTTTTTCTGCATCAAATTCTTGTTTTGCTCAAATCCATTTATGAATATCTCAGATGATAGTTTAAATCTGGAAATGCTGTGCAGTATTACATGACCCTTTCCTTCAAATTTTGCAAGAAAAATACCTACACCACCAAACATAGCTGTTCTTATATTATCAACAAACCTTATCTTGTAATCAAGCGTAGCCGAAAAACCAGCTATGTGTCCAGGGTCGACTTCAAGTGCTTTTGTCCCATCAAGCTCATACTCTATAATATCTCCTACAGTGTGTATAAAAACAACTCCTGGTCCTTCAAATTTCTGAAGCACAAGACCTGCGCCGCCAAAGAATGCGGCACCCACATTCACTATCTGTATAGTAAACTTTACAGAATCCTCTGCGGCGAGAAAGGCATAATGCTCTGCAACGAACGCTTCGCCTTCTTCTAGCTCTATCGCTTTTATTTTGCCCGGCATGACGCCTGACATTGAAACAACCCCTGGTGTATCTTTCGGAGAAAACTCTGTAAGCATAGCTGTTGCGCCAGTAATTTTTCTCTCTATAGCACCCACCAGACCACCAACAAGTCTTGGCACCATAACGACATTTTCGCTTTTGCTTACAAGCTTTCCAGAATCACCATAAATCTTTTCGCCTTCTTCTAGCTCTATGTCTAAGCTTTGCATCGAGCTGCCTACTATGCTGTATTTCATTTATCCACCTTTAATAACACATCTATAACATCATTGAGTTCTTCGCCATCAATGTTTAACCTGTATTTTGACATAATGCTACTTATAATCAAATTTTTCTGTTTATTTCCTTTATCAATTTCATTCTTTATAAGTTCTATAAGCTCATCTCCAGAAATTCTGACAAGCTTCTGCTCCTCAATTATCCTATCAACATCACTGCAGTTTCTAGGAAGTGCCTTTATTATAGGTTCAAAAGCCTGCTTGGTTATTATCCTATTTTTGTATCTTTCAAAAATGCATATGAGTGTATCATTGCTTATCCTCTCAACATCTATTCCTAGTCTTTTTAGTTCCTTCATCTTCTGGAGAAGTGTTGTTGCTATCAGCTGATATGCATCCTTCACTTTTTCAGCTATGTAAAAATAATCTTGTAGCTTTGGTGACCTAATAAGCTCCTCAACTATCTGTTTATTGCCTATCTCATTCATAAGCCTGCTCTCTATCCTTTCTATGCTCGGTACATTCTTTTTGATTTCTTCATAGAGCTTGTGATCTACTAGTATGGGCTTTTCATCTGTCTCTGGATACATCCTTGCTCCTCCAGGGAGTGGCCTTAAGAATTTAGTTATATTCTTTTTTGAGTCTATGCCTCTTGTTTCTGGCGGCACGCCCTTTATTGCATACTCCGCCCTATAGCGCGCAAGTGAAATTGCTTTCTCAGCCTTCTCCTTTTCTCCAGCTATAATGATAAAAGCGTCATTTTCTTTAATCTCTAGCTTGTTGCAAAGATTGTTTATCTCTTCTTCAGAGATACCGTAGCCCTTTAAATCCTCATCACTGTGTATTATGCCTCCTACTCCTGCAATCTTTGCATAATCGCTTATCTCACTACCTAATCTTCTATCAGGATTTATCTCCATACCTATTAGGCCTTTGAATCCACTAAGCTTTGCAGCAAGCACAACCCCTTTTTTCTCTATAGCACTCTTTATTATCTTTGCACCTGTTTTTGAGAAGATCTCTGTAGCATCTATTGCTTCCCCTACTTCTGCTTTTCTCTCTTTAAGTTTTTTGCTTATCTCAATAAGCTTCTGCTGTCTTTCTATCTCATTATCTATAATTTCATCCATTACTTCGAGTTCTTGGAAGCCTTTTATCTCTATCCTTGCACCCTCTTTTATCGATACATTAACGTCTTGCCTTATGGTGCCTATGCCTCTTTGAACTTTTCCTGTTAACCTTAGAAGTGTTCCTATACTCATCGCCACTTCTTTGGCTTCATCAGGGTTCTTAATTTCAGGATCTGTATCTATCTCGATTAGTGGTATACCGAGCCTATTTACATTATAAATAACAACTTCGCTGTCTGAGCTTTCTATCCCACTTGACTCTTCCTCTAAAAATATAGAAGGTATATTTATCTTCCTTCCGTTAAGCTCAAGAAAACCATCGTAGCCTATAAGCATTGTCCTTTGGAATGCGCTCGGATCGCTGCCATCAACAACCTCTTTTCTCATAACCTCTATCTCATCAGGTAAGCTAGCGTTGAATGTTGCTGCTATAAGGTAAGAAATTTCTAGCGCCTCTTTGTTTACCTCATGTGGCGGCTCTTCATCTATTTCTACAAGACATGAAGTATCTTTGTATGTGTTATATATAAAGCGCCTACCCTTCATGCTTTCAAATCCTGTAGCCTTGTCTATCTCGCCGAGCTCACCAACAACTGCTCTTAGTGTTCTTTCTATTTTTATTGGTAATTTCTCGCCCTCTTTGTTTGCGCTGCAGGAGCAGAAAAGCTTCTCGCTTGTAAGGAGTCTTTGGTGTATCTCCAAGCCGCATTTGAACCCTATTTTCTGATAGTAATCTTTTTCGTGCCTCATATAAACCAATCTATTTCGCTTCTCTTTGTGATCTCGCCAGCAATATTTACGTTTAGCATTTTCTCAGCTTCTTCTTTCTTGTAGTTTCCAAGTAGAAAGCCCAACTTGACATAAGCCACTTCTGGAAGCATGTCTTCGCAGTATATAGCGCCAGCATTGCTCAATAACCTTAGATTCCTATACACATTTGGGTTAACCCTGCCGTAAAGGCATTGCGAGGTAATACCTATTATCATTCCAGAATCGACAGCATTTTTAACATGCTCTAGCCATGAATATTCTTTGTGAAGCGTAGATACAGGCGTATGCCCGAGGCCGGTGCCTTCTATTATAATGCCTTTAAAGCCTTTTGATAGATAGTAATCAATTATCTCTGGCTGGGAATTTGGATAAGCTTTTATAAGTGCAACCTTCGGCTCGTAGCCTGTGAGTAGCCTTAGCTTATCATCGCTATCCTCTCTTATCTTATTATATTCGCTAATATATTCAATCTCCCCTGCTCTTGAAATCCTTGCAATTGGCTTGTTGTTTATAGGTTTGAAAGCATCCCTTCTTGATGTATGCATCTTTCTCGCCTTTGTGCCTCTGATAATACTACAGTATGTATCTGATGAGCTTTCATGCATGCAGATTGCTACCTCTGCAATGTTGCTTTTTGCTGCAACATGCATAGAGCAGATAAGGTTCATAAATGCGTCGCTCGATCCTCTATCACTGCTCCTTTGCGATCCTGTAAGAATAACAGGTGCATTAAGCCCATTAAGCATAAAGCTCAAAGCAGCAGAGGTGTAATGCATTGTATCAGTTCCGTGTGTTATAACTACGCCCCTATCTTTCTTCAAGGCATCTGCAACCGCCTTTGCTATCTTTTGCCACTCTATATATGTCATGTCTTCGCTTGCTATGCTCATCAATGGATTTAGTTCTATATTTGCAATATTTTCTAATTCTGGTACCTCAGCAAGAAGCTCTTCTGGTTTTGTTAGCATAAATACGCCGCCACTCCTATAATCTACCTTGCTTCCAATCGTGCCACCGGTATATATCAAACCAACCTCCGGCAAGCCACTTTTTGTCTTGGCCTTAAACTTTACTTCTTTCTCCTTTTTTGCTTCCTTGCTTTCAACCTTTTCAATCTTTGAGCCTTTTTCAAACCTTATACCAACATTATACCCGTTATCAAGTTTTATCACTAGTATATTGTTGTCACCAAGCTCAGGCCTTTCCATTAGTATGCCCTTAAACTCACCTTTTGGAGAAATAAGCTTAATCTTATCCCCTACCTCTATCTTTTCTTTTTTAAGCACTTTCTCTATTTCCTCAGAGTACATAGATAAAAATAGACTAATGAGATTTAAATTACTTATCTAAAAGCAACCTAAATAAATTATGAAATAATTATGAAACTTACAGAATGCATAGCAGAAAGCCAAGAGTTTATTCATGTTATGATTTAAGTGGCACACCAACAAAACACGCTGCAGAGTTTCCGGTTATCTCAACTTCAACACTTTCACCAAGGTTAACTTGGCCAAGTACTGCGATCTCATTATATGCGTTATCTCTCCCTGTATAAGACTTTCTGTTTTTCTCTGTTATTAATACCTCTCTTCTTTCCCCAATGTGCTTATTTCTTTCATTGAATTCGATCTCTCTTGCAATCCTTGAAAGAATTATACTTCTCTCTTTAATGGTCTTACCGCTAAGCTGCTTAAGCCTGCTTGCAGGTGCATGTGGCCTAGCACCAAACTTAGATATATTTACCACCTCTGGCCTTATCTCTTTTATAAGCTCTACACTCTTTTCAAAGTCATCCTCGCTTTCTGTTGGGTAGCCAACAATAATATCTGTTGCAATCGAGGCATTGAGTTTTTTCCTTATCTCACCAACATAACTTGCAAAATCTTCTACTGTATACCTTCTATTCATATCCCTTAGTATCTTGTTGCTTCCAGATTGCACAGGCAGGTGGAAGAATTTGTAAACCTTTTCGCTCCTATATGCTTCTAAAAGCTCATCAAAATATTTGTGCAGGTGCTCTGGGTTGAGCATGCCTACCCTTACCTTAAATGATCCTTCTATCTCAACGACCTTTTTGAGAAGTTCTGCTATGTTTGTTTTTCTATCGGCACCATATGCTCCTATATCCTGTGAGGTGAGCTCTATCTCCTTAGAACCTTGCTCTACAGCATTCTTTACCGCTCTTAATATAAGCTCTTCTGAGAAGCTGTTTAAAGGGCCCCTAGCAAATTTGGTTTCGCAGAACGAGCAGTTGCTTAAGCAACCTTCGCTTATTGGTATTCTTGCAATTACAGAATTATTTTCTAAGCCATATTGTAGCTTGTCTATCCTATTATATGAATCAATTACAACATTTTTGCCGCTCTCTATAAACTTCAATACATCTGCAATCTTGTTTACATTGCTTGTTGTTATTATACTCGCATCTGGAACAATATTCATAACCTTTTGAGTATCAGCACTAGCTAAGCAGCCCGCAACTATAAGCTTTTTTCCAAGTCCTTTAAGCTTGCGTAGCCTGTAGATTATCTTATTTTCTGTTGGGCTCTTAACTGTGCATGTATTTACAATTAAATAATCTGCATTCCCTTCATATTTGCCATATTCCACCTCATAGCCATTCTCCTTTAATATGTGGCCCATAATCCTGCTATCTGCCTGGTTTAATGTACAACCATAGGTTTCAATGACTACCTTTGCCATAGTATCAACTTTTTATATCTTACTTTTTATAAATAAATATCTATTTTGTTTTAGTGATTTCATGATATGCGAGAGATGTGGAGCAGAAATATACAAATATAGCACATGCAGGTATTGTCACAGGAAGATATGCAACGACTGCGTAAAAAGCTCGAAGAAGGTAAGCAAGACTGTGAGGATAGTAATATGCAAGGATTGCTGGACAAACATTAATTATAGAAAGGCATTCAAGAGTGCAACTGCAGACAACTATTAACCTGTTTTCTTGATCTCTATTTCTATCTCTTGGTCTACAATCTCGAACTTTTTGCCGTTTAGTTCATTTTTCTCTTCAATTGTTGTTGCATTTACCTCCTTCATGAGGTCTTTTTTCTTCTCATTTATAATCCTTTCCATTTCTCCTGAGGTTCTGTAATAAATTTCTATCTTATCCTTTTTCTTAAGGCCCAGCTCCTTCCTCATTAACTGTATGCGTCTTGCAAGCTCTCTATAGAGCGCTTCGCTCATAAGCTCGCTGCTAAGTGTTGGGTCTACATATGCTATACCATAATCAAACTTTGCAGCATCACTTTCCACGTTGCGTTCTATAATGGTAAAGTGCTCAGCCCTTATGTTAAATGCACCTCTTTCAGTATGAAGCTGATAGTAACCTTTTTCGCTTACCTCTCTTTCAACCTCATCTGGATTTGCGTTTTGCAAGGCATAAGCTATCGCTTTTGAATCGTCCTTGAATTCTGGCCCAATCTTCTGGAAAAGCGGTTTTATAACTTTCTCTATGCCGCTTATCCTCTTTAGCTCAAGCTTCTTTACATTTGTATAGTCCTCAATGATGTCTGAGAGCTTTTCAAGAGCCTCAAGCGCCTTATCATCCTTTACTTCAAGAACCGCTTTGCTGAGTGGCCACCTTAACTTAACTTTTGCCTTTTCCCTGCTGTTTAGTATTGCTGTTATCGCATCGAGCGCTATATCAAACGATTCCTCTAATTCTTTGTCTACGAGCCCCTCCTTATATTTCGGCCAGTCATCGAGGAATATGCTCTCTTTGCTTGCAAAGTTGTCTAAATATAGCTTCTCAGCAGTGAATGGCGCGAAAGGCGAAACCAAAATAAGAACATTATAGAATACAAATTTCATAGTGTCGATTGTTTTTTTTGCAATTCTTGTATCTCCATATATAACCTTCTTTTTAGCCATTTTGAGATAAAATCTGCTAAAGTCATCTAGAATAAATTGCCTTAGTGCTCTGTTTGCTCTTTCGACATCATAATCATCAAGTGCATCATTCTCTTCTTTAATCAACGTATTGAGCCTTGAGATTATCCAAGCGTTTATCTTATCTTTTGTATCCGCTCTTATCTTCTCATTTTTGTATCCTATTGCATCAGAATAATCATTGATAAGCCTTGCTATATTTTGCAATACAATTATTATTTTTTCTGCCTCCTTTAGCTCTGATCTATTGAAAGGAATGTCAAGCCACTGGGTGTGGCTAGACACCCAAAGCCTATAACCATCAGCACTTGTCATCTTTAGCAGCTCTCCAAGCGAGATATAATTGCCGAGGTGTTTGTGCATCTCCCTTCCATCTTCTGCAAGGAGCATTCCGTCAACTACAACTTCCTTATATGGTGCCTTGCCATAAAGCATAATGCTGCTCTTAAGCAAGCTTGAGAACCAGCCTCTTAGTTGGTCTATACCCTCCAATATTAAGTCAGCAGGGAATAGCTTATTAAATTCTTCGTCGCTAAGGCTTGCCTCGAATGCTATGCTCGAGTCAAACCATACATCAAAGACGTCGCTTATCCTATGCATCTCTCCCCCGCATTTGCTGCACTTCAAAGAAACGTTGTCTATATAAGGTCTATGTAAATCATCCAGCTTTTCTGCATAATCCTTGTTAACTGCTTTCTCTTTAAGCTCCTTTAATGAGCCTATGACTTCAAAGTTGCCACATTTATCACATTTCCAGATTGGTATAGGTATACCCCAGAATCTTTGCCTCGATATACACCAATCAGGCGAGTTGCTAAGCACATTTGCATGCCACTCCTTAGCCTCTTTCGGGTGCCATACTACCTTTTCATTTGAAGCTAGCAGCTTCTTCTTCACCTTTCCTATATTAAGGAACCATTGGTCTGTAGCCTTATATATCAGCTTGCTTCCGCATCTCCAGCAATGAGGGTAGCTATGTACTACAATGCCTTTGTCTAACAATACACCTAGCTTCTCTAGATCATCTAGCACAGCCTTGTTTGCTTCATCTGGAATAAGTAAGCCTTTATATACGCCTGCATCCTCTGTGTATCTTGCATGTTCATCTATAGGAGAAAAGATAGGTATCTTGTTGCGCTTTCCAAGTTTATAATCTTCAGGTCCGTGCCCTGGCGCTATATGCACAATTCCAGAACCTTCATCCATGCTTACTATAGTATCTGATAAGAGGACCTTGTGGTATTTCCTGAATTTTTTCTGTATTGGCACATTTTCTTCAAGCGGGTTAATATAATATATGCCTTCAAGCTCACTGCCGTAAAATTCTGCTTCAACAACAGCATTTGCGTTCAAGCTTGATACAATGGCGTCAAGCCTCTTTTTTCCAAGAATAAGCTTCCTGCCGTTTATATTAGCCTTTACATATAGCTCCTTTGGGTTTACTGCAACTGACATATTTGCTGGCAAGGTCCAGGGTGTTGTTGTCCATATGAGCAGATAAGTCTCTTCATCTATCTCTATTTTTGGTTTTGATCTTTTGGTATCCACTTTAAATATAACAAAAATTGAAGGGTCTTTTTCATCGCTGTATTCAACCTCTAAGGTGCCTTGTGCAAGAACGGTCTCACAGCTTGGACAGTAAGTAAGCGGCTTGCCCTCTTTATAAAGCAAGCCTTTCTCGCTGAGCCTTTTGATTATATTCCAAGCCTTTTCTATGTATTGGCTCTTGTAAGGTACATAAGCATTTTCAAAATCTAGCGAAGCGCCGAACCTAATAAAATCCCTATTCATTTTTGGGATAAGTGAATCAGCATACTCCCTGCAAGCTTTTGTAAACTTATCCACGCTTATCTTTGATTCAAGCTCAAGCTTTGATTTTATTCCCATAGATTTTTCAACGGCATGCTCTACAGGCAAGCCATGAACGTCGTAGCCAGCTCTATCATGAACATCATAGCCACGCATGCGCTTGTATCTTAAAAGAATATCTTTTACATCCTTTACCCAGATCTGGCCTGGATGTAGCTCACCACTAACATAAGGTGGGCCATCTAGAAAGTAAAAAGGCTTATTGCCCTTATTCTTTGCACGCCACTTTTCTAATATCTTATGCTCTTGCCAATACTTTAGAATTTCTTCTTCATAATTTGTCTCCATAAAATCAAGGCTAAAGGATTATTATAGATAGGATTTAGTAATCAAATATTAAATCTTTCTGTTTTAAATTTATTTGTGGTTTAATGCGAAGCGCAGATGCAGCTACGCTCATAAGAACATTCATGGTTTTTTTAGTAGTTTATATGCTTCTTCTGAAGATTAACCCATGGGTTACAATATTTGTTATACTTATAATGTATCTACTTGATGGGTTGGATGGCTATCTAGCAATAAGGAGTGCAAGCAGAGGCGCCATAAGTTTTTCTTCTTACTTGAAAGCCGCTCTTTCAAAAGACGAAAAAGAAAAGGAGAAAATAGCGCATTTCAAGCAGATAGCAAAAAGAGAATCCAGGTTTGGGCCAAGAATAGACATAGCTGGAGACAGAGTAATTGAATACACATTTTGGATAGTCTTTACCTACTTAAGGCTTATCCCTCTTTTTGTTGTATTTATAGTAATTTTTAGGCATGCGTTTGTTGATGCTCTTATGGCTTCAAGAGGAACATCCTCAAAGCCAAGAACCAAGTTTGCAAGGATTATATATTCTTCGAACATTGGAAGAGGAGGCATTAATGTTGTTAAATTCTTCGCATTCGCATACTTAGTGCTAGTGTATGTATCAAATTATCCTCTTTGGGTAGGGCTTGTACTCGTAGCAATACTTGTAATTTATATAGTTCTGAGAGGAATAGCAGAGGCATATGATGTGCTTGCTTAAATATTTATATTTTGTAAGCTAATAATATTTTCTGATTAAATGGGGGTTCTGGATTTATCTTGGACAGAAAAATATAGGCCTTCAAAGCTAAGCGAGGTTATAGGCCAAACCGCAATAGTGGAAAGGCTGAAGGCGTTTGTAAAGACAAAAAACTTTCCAAACATGATTTTTGCAGGACCTGCAGGTGTCGGAAAAACAACAAGTGCCATTGCTATGGCTAGAGAGCTCTATGGTGATAAGATAAATGAAGCATTTCTAGAGCTAAATGCAAGCGATACGAGGGGAATAGATGTAATAAGAGGCAAGGTGAAGGAGTTTGCAAAAACATTGCCTTTGGAAGAGGGGCTTGTAAAGATAATATTTCTTGATGAGGCAGATGCACTTACACCAGAGGCACAGCATGCGCTTAGGAGAACAATGGAAAAATATGCTTCTACAACAAGGTTTATACTTAGTGCAAATTATGCTAGCAAGATAATAGAACCTATACAGAGTAGGTGTGTTGTTCTTAGGTTCAAGCCTCTTAATGTAGATGAGATGAAGAAATTTATAGAAAGGATAGCAAAGGGCGAATCATTAGAGATAGATGAAAAAGCTATAGAAGCATTGATATATGTTAGTGAAGGCGACTTAAGAAAACTAACGAATATACTACAAAGTGCAGCCATATTGGACAAGAAGATAACAGAAAAGAGTATATACGATATAGCAGCGAGGGCAAGGCCAAAGGAAATAGTTTCTATGCTTAGATATGCTTTGAGCGGTGATTTTGTCAAAGCAAGAGAGGAGCTTAACAAGCTTGTCTTTGTATATGGTATGAGTGGTGAGGATATATTGATGCAGTGCTATAGAGAAGTACCAAACATGCAGATCGACGATAAAGCAAAGCTTGAGATAATGGATAAGATTGGCGAATGCAATTTTAGAATAGTTGAAGGGGCAAATGAAAGAATACAGTTAGAGGCTATGCTTGCAAATATCGCATTAACATCAAAAAGGTAAAGCGTCTTATGATAATGAGCAGCTGGGAAGCTAAACAAGCTAAACAGATGGCTTCCTTGCAAATGTTAGATATCCTGTGTGCCATATACCTTTGTTTGTCGGCCTCATTCCTTCTTCCCTTACAAGATAATCCCTCAAAATCACCTCTACAACGTGTATCTCGCTGAACTTTAGTATGTTTAGCTTTTTCACATATTTGCTTACTTGTTCTGTATGTGGCAAAAAGCTTACCACATAGCCGCCTGGCTTCAAAGCCTTTTTGACATTTCTTAGTGCTTTTTCAGGATTAGGCATGTCTAACGTTACTATATCAACATCTTTTTCATATATCCTCTTTGTTATATCTGCATTCCTAAATGTTATATTTTTTAAGCCAAGCATCTCCGCATTCTTTTCTCCTATTTTGATAAAATCCTCTCTGATATCATATGAATACACATGCTTTGCTATTCGAGCAAGAGCTACAGTGAGCCAACCACTTCCAGTACCAGCATCGATGCATATGCTTTCTTTGTCTACGCATGTGTATGCAAGCAAAATGCCTATATCCTTTGGGAGCATAACCTGTGGCCCCCTTTTAAGCTTCCTGTAGATGTGCGGATATATGAACATTTTATCACTTATTTTTTGCTTTTTACCTTTGCCCTCTTGTTTACCTTTTCATTTATTTTTTCTTCATTTTTATTCCAATCTTTTTTAGTTGGACATGTTGGATCTAAGCACATCTCAAAAACACTCTTTCCCCTCCTGAATATTTTAACTATTGGTGTATGGCAATAAGGGCATATCTTTCCCGTTGGCAAAACCTTTGCAGATTGTGGCAGCGGATATGTCACATTGCACTGAGGCCAGTTTGTGCAGCCAACGAAGCTCTTGCCGTTTTTAGAATGCTTAATTATTAAATCTCCACCGCATTTGCACTTTCCCAATACCTCTCCTTTCGAGGTTTCCTGTAAGCCTTCTTTAAGGCTCTTGCCTATTGCTTCTTCTTTGCTTTTAAATTCGCTAATTATCCTTTCTATTATCTTTTTACCCTCATCTATAACATCTTCTTTTCTTGCTTTTCCACGCATGATATTATTCATATCCTCTTCTAATTTTCTTGTTAGCGCTTCATCTAGAATCTCCTTGCAATTCTCCTTAAGTGCATTATATACGCTCATTCCAAAATCAGTTACCTTTATGCTGCTCCCTTCTATATAATTTCTCTTGAAGAGTGTGTCTATAATCTCGGCTCTTGTTGCTTTTGTGCCTAAGTTTTTCTTTTCCAATAAACTTATCAGACTTGCCTTTGTGAATCTTTTTGGCGGCGTTGTTTTCAGTTCTTTTTCAAAAACCCGGTCTATCTTTATCTTTTCACCTTCATTTAACTCTGGCATAGCCTTGTTTTTGGCCTCAATGTACGGGGCATAAAATCTTAGCCAGCCCTCTTTCTTTATTACTTCACCATTAGCTCTATAGAGCTCACCATTGACATCTAATATTACTTCTGTTTTTTCTATCGTAGCATAATCTGCAAAGCAGGCAAGAAATCTCTTAACAATAAGATCATATATCTTTTCTTCATCATCTTCCAAGCTTTTTGGTATTATACCTGTAGGAAAGATTGCTGGATGTGCTTCGTCCTCTTTCTTTCCCTCAGCAGGCTTAAAGCGCTTCTCTTTGATTAAGCTACTTGCAAGCTCGCTATACTTGCTGTTTTTGCTGAGTTCTGATATTATCCTTGGCAGATTAAGCGAATAAGGCAGCTTCTGCGATGATGTTCTTGGATAAGAAATATAAGCCCTTTCATAAAGAGACTGAGCTATTGCGAGTGTTCTAGAAGGATCTATATTAAATACTCTACTGGCTTCAAGCTGGAGTGTCGTTAAATCGAAAGGCGGAAGCGGCCTTTCCAAGACCTCTTTGCTATCTACTTTTTTGACAAGCGCTTCTTTTACCCTGCTTCTTTCAAGTACTTCATCAGCGACCCTTTTGTCAAAAATATCTCCTTTTGTATTCTCAAATTCAATACCTTTTGCTGTAATATATACCTTCCAGTAGGGCTTAGGTGTAAAGGCATTTATCTCCATCTCCCTTTTTGCGAGTATTGCAAGTGTAGGTCCTTGAACTCTTCCTATGCTCACAGTCTTCTTTACACCGTTTGCATATAGAGAGCGCATAAGCGCCCTACTCATGTTTATGCCCCACATCCAGTCTATAATGTGCCTTGTTTCCCCAGCGTTGAAGTTGTTTTCATCAAAAGGATTTATGTTTTTATATGCATTTACTAAATCCTCTTTTGTTGTTGTAGAAAACTTCATTCTGAGTGCAACGCTCTTCTCAACATTGCTATTCACATTGCCATGCGTTATAAACCTAATAATATTTGTTCCTATTACTGTGCCTTCTATATCGTAGTCACAGGCATTTATGAAAAGGTTGCACCTTCTACCTATCTCTACTATAGTGTCAAGGTACTTTTTCGTAAAATAGGCCTTTCGATTAGCCAAGTATGATGGGACCCACTCTACATCAAAAATAGGGAAACCTTTACTTCCTTCCTTCTGCCTTATTGTAAATAAATGGCCTGCTGCAGCAACAACATATAAGATATCGCTTCCATTCCTTAACTCATAATAACTTATTCCACCAAACGAATACCTTTTATACTCTCCCTCTGCTAAAGAGCTCGCTAGCCTTAAGGCTACGCTTGGTTTTTCAGCTATAATTAACTTGTTCATCAAACCAGTTTACTTACCTTTCTTTTTCTGTTTTTGCTTTGGCTTTGTTCCTGCAGCACTAATCTTAGAACCATAGTATGACATGTAGAATCCAATTACGATTGTTATTAGTGCTACTGCATAGAAAATATAGCTGCCGCCTGAATATATAAATACTATTATTGCGAGGATAGTAAGTACTATCACCGCTGTTGCAAGATAGAACAAATGTTTCTCATCGTATGTTGGTTCCATCAAGACCACATTCTTTAAATCTACGTTTATATTTAAATATCATATCCTATTATATCTATACCGTTTGGTAGTTTTATGTATAGTGCTCTGTTAATAATAGGAATTACAGTTCTATCTGCATTTATTGCATCAATAGCCCAGTATATCTTCAAGAAAAACCTTCCAAGATTCAAGGCAAACGTAAGAGAACTAATCCGCGTATTTAAAAATAAATGGATAGTATTTGGCGCCTTTATGTATTTCATTGCACTGCCAATTTATCTCTTCGCTCTTGACAACGGTGCACTCTCTTTTGTTTATCCAACCTTTGCAAGCTCATTTATATTTGTGCTTTTATTTTCAAAATTCGGCCTTGGCGAAAAGATCGGCCCTGTAAGAATAATAGGTGTACTGCTTGTGGTGCTTGGAATAGCAATAGTTGCAATGACATTCTAGTGGTGTTATGGAACAACAACAAACAAGAAAAGCGATTATTGCAATGATTCTTGTGGCAAGTACTTTCCTTGGTGGCTTCGGTCAATTTCTTTTCAAACTAGGGCTAAGCAGTCATAGCCATATAATTTTTGTTGTGCTTATATTTTTTGGCATTGTCTCTTACCTTATTTCTACCGCATTCTATTTTTTTGCACTTAGCAGGGCGAACCTAAGCTGGGTTTACAGCTTCGGTGGTCTTTCATATATTTTTGCAAGTCTGCTTGCAATGCTTATCGAGCCGATTTCAGCATTTAGATGGGTCGGAATAATAACTATAGCAGTTGGCACAGCACTGATAGGTATTAGCTAATCATTTCTCTTCTTTGTTCTTGCTTTCTTTGATGAGTTTTATGCCAAGATCTGCAAATTTATAGCCTATGCTAGCAAAAAGAAATAGAATAACTATTTGTAAGAAGATAAAGCCTGTTTCTTTTGCAGTGGTGGCAAGAGTGCTTGTTAGAGTAGAGATAGAACCATTTATGCTAGGCTGATTTGGCAAAGGAGCATAACTTTCTGAATTCAAGCTTGCATATAAGCCGTATCCGATGAAGAAAGTTACAAGTAATAATATTATTCCCAAAGCAATCAGAGTATATCCTAAGATCGAAGACATAAAACCACACTTAAATATATATCAAGATAATATAAATCTTTCTCTGTCAAAGAACTTTTCACTTAAATATAAAACAGCAGAGCTCGTTATTAAGAGCACAATGAGTAGAATAATAAAGAACTGTAGGTTTAGTTTGGCAAGGTTGAAGATAGAGGCAAATGGTATTACAAGCAGTGGTAATATAAGAAGGGTGCTTATCTGTTGCGCCTCTTTTATTCCCCTAACCTTTGTCGAAATCAGAACTACAAGCCCAATGGTTGTGAGTGCAAGAAATGGTGAGTTGAGGAGCATCATATACCAAGCAATATTTGGAAATATAGCTATTCCGAAAGAGCTTAGTGAGAGATAATCGGTTATCGAGGCATATATTATAAATACTGCAATTGTAAGTAGAACCGCAGGTATAAGCGAAGCAAATATCTTGCCTATCAGCAGTTCTGTGTTTGTTGTAGGTGTGGCGAGCAGAGCCTCTGCAGTCTTTCTCTCTTTTTCTCCAGCAAAACTGTCTGCCGCAAGAACCGATGCGGTTATTATCGGCATTGTCATGAAAATAGGTCCAAGAATATTTATAGAAAAGAATTCAATGAAATAAAGATTTCCAAATGATTGCGGAACAGAAATTCCAGCTATCTGTGGTATTATGGTACTACCAGCATACCTTGCAATATAAAATGTGAAGAGCGGGAGCAACACAGCAAAGAAGATAGGTATGCCTATCATAGGCCCTGAGATTGAGAGGCTGCTAAACGCTTCTTTCATGTCCTTCATACTTATAGCCCATATCTTATTCCAGTTTATTTTACCACCCATTCGTTGCTTATACTTTCCCTGAGATAACTTACGCTTAATATCTTTCCACCTTCCTTTACTATATCTTCAATAAGCTCTGGTATCTCGCTAGCACTTTTGAGCTTTGCATTTATTTTATTCCTCTTCTGTATAAAGTTCCATCTTCTAAGCAAGAGCTTCTTTTCATTTAAAAGGTATATCTCGACGTTTATGTCTTTTATAGATGAAAGAATCTGCTCAAGCGAGCCATAAGCTTTCTTTCTGCCATGATCAAGAAGCATTATCTTACCTTTCATCTTGTGCAACTCATCAAATCTTTGAGTGGCATAAACTATTGTAGCATCTGCTTCTTCTATTACACTATGCAACTCATCTGTGGCATGCGGATCTAAGAATGCTGTTGGTTCGTCAAGAAGCAGGACCTTTGGCTTGTTTAATAATGCCCTACATATTGCGATCTTCTGCTTTGTTCCCCTGCTTAGCTCTCCAACCTTTCTATTAATAAACTCGATTGCATCTAATCTTGAAAGTATCTCCTTAGCTCTTTCAATAATCTCTTCCTTTTCAATATCATAAAGCGTTCCAAAGAAAATAAGGTTGTCAATTACGCTAAGGTTATCGTAAAGAGCATAGTTTTCTCCTAAGAAGGAAACATATCTATTTATCTCGCTATTGTAAGGTACCGTTTTATTGCCTAAAATCTCTATATAGCCTGTATCTGGCCTTAATAGCCCTGAGAGCAATCTAAGTAGGGTGCTCTTGCCAGCACCGTTTGGCCCAAGTAGTATTAACCTTTCGCCTTCTTTTAGCGAGAAACTTATATTCTCTACCGCTTTTGTATTAGAAAAATACTTGGATACATTTTTTGCAACTATATAATACATTTATACCTGCCAAATTTATCTTGTTATTGCGTAGCCTTTAACCTCTTCATATAGCTCTTTTGCTTCTCTGTTCTTTTCAAAAAATTCCCTTATCGGTTTTATCTGCTTCTCAAGCTCATTTGCAACAAAGTTCTTCAGGTCTGCTGGATGTAGCTTGCCTTCCCTATAAGCGATAATTAGCTGGTCATAATTATCGAGTTCAAGGTCGCCACCAAACTTTGCCGGCCTAGGTATAACTATAGGCTTTGTCTTATCATCGATTATAATCTTTTCAAGATAATCAAACATTGGGTTACCATCTATTATTTTTTCAGGACAGTAGGCGCTCTCAATCTTTTTCTTTATTTCTTCATAGCTATCATGAACGAAGATCGCATTCTTTGGGTCTGACTTAGACATTTTGTAACTTATAAGTACATCTTCGCTTGCACCTTTTAGATTTGGTGGCATACCTTTTAGACTTAAAAGAAGCGGGTGGCTTACTATAACTGGCACCTTCCAATTCATCTTCTGTGCAGCCTCTCTCGCTATAATATTAGCCTTTCTCTGGTCTATTCCGAGCTGGCATATATCAATGTTCATCTGAAATATGTCTGTGGCCTGCATAATCGGGTAAAAAAGTTGCGCAACAGATAGGCTTTCACCCTCTTTTCTACCCATTATCGTTACAGCCCTTTTTACCCTATCTATAGAGAAGAGCCTGCCTATTCTTATATATCTATCCCAATATGAAAAATCATTCATGAGCTCGCTGTTCCAAACTACATCTACCTTGCTAAGATCTATGCCCGCAGCCTTCCACACATATGTAAAATACTTACCTGCTTTCTTTATTTTTTCTAGGTCTCCACCTAGCTTGTTGTTTATCATCGCAAAATAATCAGCTATGTAAAGCTTGAACTTTATCCCTATGCTAAGCATCTTTTTGAGGTTTTTTGCACGCATTAAGCCAAAATGTATGCCAGCAAGGCCAGATGGTTCAAAGCCATCATATGCGATCGGGTGCTCGTTTGTTTCAAAAAGTGATCTAAGCTCATCTTCTGTAACTATTTCAGCTGCGAAGCTTTTTATCACTTTAATTTTTTCATCAACATCCATATAATCGAATTTGTATCTTGTTTAAAGCTTATAAAATTTATCTAGAGTTGCAGGGGGAGAGATTTGAACTCTCGAAGGCGCTAAGCCACAGGATCTTAAGTCCTGCGCATTTTTCTGTGGCTAAAGCCAGACCAGACTCTGCCACCCCTGCAGAAGGTTCAAGCATACATGGATGGGCCAGTTGTTTCAGTATCTGTTGCCTTCTTGTAGCTTTCATGTGAGATCTTAGCCTTCTTTACCATCTGTCTAATCTTTGCCTCTACAATTTTAGTCTCTTTCTCAAGCTCACTTAAGTCTATATCTAGGTTAATTATTTTCTTCAAGCTTGAGAGTGCGATCTCAGCATACTTTGGATCTGTTATCTCTGGGTTCACCTCCACAAGTAGGTCTATTATCGGTATATCTAGTACAGAGCTATTTGCGAGTAGAACAGCGCTAACTCCAGCCACAACACCATCTTCTATCGGCTTTATCCCTGCAGCAATAGCGTTCTTAAGTATATTTTCATTTGTGCTTACTATAAAAGCGTCGTTGCTAGGCTTCTCAGCTGGTATGCCTCCTATTGAAACAATCGCCTTTATGCCTGTTTTCCTTACAAAATCAATAAGCTCGTAGCCAAGCTCATGTACAAGCTCTGTCTGTATTGTGAACTCTGATATCATTGCAAGAATCTTCCTATCTTTGTCAGCGTATATCCTTACTGGGAACATTGGAACTGCATTATGTATAACAGCTATCGGCGGAAATGACTCACTGTCTATATAGCCAACATATTTCATACCAAGCTTTTCTATCATGTAGCTATTTGCCATAGCTCCTACCAGTCCTGCTCCCGGAAATCCTTCTATTAATATATAGCCATTTAGATTTATCTCTTCAAAAAATTTTATTCCTATCATAAAATCAATTAAGTTTTGCTCTTAAAGGCTAAATATCTTTGTTTAAAGCTGATTAATTTTTTTATATATTTTTATCTCGATTTTCCGACGATAAATTTATAAATATATCCCTCTCATTAATAATCGGGGTGAATGAATGGCTGAAAGAATAGGAAAAGAGAAGATTGAAAGGGAAGACGGTTACCTATACTACATAGGAAAGGATGGCTACGTATGGAGAACGCCTATGAAGACAAACCCAAGAGGAAAGAAGAGCAGAGTGGGAACAGAGAAGATTGAAAGGGAAGAGGGTTACCTCTACTTCATAGACAAGAACGGCTACGTAGCAAGGGCAAAGATGAACAGAAAGGGCAGAAGGTAAATTTTTGTTTTTTGAGTTTTGTTTTTCTAATTTTTCTCTTATATTTACTTGATTTTGGCTTTAATATAGCATAAGCGGGCATAGCGGGATTTGAACCCGCAACCAACAGCTCCGCAAGCTGCCGTGCTATCCAAGTTACACCATATGCCCACACTTATATTTTTATATGTTTTCATTTTAAAAAGTATATATCTTTGTTTTTCAAAGGTGGTTTTATAGCATCACTAGTAGGTAAAGTCTGCACATCATGCGGAAAACTCTCTCATAAATATGTTGAATTCAAGTGCCCGAAATGCGGCGAAGCCACAATAGTGAGGTGCGAGCACTGCAGAGAGGCTTATGTGAGCTATAAATGTCCAAAATGTGGATTTGAGGGACCATAATGGGCAAGGTTGGAGTTGTATTCAAAGTATATCCTGAAAATGGAGAAGAAGAAAAAGTAAGTAAGAGGATAGCAGAAGCACTTAAGCCAAACGGCATACAGCTAGAGGATATAGCATTTGGTATTAAGGTGATAAAGGTTCTTTTTATACATGACGATACAGAAGGAAGTTCTGTATTTGAAGAGAAGCTTAAGAATATTGAAGGTGTTAAAGAGGTTGAAGTCGAGGAAGAGAGCCTTCTATGATAGGCTAATCTTTCTTTCTAATGCTTTGACTCTTTTGTATCTTTCTTTTATCTTTTCCCAATGTGTTCCCCTCCAATATATCCTTCCACACTTATTGCATTTATAAAAGCTTTTATGCAAAGCATAGACCTTTTTCGGTATCAAATCCTTTACGCTACTTTTACTTACCCTCTTAAGCTTGCCGTTGCAGACAGGACATATCATACCAGGTACCTTTGGCTTTAAGCTAAGTGCTTTTATAACATACGCTAGTTGCTTATCTAGATTAGTATTATTTATAAGAAGAACATCGAAGCCCCTTCTTCTTGACCTTCTAGCAAGTTGCTTATCTGAAGTCAAAAGTAGTGCCCTTTTTCTCTTTACAAAGCTTATTATCTTGCTGTCATCAGTATATGGCGTGTTTTCTACGCTTATTCCGCCTAGCCTTAGCCAACGCGCAAGCTTAACAAGCATGTTGTCTGCTACAATTCTCATTTACTTAAGCCTTATAGAATCTAAGTTCATCGGAGCCCTAGCCTCTACCCTAAGCCTATTGCCTAATGTTCTTGCAAGGTCTTCGCATTTGTTTTCTTCACCATGCATCGTAAAGATTTTCTTAGGCCCTGGCCTAATATTTTGCGTGAAGTTTATGAGCTGTTTTCTATCGCTATGGCCTGAAAAGCCTTCTACAGTGACAACCTGCATGTTTATGTTCTTGTGTATGAGCTTGCCCTCTTCATCAGGCACTGTAAGCTCCTTTAAGCCATTCTGTATTCTTCTTCCAAGTGAGCCTACACTGTTGTAACCTACAAAGATAAGCATGTTCTTTGGATCTTCAGCCATCTCTACCAAGTAATCAAGGCTTGTGCCACCGTTGAGCATGCCTCCGCTTGCCAATATAATAGATGGACCTTTTTCTAGCACTTCATCTTTTTCTCCTTTTGCAACCTCAAATATCTCACTCTCAAAAGGCGACCTATTGCTAAGTATTCTGTGCTGCAGGCTTGCCTTTAAGTATTCTGGATAAGCGGTGTGTATAGCGCTAGCCTCAAGTATCATGCCGTCAAGATATATCGGAGCTTCTATCTTGTACTTAGGATTATTGCTTAGATAGGCTTCTAAAACAAGCATAATCTCCTGGCTTCTTCCTACAGAGAATAACGGTATGAGCACTTTGCCCCCATTATCGATTGTTCTCTTAATGTTATCCATGAGCATAATCTCAGAATCCTGCCTATTTGGCATAACATCCGATGCCGCTCCATAAGTGCTTTCTATAAAAAGTGCATCTATCCTTGGATATTTCACATCTGCAGGGTCTAGCAATCGCGTGTAACCAAACTTCATGTCGCCTGTGTGCACTATATTATACATGCCTTCTCCTATATGCAAATGCACTACAGCGCTTCCAAGTATATGCCCAGCATTATGGTATGTGAGCTTTATCTCATCTGTAACATTTGTTACCTCTCCATACTCTCTTGTTATTGTATGCGTGAGCATCTTCTTTATGTCCTTCTCATCATATAAAGGTGTTCCCCCGCTTCTATGTACGAGCTTAACGTAATCATACAATAGTAAAGCCATCAACTCTCTTGTTGGTGGTGTGCAGTAGACAGGACCATCATAGCCATACTTAAACAGGTAAGGCAAAAATCCTATGTGATCCATATGTGCATGGGTTATTATTATTGCATCAAGGTCATTTATGGTTATATTTGCGCTATCAAGATAAGGATACGCCTTGTTCTCACCATTGCTGTTTGCATCAGCACCCCTTACCCCTGGTTCTGGAGCGAGTCCACAATCTATCAATATTTTTGAGTGGTTCGTTTCAAGAAGAAGACTGCTTCTTCCAACCTCTCTGAAACCACCAAGGGCTGTAGCCTTCAGCCATTCTGTCTTCATTATTGGTGTGCTTATCTTTTTTCCAACGCTCGTTAGGAACTTTTTCCTGAATTCGCTCTCTTTGAATAATAGCTGCCTTACTCCGTTTATAACATCGCTATTCATTGTAGGTATTCTTAACACCTTAGGTACCCATTTTGTCTCATTTATTATACTCTTAAGCGTTGAGCCTCCCTTTCCTATTACTAGTCCTGGCTTAAGTGCTTCTATATAAACCTCGCCGAAATCAGGCACAAACTTTATGTTGCCTACTTCCGCTTCCTTCGGAATAAGCTCCGATATCTTTTCTTTTGCCTTCTCCGGATCCAACAGCTTTGAAGGGTCGCTTCTTATAATAAGCTTTCTTTTTATCATCGAAGAGAGGTTCTTGACAAGTGATTCATCATCATATACTGCTTCTATATTGCTTACATATACTGCAATATCTGGCCCTTCATACTCTGCCTTTACGAGCCCTACATTTTTGGGCAGTACCTCCTTCAATGTCTCTATCAAATCTTTTTCTTTTGCTGTCTCCTGTTTGCTATTCTCATTTTCTACATCCAAACAACCGCCTCACTACTTTTGCTGGTACAAATGCAAAAATTAAAGGAAAGGGAAAATAAATATCAAAACAAAAGTAAACAGAATTTAAGATAAAATCATTTTAGAAGCTTCTCTATCTCCTCTTGTGAAAGCTCCTTGTAACCATTTTTAGTTATTGTAACTATATTTGTCCTATCTCCCGTGGCAGAGTCTCTCTTCATGGCTATCTTCAGTGCTTTTGCAACCACTTTTGTAGCTTCTTGTGTTGTAATATCTTTTCTATATGCTTCTTCTAAGTAGCCGAGCGCTGTTAGTGAGCCAGATCCTGTAGATGTAAACTTTGACTCTTTAGTATAGCCTCCAACCGGGTCAATGCTATAAAGCTCTGGCGTCTCTTTGTTGAAACCTCCTACGAGAAGCTGTACCAGAAATGGAAACATCTTGTTCTCCTGCAGTATTATATGTAGTATTGAGGTTGCAGAAGTTGGATTAAGTGGAACCTTCTCCTCCATCATATAACTATCATTTTGCACTTTCAATAGCTTTGCAAGATATTCTGCACCTCCAACTTCTCCAGCTACAGTAAGACCAAGCCTATCATTGATCTTATAAATTTTTATTGCTTCAGAGCTTGCAATAAATGTATCCATCGTTGCTCTTGAATCAGCGCCCATTACAACTCCATCGCTGCATACTATGCCAATTGTTGTGGTACCTTTCATTGCCTTCTCTGCTATTTCTCTATAATCCATAAAATCTACCATTTGTTAAATAAAAATACAGAATAAAGTAAACCAGCTCAGATTATTAATGTTCCATTACCTATAAAATACTTATTGCTTTCGCTTGCTTCTATTGGTTCTGCATATGCAAAAGTTCTATAGACTTTTGTTATTCTAACTTTATATACTTTTCCTATTTTTGTTTTTGCATTCCTTATGAAGATTACGAAGTTGTTTAGCTTGCCTATTCCTTCTCCATTTGGGTTCTTTGCATCAACCTTTACCTCATATAATTCGCCCTCAGCCACACTCTCCTCTACCATACTCCCACTCCACCAATATTATATCTTTAATATACTGGTGCCCACTCCAGATTTAAATTATAGCTTAATTTATATAAATCTTTTGTGCAAATTCTGTTATACTCTTATAATTTTCATACAAAAGGAAAGCGGGAAGAATTAAAAATTCTCTTTTCTTATTCTGTTTTAGTTTTTATGAAGAATGAAAGCATAGGAAGAAGGAGCGTAAGAACATTATCATCGTTACTTATAGGGCGGGCTGGTGGCGTTATATTCAATGTGATCACATTCATAATAGTCGCAAGGCTTCTCGGCCCGTCTAACTATGGTATTTACACATTAGCTGTAGGTATATATTCATTCATAGGCGCTGTGGGCCATCTTGGAATAGGCACATATTTCAATAAACACATATCCGAATATATATACAAAGAAAAGTATGAAAAACTAAACGAGGTCTTATCAGCAGGATATTCTATTCTATTTCCTGTTGCAATTTTACTAATGCTAGTTGGTATTGCCTCAAGCGGAGTGATCGCCTCTTACTTTAGATCTCAGTCACTGCATGTATTAACTATAATCATTGCCTCAGTTGTCTTATTCTTCTCCATGACTTACGGTGCTTTATATCCTGCACTTGTAAGCTTTGGGAGAGGCAAATGGGCTGCATATAGCATAATAATAGTACAGGTCGTTAATCTAGTAGGGAGTGTATCCTTCATACTTATTGGGCTAAGCTACAATGGTGCACTTCTTGGATTAATGTTGTCCTACCTTGTTGGTTTGGCCTTGACAGCTTATTACATTAAAAGAGCGATGGAGCCCTTTGGCGGTCTAAGGCTTATTAGGCTTAGTTTTAGCAAAATTAAAAATGTGCTTTCTTTTTCTCTTCCTATGGCTGCAAACAACTTTGTAAACAATGGAATACTAAATTTTGGAATAATGATGCTGGGTATATATACATCATCTGTTATACTTGGTAACTATGGCGCAGCAATGAAAGGGTTTAACCTAATTCAGACCTTCACCGGTACAACTGGGGTGGTGCTGCTTCCTACGTTTGCTGCTATAGTTGCAAGAAGAAAAAAGATAGAAAGGTCTTACAACAAGGTGATCACATACTCATTACTGGTAAGTCTCCCTATAATAATGTATATAGGTATATTTGCAAAACCCCTACTCTACATTTTAGTTACTAATAAATACAGTCTCGCTCCTCTATACTTGCTATTGATCTCTATTGGTGTTGCTATCGGCTTGCCAGCTTTGTATATATCAAGTTTCATGGTAAGTAAAGGATATGTTACAAAAGTGCTAAAATATAACACAATTTCCGTAATCATACAATTAATAGCGCTTCTTTGCTTAATTCCTTACTTGAAGGCTATAGGTGTAATATTAAGCCTCTTCATAATAGGAGGTTTAGTAAACGACTTTTTATTTATACGAGGGGTTGAGAAACTTTTCAACATAAGGCATGCAATAATGGATATAGCAAAGATATTTTTTGCAAACCTTATATTCGTGCTTATAATATTGCCTTCATTTCTTTTGCATAATGTTTGGCTTATCTTAATTGTAGGATCGATTATAGGTTTATTTGCATATCCTATAATCATTGGACTAATGCATTTGATAGGAAATGAGTTTATTAGAGATTTGAGGAATTTTTCTAAAGGCCTGCCTTTAATAGAAGGGCCTATTAATATTATAATTAATTATGTTAAATATTTCGTTAAATATTGAGGTCGTATAATGCCTGGATATGAAGGTAGCAATGCAACAGAGCTTGGTGTTAACAGCGCTAGCGTTGCTACTTTTGTTGTTTTTAGCAAAGCTTTCTCAATAATAGTTGGTGGTTTAACATTCATAATAGTCGCAAGGCTTCTCGGCCCGTCAGGCTACGGCATTTATACAATTGCAATGGGCATGGCTGGATTTATAGGTGCGTTTGGAAGCATAAGCATAGGCCAGTACCTAAATAAATACATACCAGAGCTCTCACAAAAAGGAGAGAAAGAAAGAATAAAAAATATGCTCGGCGTAGCACTATTGATAACACTAATAATAATCTTTGCTGTTGTTCTTGTAAGCTCTTTCTTCATAAAGCAAATTCTTTACTACTTCTTTCACAGCACAGTAACTGATTCAGTGGTATACTTTTCATTGATATACCTTATCTTCTCCACCCTTTTTGGTCTTGGCATAAATATGCTAATTAGCTTTGCTGATGGTAAAGGAAGCGCAATTGCACAAGTCATAAACATATCATTCCAAGCAGCATTTAGCATCTCCCTGGTTCTTCTTGGTTATGGTGCGCTTGGTGCAATCGTGGGATGCATGCTTGGCCTATTTTTCGGCTTTATATACCAGATCTTAAGAATCACAAAGCACAGCAGCATAGGATTTAACAATGTAGTTGGCGAAGCGAAAAGGATGCTGAGCTTTTCCATACCTTTAACAACCTCTAGTATAGTCGGTAGCCTTGTGAACAACTTTAGCGTGCTTTACCTTAGTCTCTTTTTCCTTCCCGGTGTTGTTGGCCTTTATGGTGTTGCTTCAAAGATTGGTACTTATATAGACCTTGTAACAGGATCTATAAGCGCTATATTAATACCTATGTTCTCAGCTGTTATAGCTAATAAAGAAATAAAAGATAGGCTAGGTAAATTTTATAATTACTCGATCTACTTTGGCCTGCTTTTTGCAATACCTATTGTTATCTATATAGTAGTATTTTCAAACGCACTTGTAATCTCTGTCTTTACAAGCACATACAAAGGCGCATCACTGTATATGGCGCTTATTGGTTTCGGCATACTTCTTGGCCTTTTCGCCTCTTATGCTTCTTTACTTGCCGTCAGCGCGGGCTATATTAAAAAAGTGTTTGCATATGGCATAGCCACAAGTGTAATTGAGTTACTCTCTCTTCTAATACTAGTTCCGTTTCTTAGTGTAAACGGATTGATAATAGCTCTTTATTATATTGGTGGTATTGTTGCTGATATCCTTTATCTCAATTTTATAAGGCACGTTCTTAAGATAAAGGTTCAGCTCAACCTCGCGGGCATAATAATCGCAAACCTTGTACTGGCCCTTCTCCTCATACCTATTATATTTATCAATATTAAAGCAACATACCAGCTGCTCCTTGGATTAATAGCAGTTATATTTATCTACCCTATCCTTTTGGGCTTGTTCAATGCAATAAGCAGGAAGGAGCTTGAACTCTTGAGAAAGGTTCTATACAAGCTCCCTGTCATAGGTCTTTGGCTTAGTGCAATTATAATATATGCTGAGCTTTTCCAGCGTGATAAGAATGAGAGAAAGTTTTGAGGAAATAACAGTTGTCCTTCCTACGCTTAACGAAAAAGAGACTATAGGAAAACTCATAAATGCAATACTAAAGAATTATCCTAAAATAAAAATAATAGTTGCCGATGACAATTCAACCGATGGAACTATAGGTATTGTTAAAAGGATAAGTTCAAAGAACAGGAATGTTAAGCTTTTGGAAAGAAGAGGAAAAAAGAAGGGCCTTACAGCAAGCGTGATCGATGGCATATCGGCTAGTAACACTAAATATGTTATAGTAATGGATGCTGATATGCAGCACCCATTTGAAGTTATAAAAAAGATAAAGAAGAAGTTTGATGAAGGCTATAATCTTGTTGTGGCTACAAGGGCGAGCGTAAAGAACTGGGCTTTGTATAGAAAGATAATCTCGCGCTTGCTTATATATATTGGCTATCTTGTGCTTTATTTGGAAGGAAGTGCAAGATGTGGTGACATATTTTCTGGCTATTTCGGTATTAAGAAAGAGCTCTTTGAAAACGTATACAAAGCAAATAAGAAAAGGTTTGTTGGTGAAGGTTATAAGGTCCTTTTCGATTTCCTAAAGTGTATAAAGAGCAAAGATGCAAGAATCGCTGAAGTCCCTTATGTATTTCATGTAAGGAGTGCAGGTTCATCAAAAGCAGGGGTAAAGCAGGGTATAGCCTTATTCAAATCTTTCTTCTCTTGATTGCAGCATTTAGAAAACTTACAAAGAGTGGCGCAGGCTCCTCAACCTTCGATTTAAGCTCGGGATGTGCCTGTGTACCTATTCCAAAGCTATCTTTCCATTCTACGATCTCAACAAGCTTGTTGTCTGGCGTTAAGCCCGATATTACAAGCCCGTTCTTTTCAAGAATTCTTTTATAAGCGTTGTTTACCTCATATCTATGCCTGTGCCTTTCTGATATTATCTTTTTGTTGTAAGCCCTATACGCAATTGAATCCTTCTTTACTATCTTACACTTCCAAGCACCGAGCCTCATCGTTGCTCCTTTCATCTTTATTTTTCTTTGCGAAGGTATAAGGTCTATAACATTATACTTCGTTTTCTTGTCAAATTCTGTCGAATTTGCGCCTTCTAAGCCGCATACATTTCTTGCATATTCTACAACCATGAGTTGCATGCCAAGGCAAAGACCTAAGTAAGGTATTTTGTTTTCTCTTGCAAACTTTATTGCATTTATCTTACCCTCTATACCTCTACTCCCAAAGCCGCCTGGCACTATTATTCCATCAACTCCGTCTAGCTTGCTTAAATCACCTTTTTCTAAATCGCTTGATTCAATCCATCTTATATTAACTCCAGCATTAACAGCTGCACCAGCATGCACAAGCGCTTCCTTCACGCTAATATAAGCGTCTTTAAGCTCTGTATATTTGCCTACGATTGCTACCTCAACATTCTTTTCTGGATTTTTTATTTTCTCGACAATCTCGCTCCACTTCTTAACCTTTTCTTTGTCTAAGTTTCTTTTTTCTAAGCCTAGGTCATTTATCAATAGCTTGTCAAAATTTTGCTTCATTAGGTGAAGGGGCAATTCATATATAGTTGCAAGGTCTGAATCATCTATTATTCTCGCAGGCTCCAGATTTGTATACATAGAGATCTTGTTTTTTGTTTTTTCTGTAATCCGCTCTTCTGATCTGCAAAATATATAATTTGGAATTATACCGCTTCCCATTATGGTTTTGAAAGCATACTGTGTAGGCTTTGTTTTTTGTTCCCCAACCACACCTAGCTTAGGCACATAAGTAACATTTACAAAAAGCGTTTTGTGCTTGAGTGCAAGTTGCCTCATTGCCTCAATAAAGTAGCTATTCTCAATATCACCAACAGTTCCGCCAACTTCTATAACAAGCACATCGGGCTTATACTTTTTTGCAACATCCTCTACCTTTTCTATAATGAGGTTTGTAAGGTGTGGTATTATCTGTACATCCATACCTAGATAATCCCCTCGCCTCTCCTTTGTTATTATCTCGCTGAAGAGCTTGCCACCTGTTATAGAGAGGTCGCCATTAAGATTTTTTCCCAGGAAGCGCTCATACATACCAAAGTCCATGTCCACTTCGCTTTTGTCATCAAGAACAAATACTTCGCCGTGCCTATATGGGTTCATTGTTCCACAGTCATAATTGAGATAGCCATCAAACTTAATCGGAATTGCCTTATAGCCATAGAATGAGAGAACCTTCATTATAGAAGAAGTTGCGACACCTTTGCCTAGGCCGCTCATTACGCTTCCAAGTACAACAATAAATTTGGTTTGCACATAAATATTTCTATGCAAAGTATAAAAATTTTTGTTTATCTTTTCATTTCAATTTATACAACCTTAGAGAATTTTTAGAAATCTTATTAATGTTTTGCTGAGCAATATACTTGCAGCAGGAAGGCGGGAAGCTAGGGGTTTCCCTCACCGCAAATCCCCTTAGGCGGGCCGAATGCTGGCAGAGTAATATATAGGCGCACGAGGCCTAGGCTGAAGTGATGAAGCTTTGCCTCCAGTGGTGGTCCTATATATGAACCGGGCCAGGCCGGAAGGAGCAACCCTAAGTATATAGCGCAAGCGTACAAAGGGCTATGCTCTGGAGATACAGAGCAGAGCGGAAGCCTAGTAAACCTTATGCGCTTATATATTTGCAAAGCCAGCTCCTGCTGCATGCTGGGGTCGCCTAGTGGTAGGCTATCCCCACTAAAGGGCGGCAGCCTGCTAAGCTGTTTGGCCAGAAATGGCCTCCGTGGGTTCGATTCCCACCCCCAGCGCTTTATCTTTTTGTCTTTGATTTGGTTTCAGAAAAAGATTTTAAATATAAACATCATATTTGATAGCATATCGTTGGGGTTGTTGCGTAACCTGGCAGCGCGGCGGGCTCCAGATGTTTATATTATTGAGCGTTTGCGATGATTAGGATTTGGAGCTTTGATCTGTGATAGAAGTTACCCGCAAGTCTGGGTTCAAATCCCAGCAACCCCAGGTGCAGTAAAATTTTAAGTTTTCCCTTCTTATTACCATTATGCAAACAATATGCATTTCCTTGGGTGGAAGCGTTGTTTCGAATGAGAACGGGCTCAATGTAAAATATCTGCATGGCATGGCAGAGCTGCTAAGCAAGCCTGCATTCAAAAATATGCGATTTATTATTGTAACGGGCGGTGGTTATACAAACAGAAAATATATAGAGGCACTAAGGAAAGAGGGCGTAAGCGAATATGTGCTTGATGAAATAGGAATAGCTTTTACAAAGGCAAATGCAATAGCTGCTAAATCATTTTTCAAAGAAGCGTATCCAAATGTAGTTTCTAATCCTGCCGAGCTTAAAGAGGCTTATGCAAGTGGTAGCAAGGTAATATTTGCTTCTGGTTTTATACCAGGGTTTACAACAGATGCTGTGGCGATAGTAAGCTGTGAAGCTTTAGGTTGCAAAAGGCTTGTTAATATTAGCAAAGAGAGCGGCCTTTACAATATAGATCCAAGCAAAAAAGGTGCTATAAAGCTAAAGAAGATAAGCCATGACGAGCTTATAAGACTTGCAGAACAGTTTGATACAAGGCAGGCAAAAGTAAATTTTGTATTTGACTTAGTTGCAAGCAAGCTTGCAAAGAGGTCAAAGATAAGAATAGATTTTATAGGAAGCGAAATTAAAGAGCTTGAGCTTGCACTTCTTGGAAAAGCACATAGCGGCACAGTTGTAGAGGGCTGAGTTTCATGATAGAAGAAACAGCAAATTACAAAGGAAATAAGATCGTTTATTTCAAGAGCGAGGCTGCTGGAAGTAAAAAGAATATTATTCTGCTACATGGCTACAGTTTTGAATCAAGCGTATGGGACAAGATAAACCTTCCAACTGCCTTAAACAAAATAGGATATAATGTATATGCAATAGATGAGCCCGGATTTCCTAAAAGCAGGAACAAGCAGATAAGCAGCGATCTATTTTTTGATTTTCTTAAGGATTTTATAACAAAGCTTGGAGGCTCATGTTTACTTGGTTCTAGTGCTGGTGGCTACCTTGCAGCTAAATTCACTGAAGAAAATGCATCGCTTGTCAAATGCCTTATTCTTGTTGGTGCTGGAAATCTGAACGAAGTTAAGAGTCTAAGCGGCGTAAATCTTCTCGGTGTGTGGGGTAGCCTAGACAACATATCTAATCCAGAATCTGCGAGCAAAGAGCTAGAAAGGCTTGGAGGTAAGCTTATAATAATAAAAGGTGCACGCCACGCATGCTACTTGGACAGGCCTGATGATTTCAATAAGATTGTTGCTAATTTCTTAGAGAAACTTTAGCATTTGTACACCAATATTATTATACTTTTTATGCATAAAAAAGTAATATGCGCTATTCAACTCTTAAAAGGATAGAGAAGATAAAAAAGCTGCTTGAGTATATAGCATATGGTTCACTTGGTTTTGATGCTGGTATAGCTATTGTTACGCTTGTATCTGTGCACCTATATGCAAAAGAGTTAGATCTTGTCCTTAAATACCTAAACTATGGTCTTACCGCTGTGGTCTTGCTATCTGTATTTCTCTTTCTCGTGCTTTTGTTCATGTCACATTACGAGAAGATGATAGAAAGTTTCTTAGAATTAAGATTTAAGATGAAGGCAAAAAAGAAAGAATAAAAATAATGAAGCTTTTAGATAAAATGTGGCATGATGCCTACTGCAGGTACTATCATAGAGGAAATAAGTGCCATAAAGAGGAATGCTATTATTATTACAAAGAGCACAGATGCAACTATTGCTACAAACGCATTTATCCTACTAGTCCTCTGCTGTAGTGACAAACTTATTGTTAGAACTATTAAATCCCATACAACCATTGCTACAACAACAGCAACGTTAAGTAAAGGAATAGGAAGAAGCCAGTAAAGAAATACTTCTGGCAGCGTACCAAAAAGCGTAGCAACGAAAGTTTTTTCATAATCTTTGTTCCACGCATTTAAAATATACTTTCCTACGATCTGATAAATAAATGCGTTTATGAATATACCTATTGGCACTATAATCCATAGTGAGAGGATTAAGCCTATTATAAAGGCAATGGTAAGCCCTGCACCTATGAGTAGGTTGCTGAATGGCATGAGAAACATGTTTACTCCAAGTAGAATTATGGGTATGCCAACAACGAGCGAGAGTATAAACGGTATTATGGTGACTTCATAATAAAGCTTCAACGCAGATAAATAGCTCATCTGCTTACCAGCGAACTTCCCAGGATTCTTTATTATGCTCCATGCTAATCCTAAATCATTTCCGAATCCCATGCAACCACAAGAATAATTAAGCGTTAAGTATTTTTAATTCTTATTATCGCTTAATGAATTGCAAAAAAGCGAAGGAATAAACAGTATTTAAATATTATCTTATCAAAATAATATGATACAATGCAGGAAAAAACCGGCATAAAGAATAAGGATGAGCGTCTTCTCGTTTTGGCGGTAGACATAGATAATGATTTATACAGAAAAACTGGAATTTCTGGCCCTGTTCTTGGGCGTGTTCAAAATTTGAATGCAGCTACTCAGCTCTCGCTTGCAGATCCTGAAGAGACAGATGCCAATACGATGTTTAAGGCGGTGAAAATATATGATGAGCTTAAAAAAGAAGGTTATCTTGTAAATGTTGCTACAATAACAGGCTCTGAAACAGAAGGCTACGCCGCAGATAGGGAGGTTGCGAGGCAACTTGAGCTCGTACTTGACCAATACAAAGCTGATGCATGCGTTTTTGTTACAGATGGCGCAAGCGACAATAGGGTATTACCTATAATAGAATCAAGGATAAAGATCAATAGTGTAAATTTGGTCACAATGAAGCAGGCTGAGAGTTTTGAGAATACATATTTTGTTATACTTGAAAAGCTCAAGGAACCTCATTATGCAAGGATTGTATTTGGAATTCCTGCATTGCTACTATTGCTATTTGCTATAAGCTATGCTATAGGAACTGGCTGGGAGCTTCCAGTTGGCTTAATAGGTTTATACCTCATTATAAAAGGCTTTGGCTTGGAAGACGCGCTGCTTAATTCATTTAAGGGCTTTGGCTTTAGTATAGATAGAATGAGTTTTGTTTTCTATCTAAGCGCAATTGTATTCTTTGTAGCATCTCTTTTCATCGCTGGTGGAAACTACTTCGCAGAGTCTAGCATAACAAGCGATCAGCTTACAATATGGGCATATGCTATAGAAGGCTTTATGCTTCTTCTTCCTATCTCACTAATACTTTATCTTATAGGCAGGATAATAGATGTAAAAGGCAGGAGATACATATTCAAAGGATTAAACTATGGCATGTATATAGGCTCAACAATAATCTTCTGGGTCCTCGTATATTCTTTCGTTGCATGGATCATTGGCCAAATATTCTTTAGTCAGTTCCTTCTTTATACAATCATTGCAATAATTATTGGCATTGCAATCTCATACCTTACAAGCTATCTTAGGAAGGAAGCGATTCGCAAGAAAAGGATAAAGGATAAGCTTGTAGTTAATGAGTTGGGTGCACTTATAGGAAAGGCTGCCGAAGTTGATATAAAGAAAGGGCTAGTGTTTATAAATACAAGCTTTGGCACAAAAATCGCTTACAAGATTGATAGGATTGTAGATATTTCTGACAAGGTTATAATAAGATAAATTGCATTAATATCGATAAGGTTTTTATAGCTTGATGTATTAATTTATACTTAAAAATCATACTTAGATATAAATATCTCAACAAAGCATTTCAATACATGCAATACAACAACAAGAACATAGTCCTAAGTGAGCTTATAGGGCTAAGGGCTAAGATTGTAGAATGCCTAGACAAAAAACAGAAAGGAGTAGAAGGCAAGGTTATAGATGAAACAAAGAATACGCTCATATTAGAGACAAAGAATGGTATTAAAAAGGTCATTAAAAAAACAGCAGTATTTAAATTTTATGTTGGAAATAAATCATTTACAGTTAGGGGCGAAGAAATCTCATTCAGACCTCAAGAGAGG